>NZ_JBWKFN010000010.1:0-265105 GCF_056434245.1 Streptomyces sp. NPDC044064
GGCTTCATCGTTCGACTTGCATGTGTTAAGCACGCCGCCAGCGTTCGTCCTGAGCCAGGATCAAACTCTCCGTGAATGTTTACCGGTAATCCGGTTAGCACGCACGAGAGCGGTGCGAGAGGAGGAATAGTCCCCTCACACTCAGCGTCCTCGCTGTGTTTTTCAAAGGAACCTCGTCCCAGCTGATGCTGGAGACGGGGTATCAACATATCTGGCGTTGATTTTTGGCACGCTGTTGAGTTCTCAAGGAACGGTCACTTCCTTTGTACTCACCCTCTCGGGCTTTCCTCCGGGCTTCCCTTCGGTGTTTCCGACTCTATCAGATCTTTTCTCGATCCGATTTCCTCGGTGCTTTCCAGGTTCTCGCTTTCGCGTTTCCCTTTCCGGCGGTTCCGACTTTATCAGAAGTTCTTGGCCGGTCTGACCGGCCGCTCATTTCTGAGTAGTTAAGTCGGGGATGCTTCTCAGAGTCACAGTCGCGACACCTTTGGAAGCAGATAGATTCTAAACGATCAGCCCTGAGCTTGTCCAGCTCCGGGCAACTCATTGAATCTACCTCCCCACTCCACCCGTGTCAACGGGTTTTGCGGGGCGAAGAGGAGACTAGCAGCTCACAGACCCCGGACGCACATCAGGCGGCCGTCGGGAGGGTCGTGCTGCGTTCGGCCGCTTCGAGGTCGCCCGTCTCACCGGCGCGTACCGCGCGGCCGCCCAGGACGTAGACGTACGCCAGGAAGGCCACCTCGGCCGCGACCCCTATGCCGATGCGGGCCCAGGTGGGCAGGCCGGACGGGGTGACAAAGCCTTCGATGGCGCCGGACACGAACAGGACCAGTGCGAGGCCTATAGCCATCCCCACGGCGGCCCGGCCTTCCTCGGCCAGTGCGGTGCGGCGGCTTCGGGGGCCCGGGTCGATGACGGTCCAGCCGAGGCGGAGGCCGGTGCCTGCGGCGACGAAGACCGCGGTCAGTTCGAGCAGCCCGTGCGGGAGGATCAGACCCAGGAAGGTGTCGAGGCGGCCGGCGGAGGACATCAGGCCGATGCCGACGCCCAGGTTGAGCATGTTCTCGAAAAGGATCCAGAGCACGGGCAGACCGAGGAAGACGCCCAGGACCAGGCACATCGCGGCGGCCCGGGCGTTGTTCGTCCACACCTGCGCGGCGAAGGAGGCCGCCGGGTGGCTCGAGTAATAGGTCTCGTACTCACCGCCGGGACGGGTCAGCTCGCGCAGCTGGCTGGGGGCCGCGATGGTCGACTGCACCTCCGGGTGGGTGCCTATCCACCAGCCCAGGAGGATCGCGATGGCGGTGGAGACGAGCGCGGTGGGCACCCACCAGTGGCGTGCGCGGTAGACCGCTGCGGGGAAACCCTGGCCTAGGAAGCGCGTGACGTCGCGCCATGAGGCGCGACGGGTTCCGGTGACGGCGCTGCGCGCGCGTGCCACGAGCTGGCTGAGCCGTCCGGTCAGCTGTGGATCGGGGGCGCTGGACTGGATGAGCGACAGGTGGGTGGCGGTGCGCTGGTAGAGAGCGACCAGTTCGTCGGCCTCGGCGCCGTTGAGGCGGCGCTGGCGGCGGAGCAGGGCGTCGAGGCGGTCCCATTCGGCTCGGTGTGCGGAGACGAAGACGTCCAGGTCCATCGGGTCTGCCTGCTCCTCGGCTGGTCGTCCACTGCTCTTGGTGGAGGCTCGTGATGCTGTCAGCTTGTCCTACTGGGGCGCGATGCGCCCTCAGCTTGGCAGACTTGCGCTGCACGGGGCAGACCAGGGGAAGGACGGCGGGCGTGAGTGAGCTGGTGACCGGCGAGGCGGTGGCGCTGGAACTGCGCCCGGCCAAGCTGCCGAGCAGGGCGTTGGCGGTGCTGCTCGACCTGGTCGTGGCAGTGCTCGTGTACATGGGCGTGACCATCGCGCTGGTGGCCGCGACTTCGTCGTTGGACGAGGCGGCCCAGCTCGCGGTGTCGATCGCGACCTTCATGTTGGTGCTGGTCGGCGGTCCGATCGCGGTGGAGACGCTCAGTCATGGGCGCTCGCTCGGGAAGCTGGCGTTCGGGCTGCGGGTGGTGCGCGACGACGGTGGGCCCATCCGGTTCCGGCACGCGCTGGTGCGGGGCTCGATCGGTGTGGTCGAGATCCTGATGACGTTCGGGATCGTGGCCTGCATCGCCTCGCTGGTGTCGGCGCGGGGCCGGCGGCTCGGGGACGTCTTCGCGGGCACCCTGGTCGTACGCGAGCGGATTCCCGTGGGGCGGGCCGGCTTCGTGCCTCCGCCTCCGCCGGAGCTCGCGGGGCGGTTCGCCGAGCTGGACCTGTCGGCCGTGCCGGACGGGCTGTGGCTCGCCGTGCGGCAGTACCTGACGCGGATGCAGCAGCTCGATCCTCAGGTGTCCTGGGACATGGGCCGGCGGCTCGCGGCCGATCTCGCGGCCCGTACCGGGGCTCCGGCACCGCAGGGTGTGCACCCGGCCGCCTTCCTGGCGGCTGTGGTCCATGAGAGGCAGGCTCGCGACGCGCGGCAGGCCTTCGGGGGCCCGGGTCCCGTGGTGCCCGGGGGTGCGCCCGCCGGCTTCGTGCCCGGCGCGCCCGGTGGTGCTGTGCCCGGTGGCTATGCTCCGCCGGTGCCTCAGGCGCCCGCGGCGAACGGGTATCAGCAGCAGGCGCCGGTGTGGCCGCAGAATCCCGGTCAGCCCGGCCCGTCCCAGGCGCCCGTCCGGCCGCAGTCCCAGGCTCCGGTCGTACCGCCCCCCTCGGCGCAGCGGGGCGAGACCCCGTCCGAGCGGCCGGCCGAGGGTTCCGGTTCCACCGGGTTCGCTCCGCCCGCATAGCCGGCCTCTCCGCCGGCTCGGCGGCGTCGGCTCAGTCGAATCTCGACGGCGGTGACTGGAGGTCCTCCAGCTCGATTCCGGGCGCGGACAGGACCACGTCCCCGGCGATGTGCACGGTGTGCTGTTCGCCCGTGTCCAGGGCTGTGACCTGGTATTCGTCCACGGTCAGGGGGGCGTTGTCAGTGGCGTGTGCTTCGCTGTTCACCAAGGCCCAGGACTGGTCCATGGTGCGGGGGGCGAGGACCGGGTCCGTGAAGGCCACGAGGCGCACGCGGGTGGCGGCGGACGAGGGGGTGAGGCGCAGCAGCCGGGCGGTGGCGACGAGGAACGCGGGGGACGTGCCGGTGAAGGCGTGGGCGCGCACATTGCCTTCGGTGGCATGGGCTCCGGTGGGGTCGGTGCGGACCCAGGTGACGCCGTCGAGGGCGGCGCCGCGTACCTGCCAGCCCCCCGCGTGGAGTTCGAGGCGGATGGGGCGGCCGAGGTCGTCCAGGGCTAGGTCGACCGAGCCGCTGTGGTCTCCCGCGGGGGTGGTCAGCCGGGAGACGTAGCGCCAGCCGGACGGGCCGGGGGCGCACTGGAAGTGCTCTTCTGCGAGAGGGGTGTGATCGTGCGGATCGTGGAGCGAATAGCGGCCGCGGGGCATGGGGGTCCTGGGGCTCGACGGGCGGGTCCGGCCTGAGGCCAAAGGGGCAGGCCCCCGGCACGGGGGTGCGGGGGCCTGCCTCGGAGGTACTGGCTGCGGACCTACGGACTCAGTAGCGGTAGTGGTCCGACTTGTACGGGCCGTCGACCTCCACGCCGATGTAGGCGGCCTGCTCGGGGCGCAGCTGGGTGAGCTTCACGCCGAGCGCGTCCAGGTGGAGACGGGCGACCTTCTCGTCGAGGTGCTTGGGCAGCGTGTAGACGCCGGTCGGGTACTCGTCGGGCTTGGTGAACAGCTCGATCTGGGCCAGGGTCTGGTCCGCGAAGGAGTTGGACATCACGAACGACGGGTGACCGGTGGCGTTGCCCAGGTTCAGCAGGCGGCCCTCGGACAGCAAGATGATCTTCTTGCCGTCCGGGAACGTCCAGGTGTGGACCTGCGGCTTGACCTCATCCTTGACGATGCCGGGGACCTTGGCGAGGCCGGCCATGTCGATCTCGTTGTCGAAGTGGCCGATGTTGCCGACGATGGCCTGGTGCTTCATCTTGGCCATGTCCGAGGCCATGATGATGTCCTTGTTGCCGGTCGTGGTGATGAAGATGTCGGCCTTGTCGATGACCTCGTCGAGGGTCGTGACCTGGTAGCCGTCCATCGCCGCCTGCAGGGCGCAGATCGGGTCGATCTCGGTGACGATCACCCGGGCGCCCTGGCCGCGCAGGGACTCCGCGCAGCCCTTGCCGACGTCGCCGTAGCCGCAGACGACGGCGGTCTTGCCGCCGATCAGGACGTCGGTGGCGCGGTTGATGCCGTCGACCAGGGAGTGGCGGCAGCCGTACTTGTTGTCGAACTTCGACTTGGTGACGGCGTCGTTGACGTTGATCGCCGGGAACAGCAGGACGCCGTCGCGCTGCATCTCGTACAGGCGGTGGACGCCGGTCGTGGTCTCCTCGGTCACGCCGCGGATCTCGGAGGCCAGCTGGGTCCACTTCTGCGAACCGTCCGTGATGGTGCGGTGCAGGAGTTCGAGGATGACGCGGTGCTCGTCGGACTCGGCGGTCTCCAGACCGGGGACCTTGCCGTCCTTCTCGTACTCGACGCCCTTGTGGACGAGGAGGGTGGCGTCACCGCCGTCGTCCAGGATCATGTTCGGGCCGCCGGTGGGGCTGTCCGGCCAGGTCAGCGCCTGCTCGGTGCACCACCAGTACTCCTCCAGGGTCTCGCCCTTCCAGGCGAAGACCGGGATGCCCTGCGGGTTGTCGGGCGTGCCGTTCGGGCCGACGGCGATGGCGGCGGCCGCGTGGTCCTGGGTGGAGAAGATGTTGCAGGACGCCCAGCGGACCTGCGCGCCCAGGGCGACGAGGGTCTCGATGAGCACGGCGGTCTGCACGGTCATGTGCAGGGAGCCGGTGACACGGGCGCCGGCGAGGGGCTGCGCCTCGGCGTATTCCTTGCGGATCGCCATGAGGCCAGGCATCTCGTGCTCGGCGAGGGTGATCTCCTTGCGGCCGAACTCGGCCAGGGAGAGGTCTGCGACCTTGAAGTCCTGTCGGCTGTCGACAGTCGTCATTGCGAGCTGCTCCTCGGGGTTGGGTCGAGGTGGGTACGGCTGGTCTGCGCGGCGGCGGACACAGGTGTGCCCGTGAAAGAGGCACAGGCATGCCCACGTACGCGCAGCGCAGTCCGTCGGAGGCCCTCTCTCCCTCGGCCGGTCCGCAGGGGGACCGCCCGACCGCCATCAGCAGCGACGTCTGGCTCCGTCCCAAGCTACACCGGAGGTCCGGGTCGTCCCCAGTCCGCATGCGAACAGTTCAGGTCGTTCCGGGGACGTGGCCGGGGGCCGGAGCGGGGTTTCGCGGGATGGCGGGCAGGGGGCGAAAGCGCGTGGGCGGAAGGCCTCAGACGGGTATGACCTGCGGCTTTCGCACCTTTGAGTCGAGGGTTGGGTGCTCGCCTGCCAGGTCTGCGCCGGCTTCTCTCCTGGCCGGGGAAGAATTACCGCGCCCCGAGTCCGCGGCGAGCGGGACTCGGGGGGCAGGACTCTCAGTGACCGACCGGGTGCGGGGTCGGCCCGCCAGGGGTCGCCGCCGGGTCCGGCCCCTTGGCGGCCTCGGCCTCGTTGTAGATGTCCGGCTCCAGGTAGATGACCCGGGCGATGGGGACGGCGGCGCGGATGCGGGCCTCGGCCGCGTTGATGGCCTTCGCGACCTCGGCGGCCGTGTCGTCGTGCTGGACGGCGATCTTGGCGGCGATCAGCAGCTCCTCGGGGCCGAGGTGCAGCGTGCGCATGTGGATGATGCCGGTGACGGTGTCGCCGTCGACGATCGCGGCCTCGATCTTCTTGACCTCGTCGATGCCCGCGGCCTCGCCGAGCAGCAGCGACTTGGTCTCGGCGGCCAGGACCAGGGCGATCAGGACGAGCAGGACACCGATGCAGACGGTGCCGATGCCGTCCCAGACGCCGTTGCCGGTGAGCAGGGCGAGGCCGACACCGCCGAGGGCGAGGACCAGACCGATGAGCGCTCCGAAGTCCTCCAGCAGGACCACGGGCAACTCGGGCGCCTTGGCGCGGCGGATGAACTGCGACCAGGAGAGCTTGCCCCGCAGTTCGTTCGACTCCTTTATGGCCGTACGGAACGAGAAGCCCTCGGCGATGATCGCGAACACGAGGACGCCCACCGGCCAGTACCAGTGCTCGACCTCGTGCGGGTGCAGGATCTTCTCGTAGCCCTCGTAGATGGCGAACATGCCGCCGACGGAGAACAGGACGATCGAGACGAGGAAGGCGTAGATGTACCGCTCGCGGCCGTAGCCGAAGGGGTGCTGCGGAGTCGCCTCGCGCTGGGCCTTCTTGCCGCCGATCAGGAGCAGGAACTGGTTCCCCGAGTCGGCGAGCGAGTGGACGCCCTCGGCGAGCATCGACGAGGAGCCGCTGAACGCGAACGCCACGAACTTCGATGCCGCGATCGCGAGGTTGGCGCCGAGTGCCGCCACGATCGCCCTGGTACCGCCTGACGCGCTCATGTGTACGCGTAGTCCCTTCGCCCTCGTCCGTCCACGCCGTCCGGGCGTGTGCCCGGCTTTGCCCGTGCTTTGCCGGTGGGCCATTCTTGCAGCCCGCCCGGGCGGCGACGCCTCAGGTGTCCACAGCCATGGTCATACGATCACGGTGGCGCGGAAGACCGTGCCCGTGCCGGACACCTCGGCTTTCTCGTCGGCGGGGACGAAGACCGACTGGCCGGGGGCCAGTTCGTGTTCGCCCGCCCGGACGCGACCGGCCGTGCAGAGCAGGATCTGCGGGGTGTTCAGGGTGAGGTCGTGGGTGGTGCCGCCCTCGGGGAGCACGTACCGGGAGAGCCGGAACTCGTCGATCGGCGTCTCGTAGACCTCCTCGCCGTCCGGGGAGGCCTCGGGGCGCAGCACGCCCGGGTCGCCTGCCTCGAAGCGGACGACGCGCAGGAGTTCGGGGACGTCGACGTGCTTGGGGGTCAGGCCGCAGCGCAGGACGTTGTCGGAGGTCGCCATGGCCTCGACGCCCAGGCCGTTGAGGTATGCGTGCGGGATTCCGGCGCCGAGGAACAGGGCCTCGCCGGGCTGCAGGCGGACGTAGTTGAGCAGCATCGCCGCGATGACGCCGGGGTCGCCGGGGTAGTGGTGGGCGATGTCGGCGTAGGGCGCGTAGTCGCCGCCGAGACGGGTGCAGGCGGCGGTGGCCTCGGCGACCGTGTGGGCCATCTCCTCCGGGTCGGCGCTGAGGATCGCCGTGAGGACCTCGCGCAGGGCCGCCTCCTCCGGGTGGGCGTGCAGCAGGTCGACGTACGGCTTGAGGGAGTCGACGCCGAGGCCGTCGAGCAAGTCGGCCGTCCGGACCGGGTCCCGGAAGCCGCACAGGCCGTCGAACTCGGTCAGCGCGCAGATCATTTCCGGCTTGTGGTTGGCGTCCCGGTAGTTGCGGTTCGGGGCGTCGACGGGGATGCCGCGCCGCTCCTCGTCGGCGTAGCCCTCCTTGGCCTGTGCCAGATCGGGGTGCACCTGGAGGGAGAGGGGGGCACCGGCGGCGAGGATCTTGAACAGGAAGGGCAGATGGGGGCCGAACTTGGCGACCGTCTCCGCTCCCAGTTCCTTCTCCGGGTCGGCGGCGATGACCTCGACGAGCGTCCCGCGCTCAGTGCGCGAGGGGGCACCCGGGTGCGCTCCCATCCACATCTCCGCCTGCGGTTCGCCGGTCGGCTCCACGCCGAGCAGGTGCGGGATGGCGGTGGTGGAACCCCAGGCGTAGGGGCGGACGGTGTTGTCGAGGCGGTCCATGTGGTTTCTCTGTCTCCGTTACATATGCTGCTCGGCCGACGCCGTCGCCGGTCCCGCCCCGGTGGTGGGCGCGGGCCGGACGGCCTGGAGCAAGGTCAGGCCCCGGAAGCGAGCGCCAGGTAAACGGCGGCGAAATCCGTGATGGCGATCAGTTCCGCGAGGGTCTCCAGATCGCCGCCCTCCTCCGGTTCCAGCTCGCTGATCGGTGTGTCGTGGCTGAGGGCCAGGTCGCGGGCGCCGGGAGCGGCGGTGAGGCCACCGCTGGGGCGGTCGCGGAGCAGCACCACGCGCGCGTGCAGTGCGGGCGTCTCCTCCACGCGGTCGCGGAAGAAGTCCTCGGGGTCGGCGCTGGCCGCGAGGGGACCGGCCAGCAGGGCGCTGTGGGCGGCGAGTGCCTCGGGGAGCTCGGCGACCACGGCGGGGCGGCCGGCCAGCTCGGCGAGTGCGGCGGAGAACCTGCGGCCCGCGGGCCCGGCCGAGCTGCCCTCCGTCCAGACGACGGGCAGCGCGTCGGCGAGCTCGGCGGCCAGGGTCTTGGCCGGGTTGCTGTAGGTCGCGATGGCCGGGCCGCAGCGTTCGGCGATGTGGTCCAGGCGGTCGGCGACCTTCTCCAGGGCGTCCGGCCCGGCGGTGAGCAGGCCGATGTGGTCGAGGAGGCCCAGCAGCGGGGTGAGCAGCGCCCAGAAGACGCCCGAGGAGGACGCGGCGAGGGGTTCTTCCTGGTCGTACGGCGTTGTCGCCATCGGTACGAACAGGCCGTGCGCGCCGGCCATCGCCTCGGCGAGCGGGGTGCCTGCGGGGGCCACGGCGACGACCGAGGCGCCGCGGCGGTAGGCCTGCTCGGCGAGCATGGAGAGGCTGGGTTCGGTGCCGTCCGGGGTGGCGATCAGCAGCAGGTCCACGGAGCCGGCCCAGCCCGGGAGCTCCCAGCGCAGGGCGCCCGCGGCCGGGGCCACGCCGGTCGGGGCCAATCGGGTGACGGGGCTGCCGGGGCCGGCGAGGCTGCTGATGAAGTCGGCCGTGTGGGTGGCGGCTGCTCCGGGGCCCGCGATCAGGACGGCGCGGGGCCGGCCGTCGGGCTTGAGGTCGCGGAGACCGGCCTCGATGGCGTGCCGGGCCGCGGTGCGGACGCGGGCGCCGGCTTCCGCCGCGCCGCGGAGGAGGCCTCGTCGGTCGGCCTCGGCGAGGCCCTCCGGGGCGTCGAGCAGCGATTCGTCGAGCATGGGCGGCAGCCTCCGATCGCCGGGGTCCTGTGCAGGGGGTCGAGCGCGGGGGTGGGCGCCTCGCCGTTGCGGGGCGGTGGGCCTCTTACGCGGGGCGGCGGGCCTCGTCGACGAGCAGGACCGGGATGCCGTCGCGGACGGGGTACGCCAGACCGCAGTCCTGGCCGGTGCAGATCAGCTCGGTGTCCTGCTCCTTGAGGGGGGCGTGGCAGGCGGGGCAGGCGAGGATCTCCAGGAGGCCGGCTTCGAGCGGCATGGGGTTTCCCTTCGGGAGTGGACGGCTTTGCCGATGTTCGGTCAGCGTACCGCTGGTGGGTGGGTTGAGCTGGGCTTGCGTGCCGCCCAGGGGACGCTGCCCCCTGGGCCCATGGATTTTTCCCACCTGCCCACCCGTCTCGGGCGGCCGGGAAGCGCGGTCCCGGTGGTGCGGCTCGCGCGGCCCGGCAGGGGGTCAGGCCCTGATGATCGCCAGTGCCTCGTCGCGGATCCTGGCCATCGTTGCCTCGTCCTTCGCCTCCGCGTTCAGGCGGAGGAGGGGCTCCGTGTTGGACGGGCGGACGTTGAACCACCAGTCGGCGGCGGAGACCGTGAGGCCGTCGAGGTCGTCGAGGGTGATGCCGGGGCGGCCCTCGTGGGCGGCGCGGATCGCGGCGAGGCGGGCGCCCTGGTCGGCGACCGTGGAGTTGATCTCGCCGGAGCCCGCGTAGCGGTCGTACTGGGCGACGAGGGCGGACAGGGGGCCGTCCTGGCCGCCGAGGGCCGCGAGGACGTGCAGGGCCGCCAGCATGCCCGTGTCGGCGTTCCAGAAGTCCTTGAAGTAGTAGTGGGCGGAGTGCTCGCCGCCGAAGATCGCGCCGGAGCGGGCCATCTCGGCCTTGATGAAGGAGTGGCCGACGCGGGTGCGGACCGGGGTGCCGCCGTTCTCCTGCACCACCTCCGGGACCGTGCGGGAGGTGATCAGGTTGTGGATGACCGTGCCCCTGCCGCCGTTGCGGGCCAGCTCTCGGACGGCGACCAGCGCGGTGATCGCCGACGGGGAGACCGGGTCGCCGTTCTCGTCCACGACGAAGCAGCGGTCGGCGTCGCCGTCGAAGGCGATGCCCAGGTCGGCGCCTTCCTCCGGGACCCGCTTCTGCAGGTCCACGATGTTGGCCGGGTCGAGCGGGTTGGCCTCGTGGTTCGGGAAGGTGCCGTCCAGTTCGAAGTACATCGGGACGAGGGTCAGGGGCAGGCCGGCGAAGACCGTGGGGACCGTGTGGCCTCCCATGCCGTTGCCGGCGTCGACCACGACCTTCAGGGGGCGGATGGCGGTCAGGTCGACGAGGGAGCGGAGGTACGTCGCGTAATCCTCCAACGTCTCGCGCGTGGTGAGGGTTCCCGGCTCGGCGACCGGTGCGGGGGCGCCCGACTCCAGCCAGCGCTCGGCCAGTTCACGGATCTGCGCGAGACCGGTGTCCTGACCGACGGGGGCGGCGCCCGCGCGGCACATCTTGATCCCGTTGTACTGCGCCGGGTTGTGGGAGGCCGTGAACATCGCGCCCGGGAGGTTCAGCTCGCCGGAGGCGTAGTACAGCTGGTCCGTGGAGCACAGGCCGATCTCGGTGACGTCCACGCCGCGGTCCGCCGCGCCGCGCGCGAAGGCACGGGACAGGGCCGGGGACGAGGGGCGCATGTCGTGCCCGACGACGATCGCCGCCGCACCCGTCACCTCGGCGAAGGCGGCACCGAAGAGGCCGGCCAGCGACTCGTCCCACTGGTCCGGGACCACTCCGCGTACGTCGTACGCCTTCACGATCTGCGACAGATCAGCAGCCACGGCCAACCCTCCTGAAAGTCCTATGGGTGACCACAAACTACCCGTCAGGGGTAAGGGGTGGGTGTGTGGACACCAAGTGGACCCTGAGGTGCCTCCGAGCCGTAACGCGGGGCGGGAGCGGTGTGGAGTGGTACCCGGGGGCCGACTGCCGTCGGGCGGGGCTCAGTTGTCCGGGGAACGCAGGACCCGCAGGTGGCCGCGGCGGGCGACCTCCATGGGGTCCGCGGTACGGCCGCCGCCGCCCGCCTGGGCCGCGCGCTCCTGGGGGCGGGCCGCCTCGCGCACGGCGTTGGCGAGCGCTTCGAGATCGTCGCCGCTGGGCCGTGCCGGAGCGGAGCCGTCGAGGAGGCGGACGACCTCCCAGCCGCGGGGGGCGGTAAGGCGCTCGGAGTGCTCGGCGCACAGGTCGTAGCAGTGGGGTTCGGCGTAGGTGGCGAGCGGGCCGAGGACCGCGGTCGAGTCGGCGTAGACGTACGTCAGCGTCGCGACGGCGGGTCGGCCGCAGGCGGTTCGCGAACAGCGACGTACAGGGCTCACGACGTTGGACGGTACCGCACTCTTGAGCGGGCCGCGACGACTCTCCACCAGGTCACTCCACCGTGTCGTGCTGTGAGACGCCCCACACGCCCCTCCGAACGCGCCCTTCTGACCTGCGGGGACAGGCCTGTTGGAGATGCCGGCCGGGAATCCGTCCGGTCATGAGTCGGTACAAACAACGTCAATTGCCTTGAGTTTGGCGGTCTTGGAGGGTTACGGAAACGAGCCAGACCTTGGCCGGAATGGTCATCCTGCGACATCGGGTGTCGATGGCCCGTTGCCGTGCGGCCGGAGTCCGGTTGCCGCGTGGGTGCCGGGCGGGGGGAGCGTCCGGGGACTACGCTTCACCAGTGATGGACAACCGTGTACCGCCCCGCGCCACCGGCCCCGGGCCCCGTCGACGTGATCGTCACGGGCGAGGCATGAGGGGACCTGTCGCGCCGCCGCAGGTGCCGTTGGCGGCCAGCCGTGCCGAGGTGTTCGCGGACCTGGTGCAGGACTCCGTGGAGCGCCTCGAGCGGCGGTGGCCGCAGCTGGCCGACATCGACTTCCTGGTGCTCGAGGTGCCCCGGCTGGAGCGCCGGGACACCGAGGCGTGGAGCGACGAGGCCGTGCCGTTGGGCGGGATCATCCCCGCGCGGGACGGGCGGCGGGCCCGGGTCGTGGTGTACCGGCGGCCGGTGGAGATCCGGACCAAGGGGCGGGACGAGCGGGCCGCGCTGGTGCACGAGGTGGTCGTGGAGCAGGTGGCCGAGCTGTTGGGGCTGACTCCGGAGACCGTTGATCCCCGCTACGGGGAGGACTAGCCGGCTCCTCCGGTCGCCCGATGCCGCGGCCGGCCGGGGCCGGCTTCGCCCCGGCCCCGCTCCTGACCGGCTACTTCTGCAGTACCGACAAGTCCTCGTCCGCCTCCGGTACCGCCACCAGACCCCGGTCACTCGGAAGCGTCTGGATGGTGAAGCCCGGGATGCCGGATTCCGTGGCCGAGAGGGTTCGGGCGGCGTAGAGGGGGGCGTCGGAGGTGGGTTCCACCGTGAGGGCGTACGTACCCTTCATGCCTGAGGGGACGGGGGCCGAAATGTCCTGTGTGGTGCCCGACTTGACCGTGTAGGTCTTCGTCACCGGGGAGCCGCCCTCGCTGCCCGCCGAGGCGGTGACCTTGACCGTGACCGTCGCGGTGGGCGCGGTCAGCGAGAGGGTCGAGGACTTGCCGCTGTTGTCCGCCGACGTCGCGCGCGTGCCGACGGGGGCCGTGGCGGGGATGAACGCCGTCTCCTGCTTGGCGCCCTTGCCGCGGATCACGCGCAGTGCCGCCACCACCGGGACCGACTGGTCCGTGGGCGTCAGCACCAGGGAGCCCGCCTCGCCGCGGGTGACGTCGCCGAGGTCGGCCGCGGTGGTCATACCGGACTTGACGTGCAGAGTCTCGTTCCCGGCCGGGGTGATCAGGCCGTCGGGCGAGGCCAGGCGGACCTTCAGGTCCGCGTCGGCGTCGCCGGGCGTGAAGGCGATCAGACGGACGTCGGTGGCGTCCTTCGGGATGCCGGGCAGGACCAGGCTGCCGGCCGGGTCGGCGGCCGCCGCCAGCCAGTCGCCGCCCACCTTGTCGTCCAGGGCCTGTACCGCCGCGCCGACCCGGCCGCTGCGCACGTTGACGTGCACCGTCAGATCGGTCTGCTGCTCGTCGGTGAGGGTGGACAGGAGGATGGGCTTGCTCGAGTGCGGGGGGATCGTGAAGCCGTCCGGCACCGTGGACTTGATCGCACCGCCCTTGCCGTACAGCTCGATGTCGACGACCGCGGCGGAGTCGTCCGGGTTGGTGAGGTGCACGTAGTCGGTGCGGTCGGTGGTCGTGCTGGCGCCCGGGAACCAGAACTCGGTGTCCGGGGCGGTGCAGTTGACGCCCTGGAGGCCGCGGCCGGTGCCCGCGGCGACCTCGGTGGTCTCCTGGACGGTCCAGCCCGGCGCGAACTTCCCGTCGGCGGTGCCGATCAGCGCGGGCGCGTCGGCGCCGGAGGTGTCACCGGTGACCGGTGTGCCGGGTTCCTTCGGGGTGAGGACCGGCTTCTCGGCCTTCTTCTTGGTGTCCTTGCCGGTCTTGGTGCCGCTCGTGCCGTCCGCCGACTGCTCGGTGGCCGCCTGGAGTTCGGCCTTGCCGCCGCTCGCCGCGCCCTTGGTGACGGGTGTGAACGACGTGTACGACGTGTCGGCGATGTCGGAGAGGCTGGGCGCGGGGCACACCAGGCCGGCGCGCTCCACGGGCAGTTCGGCGGCCGCCTTGGCGGTGCTCGCGCCGGACGCGGACGGTGAGTCGAGCGCGGCGAAGGCGGTGACGGCGGCCAGTGCGGTCGTGCCGGCGATCAGGGACAGGGTCGTGCGGTTCACTGCTGGCTCCCGTCGGGGCGCTCGCTGCCGGTGCCGTAGGGGTGCTGGGCCTGGTCGTAGCCCTGCTGGTACGCCGTCGGGTCGTACGGCATCTGCCCGTCCGTACCGCCGTAGGCGTAGGGGTCGTACTGGCCGTTCTGGTAGGGGTCGGGCTGGTACGCCTGCTGGTCGTAGCCGCCGGCCGGGTACTGGCCCGCGCCCTGGTACTGGTCGGTGCCGTAGCCGGTGTACTCGGCGCCCTGGTAGGCCGCGGCGTCCCAGTCGGCGTACTCCTGCTGGTGCGGGACGGCGGCCGGGGCCTCCTCCGGGACGGGAGGCACGCCGGGCTGTTCCTGGTCGGCCGCTTCCTCGGCCTGGGCGCGCAGGCGGCGGGCGCGGCGGCCCTCGCCCGTGGCGGCCTGGGCGGGCAGCGGCTGCTCCTCGGGGAGGTCGTCGTCGATGTCTCGGCGGCGGCCGGGCAGGGCGAGGACGACGAGGACGACGGCGAGCGCGCCCTGGGTCCACAGCCAGGCGGTGTGGGTGACCGGGGCGTCGTAGGTGACGTCGAGCCTGCCGCCGGTGGAGGGCAGCTGGAAGCCCTGGGCCCAGCCGTCGACCGTGGTGCGGGTGAGCGGCCTGCCGTCCAGGGTGGCCGTCCAGCCGTCGGACGCGGCGTCGGCCAGGCGCAGGACGCGGCTGCCCGAGCCCGAGGGGACGGTGGTGTGGATGTCCACCGGCCCGGCGGCGACCGGCTGGGCGGCGCCGGAGCCGCCCGCGGACACGATGGTGGCGCGGGAGACCTGCTGGTCGACCCGCCACAGGGCGCTGCCGTTCTGCTGGCTGAGCCTGCTCAGGCCGTGCGTGGCGTCCAGGACGCGGGTGACCTCGCGGGGTGCGCCCTTGTGGACGAGGACGTAGCGGACCGCGAAGCCGCCGAGCTGGCCCGCCTGGTCGGCGCCGGAGCCGGCGACGAGGTTGGCGACGACCTTGTCGAGCTTGGTGTTCTCGCCGTCGGCGGCGGCGAGTTCGGCGTCGCCCAGGCGGGCGCCGGAGCCGCGGACGAGGGTGTAGCGCACGCGCGCGGTGGAGTCGCTGTCGAGGATCAGGGTGCGGGCCTGGTCGTCGGTGGTGGCGTCCTCGGCGACGAACGCGGGGACCTGCACCGGGTCGCGGCGCTCCAGCGGGCCGTCGGCGCCGCGGATCATCCAGCCGGAGGCGACCAGGAGCGGGCCCGCGGCCGAGGCGAAGGCGATGAGGGCGGCGACCGGCTGGCGCCAGCCGAAGCTCTGCTCGGCCACGCGCGCGCGTGCCCCGTCGGCGCCGAGCGCGGCGGCGGCCAGCAGGGCGATGCCGTAGACGAGGGTGGCGGGTCCGGCCCAGGTGGAGTGGTTGGACAGGACGGCGAAGACGAGGCCGACCAGGGCGACCGCCCAGGCGGTCCGGATGCCCAACTGGCGTTCGGAGCGCAGGAGTGCGGCCAGGGCGGCGAGGACGATGCCGATGAGCATCAGGCCGTGGACGGTGCCGGGGCCGCCGGGGCTCGCGCCGAGCAGGTCGAGAGCGGTGGCGGACGAGGAGCCGTACTCCAGGCCCGCCTCCTTGAAGAAGCCCGTCGGGAGCAGGGTGAGCGACCAGGGGGCGAGGACCAGCAGCGGGGTGCCGAGCTGGGCGACGAAGCGCAGGCCGTGGGCGACGAGGTCGCCGCGGCGCACGACCAGCACGCCGAGGCCGAGGAACAGGGCGATGGGCCAGACGATCGGCGTGAACGCGGTGGTGACCGTCAGCAGCAGCGCGTACGCCCAGGTGGCCCGCCAGCTGCCGCGCGCGCCGGAGGCATGGGCGAGGCCGCTCGCGGCGATGCCCGCGCGTGCGATGAGCGGCAGCAGCACGGCGAGGACGGCGGTGCCGATGCGGCCGCCGGCCAGGGCGCCGGTGGCGGCGGGCAGGAAGGCGTAGGCGACGGCCGCCCAGGCGCGCAGCAGGCGGGAGGTGACGAGGGGCCGGGAGGCGAAGTAGGCGGTGAGGCCGGCCAGCGGCACCGAGCAGATCAGCAGGACGGTGACCGCGAGTCCGGCGGAGCCGAACAGGAGCGACGCGAGCGCCGCCACGACGGCGAGGTAGGGCGGTGCGGACGGGGTGCCGCCGGCGCCGACCGGGTGCCAGCTGTCCGCGAAGCGGGACCAGAGGTCGCCGGCGTCGGCCGGGGCGGGCAGCAGGGCGCCGCCCGCGAGCGCGCCGCCGCCGAGCAGGGCACGGCAGGCGGCGAGGGAGACCAGGAGCAGGGCCAGGAAGAGCACCGGGCCGGGCTTGCGGGCGATCCGCTTGAGCCGGGCGAACTGCTCGATCTCCAGGAATTCGGCGTCGTCGCCGCCAGGACCCGACTCCACGGCGCCGCCGTGCCGGCCGGCCGAGGCGGTGTCGGTGTCGGAGCCGCCGGAGAAGTTGCCGGCGATCTGTTCCACGGTGGCGCGGACGGTGGCGCCGGGCGGCGGGAAGAGCTGGCGCAGTTCGCCCTTGTCGATCTGGGAGGGTCCGCGGCGGCGCCGTCCGGCGAGGATCCGCTCGGGCCGCAGCAGGGTGCCGAGCAGACCGCGGATCTCGTCGACGGCCTGTCCCGGGACCTTGCCGACGAGGTAGGCGACGGTCCGCAGCAGGGTGCCGAGGACGAGTCGCAGCAGCACCCAGGGCAGCACGGCGGCGCGGTTGTTGACGAGGAGCGTGTAGACGGCGCCGGCCTTGTCGACCTTGTGCGGGGAGGCGGCGGTGCGGCCCACACAGTCGACGGTACGGCGCTCGCGGGAGGCCGCCTCGGCGTGCCGTACGACCGCCTCGGGGGCGATGAGGACGCGGTGGCCGGCCCGGTGGGCGCGCCAGCACAGGTCGACGTCGTCGCGCATCAGGGGCAGCCGGCGGTCGAACCCGCCGAGCTGTTCGAAGACGTCGCGGCGGACGAGCATGCCGGCGGTGGAGACGGACAGCACGGTGCGGACGTGGTCGTGCTGGCCCTGGTCCTGTTCGCGGCGGTCCAGACCGGTCCAGCGGCGGCCGGAGTTGGCGATGGAGACGCCGACCTCCAGCAGTTGCCTGCGGTCGTACCAGCCGCGCAGCTTGGGGCCGACGACCGCCACGTCGTCGCGGCCCAGTTCGATCTCGTTCTCGACGACGCGGAGCAGCTGGGCGAGGGCGTCGGGTTCGGGTGCGCAGTCGTCGTGCAGCAGCCACAGCCACTGGACGGGCTCGCCGTGCGGCAGTTCGGGCATGTCGTAGGCGTCGTCGCGCCACGAGCGGGTGACCGGGTCCCAGCCACTGGGGCGCTTGAGGTACGACAGCTCGTCCGGGCCGAGGACGGGGACGGTGCGGCACGCCTCCTCGACGGCCTGGCCGAAGCCGGTGCGCCGGGCGAGGTGCACCACGCGGTCGTCGCCGAGGGCCTCGGTGACCAGCTGGGCGGAGGAGTCCGCGCTGCCGGTGTCGGCCGCCACCGCGTACTGGACGGGGCGCTCCTGGCCGAGCAGCCCGGCGAGCGCGTCGGGCAGCCAGCGGGCGCCGTCGTGGGAGACGAGGACCGCGGTCACCACATGACGCGGGAACTCAGGAGTGGCGGCCTGCTCTTGGGCTGCCGTATGGCTGTGCACGGACATCGAGGTACGGGCCCCGGTTCGATGGACTGCGGTGGACGCCTGTGCCCACGGGGGGCAGCGGGGCGTCTCGGACGAGCGCCCACACTATCGGCTGGCCATGACGACGGCCCGCCGCCTGTGGATAACCCTCGGGCAACGGGCCGTTAGTCCAGTTTGTGTGCGTTCGCGCCTTCAGATGGCGGCCTTCTTCAGGCGGCGGCGCTCACGCTCGGACAGGCCGCCCCAGATGCCGAAGCGCTCGTCGTTGGCGAGGGCGTACTCAAGACATTCGGAGCGCACCTCGCAGGCGAGGCAGACCTTCTTCGCCTCTCTGGTGGAGCCGCCCTTCTCGGGGAAGAAGGACTCGGGGTCGGTCTGGGCGCACAGCGCGCGCTCCTGCCAGCCGAGTTCCTCGTCCGCGTCGTCGACCAGCAGTTGCTGCACCAGCTCGGTCATGTGCGCCCCTCGTCTGTCTTTCGCGTCCCCGTGTGTAGCCGTTACCGATTTCGGCTGAACGACACGAGTGAAATTACAAGTGTGCTGCTCCGGGCGAGTCAAGCCGAGATCTGCTATTGAGCCCGTTATTCACTCTGCGGAACCAAGGCCGTGCGGAAAGTGTTCAAATCGGCATAAACCTTGCCACGCAAGCGAGGCCCAGAGGGGCGGCGGACCCCGTACAAACCTCTGTACGAAGAAGGACGCCCTCGCGTTCGATCGAGTTCCGCGAGACTGGAGCGGTCGGTTGTGCGCCATGTGTCCTCGGGGCCGGGTGAACAAACCTTTCACCTGACGGATGAACCGGATGAGGTGAAACGTGTCCCACATCCCGGGCGCCGAGTTGACAGTGCGGGTGTGAACCGCTGTCCTAGGGGGCATGCTCGCGAACTTGGCACTCACCTCGACCCGCACCGCCGGGTCCTTCGGTGCTGCCCGGGTCCGCTGTAGCTGTTGTTGCTGTCCCAGCTGTTGAGCCCGACGCGCTCCGGCTGTCGCCGAGTCCTGTGACCCGGCCGTTTTCTCCTTCGCAGAACCCCCCGTTCAGGGCACCCGCTCTTCCGCTCTTCCGCCGAGGAATCACAGCATCCCTATGAACAGCGACAGCGACCTCCAGATCGCCGGCGACATCCTCGAAGTCCCGCACCTGCTCCAGCCGCCGCGCGAGCACCCGGCCACCGTCGCCGAGTTCGCGGGCCTCGCCCGCGAGATCGCCGCCGACCGCTCCCAGTGGGCGCACCTCGTCCGCTACGACGCCACCACCCGCTGGTACCACCGGCTGCGCACGGGTCCCGGCTACGAGGTGTGGCTGCTGTCCTGGGTGCCCGGGCAGGGCAGCGGACTGCACGACCACGGCCGCTCCTCCGGTGTCCTCACCGTTCTGGAGGGCACGCTGACCGAGCGGACCGAGCGCACCACGCGCGCGCTGAAGCCCGGCACTCAGCGGGTGTTCGCGCCCGGGTACGTGCACGAGGTGGTGAACGACGCGCTGGAGCCGGCGGTGAGCCTGCACGTCTACTACCCGGGCCTGACCGAGATGCCGATGCACACGCAGCACTGCGAGGCGCGCACCGAGCCGCGCCCGGTGACCGCCTGAGCGATCGACGCGCGGCAGATCACCGGCCGACGGTCCGGCCGATGGACCATCCGGCCGATCGCCCGCCCGGCCGAATGATCGTCTGGCCGATTGACCACCTGACGCGTTGTCGTACCCGCCTGCCAGACTGGGCCCCATGCGCATTGTGGTTCTGGCAGGCGGCATCGGTGGTGCCCGGTTCCTGCGCGGTCTGAAGCAGGCCGTGCCGAACGCGGACATCACGGTGATCGGCAACACCGGTGACGACATCCACCTCTTCGGTCTGAAGGTCTGCCCGGACCTCGACACGGTGATGTACACGCTGGGCGGCGGCATCAACGAGGAACAGGGCTGGGGGCGGACCGACGAGACCTTCCACCTCAAGGAAGAACTGGCGGCCTACGGCGTCGGCCCGGACTGGTTCGGGCTCGGCGACCGGGATTTCGCCACACACATCGTGCGGACCCAGATGCTGGGCGCCGGCTTTCCGCTGAGCGCGGTCACCGAGGCGCTGTGCGACCGCTGGAAGCCGGGCGTACGGCTGATCCCGATGACCGACGACCGCGTGGAGACGCACGTGGCGGTCGAGACGGACGGCGAGCGCAGGGCGATCCACTTCCAGGAGTACTGGGTGCGGCTGCGCGCCTCGGTCCCGGCCGAGGCGGTCGTGCCGGTCGGCGCCGAGCAGGCCAAGCCCGCGCCCGGCGTCCTGGAGGCCATCGCCGAGGCGGACGTCATCCTCTTCCCGCCGTCCAACCCGGTCGTGTCCATCGGCACGATCCTCGCCGTGCCCGGCATCCGGGAGGCGATCGCCGACGCGGGCGTGCCGGTCGTGGGCCTCTCCCCCATCGTCGGTGACGCGCCCGTGCGCGGGATGGCCGACAAGGTGCTCGCCGCGGTGGGCGTGGAGTCCACGGCGGCGGCGGTCGCCGAGCACTACGGCTCCGGGCTGCTGGACGGCTGGCTGGTCGACACCGTCGACGCGGGCGTGGTCGAGCGGGTCGAGGCGGACGGGATCCGCTGCAGGGCCGTACCGCTGATGATGACCGATCTGGACACGACCGCGCAGATGGCGCGGGAGGCGCTGGCGCTCGCCGAGGAGGTACGGGGAGCGTGAGCGAGGAGCGCGCGGAGTACCGGGTCTGGGCGCTGCCCGGCATCCCCGAGGTGCAGCAGGGCGACGATCTCGCCAAGCTGATCGCCGCGACCGAACCCGGCCTGGCCGACGGGGACGTGCTGCTCGTGACGTCCAAGATCGTGTCCAAGGCCGAGGGACGGATCGTCGAGGCGGCCGACCGGGAGGCCGCGATCGACGCCGAGACCGTGCGGGTGGTGGCCCGGCGCGGCACACTGCGCATCGTCGAGAACCGGCAGGGCCTGGTCATGGCCGCCGCCGGGGTCGACGCCTCCAACACCCCGGCCGGGACCGTGCTGTTGCTGCCCGAGGACCCGGACGCCTCCGCGCGCGCGATCCGCGACGGGCTGCGCGACACCCTCGGCGTCGACGTCGGGGTGATCGTCACCGACACCTTCGGACGGCCCTGGCGCTCGGGGCTCACGGACGTCGCGATCGGCGCCGCCGGGGTGCGCGTGCTGGACGATCTGCGCGGAGGCACGGACGCGTACGGCAATCCGCTCAGCGCCACCGTCGTCGCCACCGCGGACGAACTGGCCGCCGCCGGTGACCTGGTCAAGGGCAAGGCGGCGGGACGGCCGGTCGCCGTGGTGCGCGGGCTGGCCCATGCCGTGGCCGACGAGCACGGCGAGGGGGCGCGGGCGCTGGTGCGTAGCGCGCAGGACGACATGTTCCGGCTCGGCACGTCCGAGGCCGTGCGCGAGGCGGTGGCCCAGCGCCGTACCGTGCGGGCCTTCACCGACGCCCCCGTGGACCCGGGCGCGGTCCGGCGTGCGGTGGCCGCGGCGGTGACCGCGCCCGCGCCGCACCACACCACACCCTGGCGGTTCGTGCTGCTGGAGTCGGAGGAGTCGCGGGTACGGCTGCTCGACGCGATGCGCGACGCCTGGATCGCGGATCTGCGCCGGGACGGCAAGAGCGAGGAGTCCATCGCCAAGCGGGTCCGGCGTGGGGACGTGCTGCGGCACGCGCCGTATCTGGCCGTGCCCTGCCTCGTCATGAACGGCTCGCACACCTACGGGGACCCGCGGCGGGACGGCGCCGAGCGGGAGATGTTCGTGGTCGCGGCCGGCGCGGGCGTGCAGAACTTCCTGGTGGCACTGGCCGGGGAGCGGCTGGGGTCGGCGTGGGTGTCCTCGACGATGTTCTGCCGGGACGTGGTGCGCAAGGTGCTGGGGCTGCCGGGGGACTGGGATCCGATGGGGGCGGTGGCGATCGGGAATCCGGCGGAGGAGCCGAGGCCGCGGCCCGAGCGGGACGCGGCGGCGTTCATCGAGGTGCGGTGAGGGTCCCGTACGACCGCCCGCTCTCGCCTAGTCTCGTAGGACGGCAGACCCGGCGCCGCCGGCACCCTCAGGACCCGTAGGACTCATTCGTGTCAGGACGATTCGCTCCGCGGCCCACCCGTACCACCGTGCGCGGTGGGGAGGTCGCCGTGCCCGCCGGGGTGCCCCGGCAGGGCGCGGGGGCCGCTGCGCGGGTGCGCAGCTGGGTGCCGGAAGCGCCGCTCGATCTCGGGCTGGTGCTGGGACCGCTGCGGCGCGGGCCGGCCGACCCGACCTTCCGGACGACGCGGGACGGGTCCGTGTGGCGGGCCTGCCGTACGCCCGCCGGACCCGGGACGCTGCGGGTGTACGTCCACGGCGGTGAGGTGCGCGCGGAGGCGTGGGGACCGGGTGCCGAGTGGCTGCTGGAGCAGGTGCCGGAGCTGCTCGGTGCCGCCGACGATCCGGACGCGTTCGTGCCGCGGCACCGGGTCGTGGCGCTGGCACGGCACCGGCGGCCGGGGCTGCGGCTGACGCGGACCGGGCTGGTGCTGGAGTCGTTGATTCCGTCGGTGCTGGAGCAGAAGGTCACGACCGATGAGGCGTATCGGGCGTGGCGGTTGCTGGTGCGCAGGTTCGGGGAGCGGGCGCCCGGGCCCGCGGGGGTGAGCGAGCGGCCGATGTGGGTGACGCCGGCGCCTCGCACCTGGGCGCTGATTCCGTCCTGGGAGTGGCACCGGGCCGGGGTCGACGACAAGCGGGCCTCGACGATCCTGCGCGCCGTGCGGGTTGCCGCGCGGCTGGAGCAGGCGGTGGGGATGTCGGCGGAGGAGGCTCAGGCGCGGTTGGAGGTCGTGCCGGGGATCGGGCCGTGGACGTCGGCGGAGGTCGTGCAGCGCAGTCACGGGGCGGCTGACGCGGTGACGGTCGGGGACCTGCACCTGCCGGGGATCGTGGGGTGGGCGTTGGCCGGGGACCGGGATGCCGACGACGCGGAGATGCTGCGCCTGCTGGAGCCGTATGCCGGGCAGCGGCATCGGGCGGCCCGGCTGATCCTGCTGAGCGGTCAGGTACCTGCGCGCAGGGCGCCGAAGATGCCTCGGGTGGACATCGGTCTGCTGTGAGCGGCCGACGGGGGCGCAGCCCCCATGGGCCGTGCCCCCTGCCCACCCGCAGGCTACTGATCCGAGGAGAAGCGGAGCGCTCCCGCCGGGATGCGGGCGTCGCACCACACGCGTACGCCCTCGCGGAGTTCGTTGTCGGGGCCGACCACCGCGCCGTCGCCGATGACCGTGCCGGTGAGGACGGAGCGTTCGCCCACTCGGGCCCGGGCGCCGATGAGGGAGTCGGTGACGACGGCGCCGGGTTCGATGACGGCGCCGGGGAGGATCGTCGAGCCGAAGACCCGCGCGCCGTTCGCCACGAACGCGCCCTCGCCGACCACCGTGCCGCCCGTCAGCTTCGCGTCCGGGGCGACCGTGGCCGTGGGCAGGATCAGCCGGTCGCCGCAGCGGCCGGGGACGGCGGGGGACGGGGCCCGGCCGAGGACGAGGTCCGCGGAGCCGCGGACGAAGGCGGCGGGGGTGCCCAGGTCGAGCCAGTACGTGGAGTCGACCATGCCCTGGAGGTGGGCCCCGGCGGAGAGGAGGTCCGGGAAGGTCTCGCGTTCCACGGATACGGGGCGGCCCGCCGGGATGGTGTCGATGACCGAGCGGCGGAAGACGTACGCGCCCGCGTTGATCTGGTCGGTGACGATCTCCTCGGGTGTCTGCGGCTTCTCCAGGAAGGCGAGGACGCGGCCGGTGTCGTCGGTGGGGACCAGGCCGTAGGCGCGTGGGTCGGTCACCTTGGTGAGGTGCAGGGAGACGTCCGCGCCCGTCGACTCGTGGGTGTGCACGAGCCGCCTGATGTCCAGGCCGGTCAGGATGTCCCCGTTGAAGATCAGCACCGGGTCGTCGGGGCCTGAGTGCAGACGCGAGGCCACGTTGCGGATGGCGCCGCCCGTGCCGAGCGGCTCCTCCTCGGTGACGTACTCGATGTGCAGCCCGAGGGAGGCACCGTCACCGAAGTGGGGCTCGAAGACCTCGGCGAGATAGCTCGTCGCGAGGACGATGTGTTCCACGCCCGCCGCTCTCGCCCGCGCCAGCTGGTGCGTGAGGAACGGCACCCCGGCCGCCGGGACCATGGGCTTCGGTGTGTGCACCGTGAGCGGACGCAGCCGGGTGCCTTTGCCGCCGACCAGGAGGATCGCTTCTGTCACCTGTCGTCTCTGCTTCCTGCCGGGACCGGCCGAACGACTCGTTTCGGCCGGCCAGTGTATGCAGACCGTGCGACGGTGCCCTCGTTGGCCGCGCGGTGTCCCGCGAGATCGGCGTCCGGTTTCCCCCAACCGACCCCCGCCGTCCGCGAGCCTCCCCGCCCGTCCCCCTGACGGCGGTGAACGCGCGCCCCCGTGCCGTCAGCGCCCCTGATACCGCGCCGCGCTGGAACGGGCCGTGCCGAGCTTGGCGTAGAGCCGCTTGCCCGGACACTCGGTGGCGAACCCGTCCCGATGGCCGGAGATCACGTTCAGTCGTACGTTCTTCCCCTTTGGGTAGAGATTGCCACCGCCCGACGTCAGGTATGTCTTTCCGCCCGGATCGGCCCCGAAGAGCCCGAGCTTCCAGGCGGTGAGCCTGGCGACGGCCGTCACCGCGGCGGTGGACGGCTGGGTGGAGCTGTATGTGCCGATCACGGCGATGCCCATGCTGTTGCTGTTGAACCCGAGGGTGTGGGCACCCAGCACCGCCTTCGCCACGCCTCCGGCCCGGCCCTCGTAGATGCTTCCGCACTTGTCGACGACGAAGTTGTAGCCGATGTCCCGCCAGCCCATGCTCTTGACGTGGTAGCGGTAGATACCGCGGATGACGGAGGGGGCCTGGGAGCAGGTGTAGTTGTTGCCCGAGGCGGTGTGGTGCACGAAGGCAGCCTTGACCGTCTTCGTGTAGAGGAATCCGCTCTCGCGCAGTGACTCGTCCGCGCCCCAGCCGCGCCGCGTCACGATCGGCGGCCGTGGCCCGATGTACGGCTTCGCGCGCGGAACACCTCCGTTCAGGCGGGCCAGTTCCAGCTCGGTGTCCCGTCGGCCGAGCTGGGGGATCTCCAGGGCGCCGTAGGGCACGAGGTCGGTGTTGGCCGCGTAGGCGGCGACCGTCGTGTCCGTGTGGGTGCCGGTGCGGGGCACGTCCGCCGGCGGGCCCTGGGGCGGTGCCTCGGCCCCGGGGTCGACGAGTTCGACGTGCAGCCCGGCCGGCAGCGACCGGTCCTGGTCGCCGGCGGGGCCGCCCCGGTCTCCGGTCGCCGGGGCCGGCTCCGCGCGCACCCGTACGTCCACACCGTCCGAGTCGCCCACCCACAGCGGCGCGGTGGCCCCGCGCACCCGGCCCGAGGACCGTTCCGCCGTGCCCGGGTCGGCGCCGTGCTCCTCGTTGTGCGTCTCGACGTCCTGCCAGCCGGACCACGCCCGGGACGCGGTGGACCGGGTACGCACCTGGACCCGGCCGTGCAGTTCGACGTCGGGGTCGTCCCAGACCAGGCCGACCAGCGAGAAGTGCCGTACGCCTGCGCGGTACAGGCCCTGCTCCGGGGCCGCGCCGGGATCGCGGTCGCCGGAGAGGGGAACGAGGGGCAGCGACCGGGTGCTGCCCGGGACCGCGGTCTCCCCCACCCGGCCCGTGGCGGCCGCCCGCTCCGCCCGTGCGGGCACGGCGGTCGCGGGCAGGGCCGGCGGCAGTGCGAGGGCGGCCGCGCACGTGACACCGACCGAGGTGGCGCCGACGGAGGCGGTGAGGAATCCACGCATGCCCACGATGCTGGACATGGTCATATGGATCTGTCCATCAGGGAACTGACGGGCCGTCGGGAGCCGTTCCGCCGAACCGGTGGCCCCGGCGCGCGGTGCGCAGGCCGGCCCCGGCGTACCCTTGCGCGGGTGAATGCCACCGATCGCACCCCTGCCGACCTGCTGCGTTCCGCGCTCGCCGCGGATCCCGGCCGCCCCCTGGTGACCTTCTACGACGACGCCACGGGCGAACGCGTCGAACTGTCCGTCGCCACCTTCGCCAATTGGGTGGCCAAGACCGCGAATCTCCTTCAGGGCGACCTGTCCGCCGGGCCGGGCGACCGGGTCTCGCTGCTGCTGCCCGCGCACTGGCAGACGGCCGTGTGGCTGCTCGCCTGTGCATCGGTGGGGGCGGTGGCGGATGTGGCCGGGGACCCGGCCGCCGCCGACGTCGTCGTCAGCGGGCCGGACTCCCTGGAGGCGGCGCGGGCGTGCCGCGGGGAGCGGATCGCTCTCGCGCTGCGGCCGCTGGGAGGGCGCTTCCCGCAGGCGCCGGACGGCTTCGCCGACTATGCCGTGGAGGTGCCGAGCCAGGGGGACCGGTTCGTGCCGTTCGCGCCCGTGGATCCCGAGGAGGCGGCCCTGATCGTCGCGGGGGCCGAGTTCAGCGGGGGCGAGGTCGTCGAGCGGGCCCTGGCGGACGCGGTGCCGCTGGGCCTGGCAGGGCCCGGATCGAGGCTTCTGTCCGCCCTTCCGTACGACACCTGGGAGGGGTTGAGCGCGGGGCTGTACGCGCCGCTGGCCGCCGGGGGGTCTGTGGTGCTGTGCAGGAACGTCGACCGGCTGGACGAGGAAGCCCTCGCCAAGCGGGTCGAGAGCGAGCGGGTGACCGTGCTGCGCCGCTGAGAGGGGGGTGGGGCGACGTCGGGCGAGCGCGGGTGCGGGGGGCTGTTCGCGCCCACGCGGCGGCGCCGCACATCGACACGGCCCCGCGCCCCTTCGACTCGGCCGCCCTCACCCATGTGGAGTAGCAAAGGGCGGCTCCCACCCCTCTCCCCCGCCATCGTCGTAAGAGCAGAGGCATGACGCTCGTACGCCATGAGGGGACCCGCACCGTGAACGACAGCGTTCGTCGGGGGCTCGGGGCCTCGGCCGCCGGGGAGGGGCTCCTGCGGCGGCATCGGCGGCGGTGGGTCCAGGGGGCGGCGCTGGCGATGGGCGTGGTCGTCGTGGCGGCGGCCGGTGCGGGGTGGGCCGTGTACGCCAAGCTCAGCGCCAACATCACCCCGGACGACGCGGCCGCCGCGGAACTCGCCCGCTACGAGCGGGAGCGGCCCACCGCGCTGGTGCGGGGCGCGCAGAACATCCTGCTGATCGGGTCCGACACCCGGGCCGGGGACGGGAACGGGCAGTACGGGCGGGACCTGGGCAGCGAGCGGTCGGACACCACGATCCTGCTGCATCTGGCCGCCGACCGGCGCAGCGCCACCGCCGTCTCGCTGCCCCGGGACCTGATGGTGGACATCCCCGGCTGTCTGCGGGCGGACGGCAGCCGCAGCGAGCCGGCGTTCGCGATGTTCAACCACGCCTTCCAGGTGGGCGGTTCGGCCTGCACCATCCGTACCGTCGAGAAGCTGACGGACATCCGGATCGACCATCACGTGGTGGTCGACTTCAGCGGGTTCAAGGAGATGGTCGACGCCGTCGACGGGGTCCAGGTCTGCCTGAAGGAGCCCATCGACGACAAAGCGGCCAGGCTGAAGCTCCCCGCGGGCCGGGTGACCCTCGACGGGGAGCAGGCGCTCGGGTACGTGCGGGCCCGCAAGTCGATCGGCGACGGCAGCGACACCGAGCGGATGGAGCGGCAGCAGCGGTTCCTCGGTGCGCTCGTCAACAAGGTGCAGAGCAACGACGTCCTGCTGAACCCCGTGAAGCTGTATCCGGTGCTGGACGCGGCCACTTCCTCGCTCACCACGGATCCGGAACTGGCAAGTCTGCGCGGTTTGTACCAGTTGGTGCGCGGACTGCGGGACATCCCCGCGGAACATGTGCAGTTCCTGACGGTTCCGCGCGAGTCGTACGTCTACGACTCCAATCGTGACCAACTCGTGGAGCCGGAGGCCGAGAAGCTGTTCGCGCGGCTGCGGGCGGACCAGCCGGTGGTGGTGGCACGGTCGGATTCTCAGGAAGTTCTCAGGGAGACCCCCGGGGCGAGTCCCGGGAACAACCCCTCCGCCGCTCCGACGTTCCGCGGGAACACGGCGGCCGAGCACACCTGCGAGTAAGGCGTGCATCAAGGCGACGAACTTCAGTCCAGAAATATGGGGTGGATTGCCCAGTTGTAGGAAGGTGGAATTTGTCACCGGCGTCGCTTGACGCTGAACTGGGCGGATAGTGTGAGCGATCCGGTGCACCCCCCGCGAGGTCAGCCCTGGGGTCGTGCACCGATTCACCGAGACCCGAGCGCCTTTGAGGGGGAAGGCGCCGCGTGGCCCCGACGGAGGATTCGGACAACCGTGGACGCGCAAGGCCGTGGGCGGGCGGACAACATCGACCCCGCAGACCAGTGGGTACTCAATCCGAATACCGGCGAATACGAACTGCGACTGAGTGATTCCGCACCGCAGTCGTCGGTTCCCGGTCCGCGTAGACCGAACTCCCGTGATTCCGGCGGTGCCGGGCGCGGCCGCGGTGACGCGGCGGGGGGCGGGACGCGCGAGATGCGGGAGGTGCGCGGCGCGGAGGTGCCGGGTCCCCGTTCGGGCCGGCGCAAGGGCGCCGAGCCCGAGCCGCCGCCGACCCGGCGCGGCCGGCGGCCGGTGAAGAAGAAGTCGAAGGCCAAGAAGGTGCTGGCGTGGACCGCCGGCGGCACGGCGTTCGTCCTGGTCGCCGTCGGCACGGCCGGCTATCTCTACCTGAAGCACCTGGAAGGCAACGTCACCACCACGGACGTCGGTGACGCGGCCAAGAACAGCTTCAGCAAGGACGACGCCTTCAACATCCTGATCATCGGCACCGACAAACGGACCGGCAAGGGCAACGAGGGCTACGGCGACTCCGGCAGCGTCGGGCACGCGGACACCAACATCCTGCTGCACGTCGCCAAGGACCGTACGAACGCGACCGCGCTGAGCATTCCGCGCGACCTGATCGTGGACGTGCCGGACTGCGAGACCACGCAGGCCGACGACACCAAGAAGGTCATTCCCGGCACCGACGGGGTCCGCTTCAACACCAGCCTGGGCCAGGAGGGCCGGGACCCGGGCTGCACGATGCGCACGGTGAAGGCGGTCACCGGCATCGAGCCCGACCACTTCATGATGGTCGACTTCAACGCCGTGAAGACGCTGACCTCGGCGGTCGGCGGCGTCGACGTGTGCCTCAAGCACGCGGTGAAGGACAAGCAGTCGCATCTGGACCTGCCCGCCGGCCCGTCCAAGATCGAGGGCGAGCAGGCGCTGGCGTTCGTCCGTACCCGGCACAGCTGGGGCAACCAGGGCGACCTGGACCGCATCAAGGTGCAGCAGCAGTTCATGGGCTCGCTGATGCGCAAGATGTCCTCCAGCGACACCCTCACCAACCCGGCCAAGCTGATCGACCTCGCGGAGGCGGCCACCAAGGCGCTGACCGTCGACAAGGGCATCGGCAAGGTGAGCACGCTCAAGGACGTGGCGCTGGAGCTGAAGAAGGTGCCGCCGAAGAACATCTCGTTCATGACGGTGCCGGTGGTCGACAACCCGGCCGAGAAGGTCCACGCGACGGTCGTCGTCGACAGGACAAGGGCGCCCGAGGTCTTCGACGCCATCAGGAACGACGTCTCCTTCACCGAGGTGAAGAAGAAGCAGAAGGCGGCCAAGGACGCGGCGGCCGCCCGTCTCAAGGGCAGCAAGTCCCAGCCCTCCGAGGTGCGGGTGCGGGTCCTCAACGGCGGCGCCGAGGCCGGCAGCGCACAGGAGACCCTGCAGTGGCTGCAGACCCAGGAGGGCGTGCTCAAGTCGGAGAACGCGGGCAACGCGCCCGCGGAACTGAACAAGACCACGCTGGAGTACGCGCCCGACCAGGCACCCCAGGCACGTGAGCTGGCGGCCCTGATGGGGCTGCCGGGGTCCGCGCTGAAGCCGGGCAAGAGCGTGACCAACTCCCAGGGCCTGCCCGCGATGACGCTCACCCTGGGCAAGGACTTCAAGGGTGCGGGCGTCTCCCTCACCCCTCCGTCCAAGGCTCCGTCCGTCGACAAGTCCACCGCCGACAAGGTTCAGTGCGCCTCATAGGTAACCCAACGGGTCCGTCGTGCGTCTAACTCGGCGCGGGACGGACCCGTTTCATGGCGCAGGGTGGGGAGGGCAGGGAGTTGTCGCAGAGCGATGTGCGCGGGGAGCCTCCTGCGGTCGAGGACACGATGGCGCTCACGCCGCAGGCCGCTCAGGCGCCTGAGGGGTCCGGACGGCACGGTGGCGGGCGTCGCGGCGGCCCGAGGAAGACCGAGCGGCGGGGGCCGCGGCGGCGCGTGCTGCGCTGGTCGGCGACCGTGCTGACGGTGGTCATACTCGGCACGGCCGGCGCCGGATACCTGTACTACCAGCACCTGAACGGCAACATCCAGAAGGGCCGCCGCAGCAACGGCGACGACAAGGCGCAGCGGACCCGGCCGAACGCGGCCGGCCAGACTCCGCTGAACATCCTGCTGATCGGCTCCGACAGCCGTAACTCGGACGAGAACGTGAAGCTCGGCGGCGCCAAGTACGACCGCGGCAGCCCTCCGCTCGCAGACGTGCAGATGCTCATCCACCTCTCCGCGGACCGCCGGAGCGCCGCCATGGTGAGCATTCCCCGGGACACCCGGGTCGACATCCCCAAGTGCACGGACCCCGACACCGGCAAGGTCTACCCGGCCACCAATGCCATCATCAACACCACCCTGGCCCGGGGCGGCGCCGGCTGCACGCTGAGCACCTGGGAGAACCTCACCGGTGTCTACATCGATCACTGGATGACGATCGACTTCGCGGGCGTGGTGAAGATGGCGGATGCCATCGGCGGCGTCGAGGTCTGTGTGAAGCAGAACGTGTGGGACCACTCCACGCCCGCCCAACGCGGCGGCTCCGGGCTGAAGTTGAAGGCCGGGCGGAAGAAGGTCGAGGGCGTGCAGGCCCTGCAGTGGCTGCGTACGCGGCACGCCTGGGGCAGTGACGTGATGCGGGCCCGCGCCCAGCACATGTACCTCAACTCGATGATCCGCACGCTCAAGCAGCAGAACGTGTTCACCGACACCGGGCGGCTGATGGACCTGGCCGAGGCGGCCACCAAGTCCCTGAAGGTGTCCGAGGAGATCGGCACCGTCAAGAAGCTGTACGACCTGGGCACGGAGCTGAAGTCGGTGCCGGCGGACCGCATCACGTCGGTGACGATGCCCAACGTCGAGGACGCGCAGAACAGCGAGCACGTCGTGCCGGAGAAGGCCGGCGCCGACAAGCTGTGGCAGATGCTCCGCGACGACGTCCCCTTCGACAAGAACGGCAAGCCGTCGGGGGCGAAGAAGGGGGCGGGCAAGTCGCAGCCGACGAAGACCCCTTCGGTCGACGCGGCCCGGCTCGGGGTGCTGGTGCAGAACGCCACGCAGTCCTCCACCGAGGCCGCGGTCGCCGGCCGGGCCGGAACGGTCGGCCAGGCGCTCGTGCAGAAGGGATACGGCAGGGCCACTGCCGACACCTCGGCATCGCTGTCCGCGGACCAGACCGTCGTGCGCTACCCGAGCGCCGATCTGGCAGGGGACGCGCAGGCAGTCGCCAAGGCGCTGGGCATCCCGATGAGCCAGGTGAAGCAGTCGACCGACGTGTCGGGGGTCACTGTCGTCGTGGGCGCGGACTGGCGCACGGGCACCGCCTACCCCAAGAAGTCCGCGCCGAAGGCCGGCGACCTGCCCGGCAACTCCGACGCCATCAACGGCTCGGACAGCTCCCAGTGCATGGACGTGTACAAGCCCTACCAGTGGTGAACGCAGCACGAGGGCCCCTCCGCGGCGTGCGGAGGGGCCCTCTTCGTTCCTGTGCTCAGCGGGGTTCGAGCACCGCCGGCCGCCGCGAGGCGATCACTCGCTTCGCCAGGGACCTGGGGCTGGTCAGAAAGCCCCAGCCCCACGACATGTGCATGGTCGCGAGAGCCGCCGGGATCTGCAGCCGGGCCTTGGCCGGCAGCCCCTTGCCCGCCGGGACCGAACCCGCCACGATCGCCGCCAGATAGCCGCCGGGGATCACCAGACCCCACGGCGTGAGAGCGGCACCCACCACGAGACCCGCCGCCATGGCGCACACCGCGGTCGGCGGGGCGAGGTAGCGCAGGTTGATGGAGCCCTCGTGGTAGCGGGCGACGACATGGCGCCAGCGGCCGTAGTCCTTGTACTGCTTGGCGAGCGCCTTCACGCTCGGCCGCGGCCGGTACGACACCTTCAGCTCCGGCGAGAACCAGATCAGGCCGCCCGCCTCACGGATGCGGAAGTTCAGCTCCCAGTCCTGGGCGCGGATGAACTCCTCGTTGTAGCCGCCCTGTTGCTCCAGCGCCTCGCGGCGGAAGACACCGAGGTAGACCGTCTCGGCGGGGCCCGCCTGACCACCGGTGTGGAAGGCCGCGTTGCCGACGCCGACCTTCGAGGTCATGGCTGCGGCGACCGCGTGCTCCCAGTCGTTCTCGCCCTCGGCGTGCATGATGCCGCCGACGTTCTGCGCGCCGGTCTCCTCCAGGAGCCGAACGGCGGTCGCGATGTAGTTCGGCGAGAGCATGCCGTGGCCGTCGACACGGACCACGATCGGGTGCCGGGAGGCCTTGATCGCCGCGTTCAGCGCGGCGGGGGTGCGGCCGGTGGGGTTCGGGACGGTGTGCACACGGGGGTCTTCCGCGACCAGCTCGGCGGCGATCTCGTCCGTGCGGTCCTTTGACGGACCGAGGGCGATCACGACCTCCATCTCGCCGGCGTACTCCTGCGCGAGGATCGCTTGGACGGCCCCGCGCAGATGCCGCTCCTCGTTGAGGACGGGCATGATCACAGAAACGGCGGGGTGTCGCACGTCGGGCTTGGCGTTCATAGGGGGCTCACGTTACCGCGAACGGGGGACACCGGTGCGCGCCGCCGGGCGCGTGCAGGCGGGCTGGAGATCGTATCGGCCTACGGTTCTCACAAATCCCGCATACGGCCGCAGCCCGGAGGTGTCCCTTGCCCAGCCCGCCCAGGTCCCCCGCCCGGCCGCAGCGCCGACCGCAACAGCCCCGCCGGGTGCCTCGGCAGCCCGCACGGGCCGTGCGGCCCCCGCGCCCCAGGCGGCCGCGCTGGGCCATGCGGGCGGTGACCACGCTGTCCGTGGTCGTGCTCGCCTCCGCCGGGATCGGCCATGCGGTCGTCACCAGCCTGGACGCCGGCATCACCCGGGTCGACGCCTTCAAGGACATGAAGAACCGGCCCCGCGCGGGCCACGGCATGAACGTCCTGCTGGTCGGCACCGACGGCCGGGACAAGATCAGCGAGTCGCAGCGGCGCACGTACCGGCTGGGCGGGCAGCCCTGTCACTGCACCGACACGATGATGATCGTGCACATCTCGGAGGACCGGGAGCGGGCGAGCGTGGTGAGCCTGCCGCGCGACTCCTACGCAGAGGTGCCCGAGCGCGTCGACCCGGGCACCGGCCGGCGGCACGCCCCGCACCCCGTCAAACTGAACGCGGCCTACGCCGAGGGCGGCCCCCAGCTGACCATCGCCACGGTCGAGAACATGACCCATGTGAAGATCGACCACTATCTGGAGGTCGACTTCACCAGCTTCATGAAGACCGTGGACGTGCTCGGCGGCGTCCGCATCTGCACGGCGACGCCGCTGAAGGACTCGTACACCGGACTCGACCTCGCGCCCGGCACCTACACCCTCAACGGCGGGCAGGCGCTGCAGTACGTGCGCGCCCGGCACGTGGACGGGGCGAGCGACCTGGGCCGGATGAAGCGGCAGCAGCGGTTCCTGGCCTCGCTGATCGAGCGGGCCACCTCCTCCGGGGTGCTGCTGAACCCGATGCGGTTCCGGGACGTGACCCGGGCGGTGCTCGGCTCGGTGCGGGCCGACGAGGGCTTCGGCACCGACGAGCTGCTCGACCTCGGCCGGGCGATGCGGAACTTCTCGCCGTCCTCCTCCGAGTTCTCCACGGTGCCCATCGGCCAGATGAACTTCCCGGTCAAGGGCCTCGGCTCGACCCTGAGGTGGGACCCGGCGGCGTCCGGCCGGCTCTTCCAGGCCCTGCGCGACGACAAGCCGCTCGCGGTGGACCACCCGCACCGCGGACCCCGGCCCGCGCCGGTCGAGGTCGCCCCGCGGCAGGTCCGGGTCCAGGTGGAGAACGGCACCGGCACGGCCGGGCTCGCCAAGCGGATCGACGCGGCGCTCGCGGCGGCCGGCTTCGCCACCACCCACCGGCCGACCACCGCGACCGTGCACGACGTCAGGCGCACGGTGATCTCCTACGACCCCCGCTGGGACCGCTCCGCCCGCACCCTGGCCGCGGCCCTGCCCGGCAGCGCGCTGCGCGCGGTACCGGGGATGGGCCAGACGCTGAAGGTGACCGGCGGGTCCGACTTCAAGACCGTGCACCAGGTGAAGGTCGAGGACCCGGCCAAGCCGGAGCAGAGCGCGCTGCGCGGCAACGAGGTGGTCTGCCCGGCTTCCGGGGAAGCCTCCCAGGGCGCATAGGGCCCTGGGTCAGGCCCTAGTCCTCGAAGCCCTGCGCCGCGCGCCTCTCGCGCAGCTCGCGGATCTCGCGTCGGCGGGCCAGGCGGTGGGTGCGGCGGATCTGGGCCTCCTGGTTGCGGCGGCGGTCGCGCTCGGTCTCCGCGATCACCGGGGGCACCCGGCGCGGCTTGCCGTCGGCGTCCACGGCCGCGAAGACCAGATAGGCCGAGCCGACCTGGGTCGGCGGCGTCGACTCGTTCCAGCGCTCGGCCAGGACCCGCACGCCGACCTCCATCGAGGTCCGGCCGGTCCAGTTGACCTGGGCCTTCACATGGACCAGGTCGCCCACGCGGACCGGCTCGAGGAAGGCCATCTCGTCCATGGACGCGGTGACGGCGGGACCGCCGGAGTGCCGGCCGGCCACCGCGCCCGCCGCGTCGTCGACCAGTTTCATGATCACCCCGCCGTGCACCGTCCCCAGCAGGTTGGTGTCGTTGTGGGTCATGATGTGGCTGAGGGTGGTGCGGGAAGCGGATATCGCCTTGCCCGGGATGTCCGGATCCGCGTCCGGGGCCTGGTCTGTCATGGCCCCCACCTTATGCCGAAGGACATTCACGGAATTTGTGACGGCTTCGCAACAGCGCCGCTCTGATTTTCCGACACCCCTTGTAAGGCCCACACCCGTGCCCTGCACACTGGGGCGCATGAATGACTGGCCCCAGGGATGGTCCGACGACAATCGCGGCCCGCGCTACGGACGCGGCAGCGGCGGCGCGCAGCCGGAAAGCGCCCGTGTGATGCGCCAGGTGCGGCGCGGCCCGGCGGGGCCGCCCGGGCAGCAGCGCGGGTACGGCGCCGGGGTCCCGCAGCAGCCGTCGTACGTCGACGGCCAGGGACACGACGACGGCGCCGGCTACGGCGACTACGACAGCGGCTACAACACGGGCCAGGTCTACGGCGGCGGCCAAGGCGGCGGCTTCGTGCCCAACGACAACGACGCAGACCCGAACGTCGGGCAGTACCGGCCGCGGCCGAACTGGCGCCGTCGCATCAAGTGGACCGCGATCACGCTGGCGAGTGTGCTGATCGTCACGTCGGTGGCGACGTACTTCTGGGCCGACTCGAAGCTGCGCCGCGAGGTCGACCTGGCGACGGTCATCGACCGGCCGGAGGCCGGTTCGGGCACGAACTACCTGATCGTCGGCTCGGACAGCCGCGAGGGCATGTCCAAGGCGGACGAGAAGAAGCTGCACACCGGTGCCGCCCAGGGCAAGCGCACCGACTCGATGATGATCCTGCACGTCGGCGACAACGGCGACACGCTGATCTCGCTGCCGCGCGACTCGGACGTGGAGGTCCCCTCGTACAAGGGGTCGTCGTCCGGGAAGGTCTACCCGGCCAAGGGCCGGCACGAGAAGCTGAACGCGGCCTACGCCGAGGACGGCCCGACCCTCCTCGTGCGCACGATCGAGTACAACACCGGTCTACACATCGACCACTACGTGGAGATCGGCTTCCAGGGCTTCGCGAACATCGTGGACGCGGTCGGCGGTGTCGACATCGACATCGACAAGGGCTTCAAGGACAAGTGGTCCGGCGCCGACTTCAAGGCGGGCAAGCAGACCCTCACCGGTCAGCAGGCCCTCGCCTTCGTCCGCACCCGGCACGCCTTCGCGACCAGCGACCTGCAGCGCACCAAGAACCAGCAGAAGTTCCTGGCCGCGCTGGCCCACCAGGTCGCCACCCCGTCGACGGTCCTGAACCCCTTCAAGCTCTACCCGACCATGGGCGCGGGCCTGGACTCCCTGATCGTCGACAAGGACATGGGCCTGTGGGACCTGGCGTCCATGTTCTGGGCGATGAAGGGCGTCAGCGGCGGTGACGGCACCTCGATGAACATGCCGATCTCCGGGTCCACCGGCGGCAACCTCGTCTGGGACAAGGCGAAGGTGAAGACGCTGGTGAGCCAGTTGAAGAACGACGAGAAGGTGACCGTCACCGGCAACTAGGCGGTCGCGGAGGCGAGCAGCGAGACATGGGGAAGGGCGAGCTGCCCTTCCCCGTCCGCGTATGCGGCGCTCAGCCGCTCGTACTCCCGCCGGATCCGGGCGACCGTCTCCGCGTCCTGGGAGGTCACGACCAGCCCGACGGTGGCGACCCCGCCGGCCGCACCGCCCCACCACTCCTCGACGCCGGCCCGGTGCTCCCAGGCCAGTTCGGCGGCCTCGGCACCGCCGAATCCGGCCTGCGCGAGCAGCTCCGACAGCCCTTGCGGGGTGCGCGTGAAGTCCTCGTCCGGGTCCAGGCGCGGCAGGTACGACGGCGGTACGGCACCACCGGCCGCGCACGCCTGCCCGAGCAGCTCCTGTCCGGCCCCGCGCCGGGCGCCCCACAGTGTCAGGGCGATCCGTCCGCCGGGTCGCAGCACCCGCCGCAGCTCGGCGAGCGCGGCCCGCGGCCGGCCCACATGGTTGAGTACGAAGTTGCCGACCACCGCGTCGAACTCCCCGTCAGGGAAGGGAAGTTCGGGCAGGACGGCGACCTCGGCGGCCACCCCGCGCCGCCGCGCCCCGGCGACCATCCCGGCGTCGGCGTCCACGGCCCGCACCAGCGCGCCCCGCTCCTGCGCCGCCAGGGCGGCCGTGCCGGTCCCGGTCCCGACGTCGAGGACCCGCGTCCCCGCGCCGACCCGGGCCGCGTCCAGCAGCGCGGGCACCGGGTACGCGCACAGCCGGCCGAAGCTCGCGGCGTACGCCTCGGTCCGCCCCGCCCACATCGCCCGCTCGGCGGCGTCGAAGGCCGCCGTCGCATCCGTCTCGATCATGAACCCAGCGTGCCGTACAAAGGTTCAAGGGCACCCACGGGGGTGCCCTTGAAACGCCCTCATGGGCAGGGGTCACATGCGTGCGCCCGCCATCGCCCGGCACATCTCCGCGGCGCGGCGACACGCCTCGGCACAGCGCATCATCTGCTTGTCGTCGGGCATGGACATACACGCCTCGGCGCACATGTCACAGGCCCTGGCGCACATCGCGCACATGTCGGCGGACATCGGCGAGCGGCGCATCATCATGTCGGCGCACATGCGGGTCATCTCGGAGCAGTCCATGAGCGCGCGCATGATCTGCATCTGGGCCTGGCCGCCCATCTGCATGCAGGAGCTCATGGTCTCCTCGCAGACGTTGTGGCACGTCATGCAGGCCTCGACGCAGTCCTGCATCTCCTTGGTCATGGCGGGCACGGTGGTTCCGGGCTGGGTCATGGCTCCTCCTGGGGAGGGAGAGGGGTCCGGGGCGGGCCCCGTGTGCTTCCGTCCTACGCCGGAGTGCCCCGCTCTGCCATTTGACGTCTGCCCCGCCTCGCACCCGTTCGGCCCACAGGGCGGCTTCAGACGGTGGGGGTGGTGCCGCCGTCGATGACGTACTCGGCGCCGAGGATGGCCGACGCACGGTCGGAGACCAGGAAGGCGATCAGGTCGGCGACCTCCTCGGGGCGGTCGGGACGCCCGAGCGGGATGCCGCCGAGGGAGTCCATGAGCCGGTCCAGGGCCACCTCCCGGGTGACGCCCGCCTCTTCGGCGATCCGGGTCACCAACTGGTCGGCCGCGCTGGTCCGGATGAAGCCGGGCGAGACCGCGGTGACCCGTATCCCGTGCCGGGCGACCTCGTTGGCCAGGCCCTTGCTGTAGGTGGTCAGCGCGGCCTTGGCGGCGGCGTAGGCGAGGGTGCCGTTCCACAGCGGCATCCGGCGCTGGATGGAGGTGACGTGCACGATCACGCCCCGGCCGGCCTCGATCATCCCGGGCAGCAGGCCGCGGTCCAGGCGTACGGCGGCCAGCAGGTTGACGGTCAGCTCGCGGGCCCAGTCGGCCTCGCCGAGGGCCGCGAAGCCGCCGGCCGGAGCCTCGGATCCCCCCAGGGTGTGGACGAGGATGTCGGCGCCGCCCAGGCGGGCGTTCACCTCGGAGACGACCTCGGCGGCACCCTCGGCGGTGGAGAGGTCCGCCGCGACGAACGTCTTCTCCTCGACCTCCTCGGGGCGGCTGCGGGCTGTGACGAGCACGCTCGCGCCGGCCCGGCGCAGGCGTTCGGCGACGGCGGCTCCGGTGCCCCTGGTGCCGCCGGTGACCAGCGCGCGCCGGCCGTCGAGGGATTCGCTGGTGGGCATGGTGACGGTGCCTTCCGTGACCGGGACCGGGCCCGGGAACACCCCCGCTGTCCACGCTACGCCGGTACGCCGGCAGCCCCCGTCCGAGGCGGACGGGGGCTGCCGGGAAGCGCGGGGGGCGTGCCTTACGGCAGGTTGCGGGCCATGACGATCCGCTGGACCTGGTTCGTCCCTTCGTAGATTTGCGTGATCTTCGCATCGCGCATCATGCGCTCCACCGGGTAGTCGCGGGTGTAGCCGTAGCCGCCGAGCAGCTGGACGGCGTCGGTGGTGACCTCCATGGCCACGTCCGAGGCGAAGCACTTGGCGGCCGCGCCCTGGAAGGTGAGGTCCTTGTCGCCGCGCTCGGAGGCGGCCGCGGCCTGGTACGTCAGGGCGCGGGCGGCGGCGATCTTCATGGCCATGTCGGCGAGCATGAACTGGATGCCCTGGAAGTCGGCGATCGGCTTGCCGAACTGCTTGCGCTCCTGGACGTAGCCCTTGGCGTAGTCGAGGGCGCCCTGGGCGACACCGAGGGCCTGGGCCGCGATGGTGATGCGGGTGTGGTCCAGGGTCTTCATGGCGGTGGCGAAGCCGGTGCCCTCCTCGCCGATGATGCGGTCGGCGGGGATGCGGACGTTGTCGAGGTAGACCTCGCGGGTCGGGGAGCCCTTGATGCCGAGCTTCTTCTCCGGGGCGCCGAAGGAGACGCCCTCGTCCGACTTCTCGACGACGAAGGCGGAGATGCCCTTGGTGCGCTTGGCCGGGTCGGTCACGGCCATGACCGTGTAGTACTCGGAGACGCCCGCGTTGGTGATCCAGCGCTTGACGCCGTTGAGGACGTAGTGGTCGCCGTCGCGGACCGCCTTGGTCGTCATACCGCCCGCGTCCGAGCCCGCCTCCGGCTCGGAGAGGCAGTACGAGAACATCGCGTCGCCCTTGGCGAGCGGGGTGAGGTACTGCTTCTTCAGGTCCTCGGAGCCGGACAGGATCACCGGGAGCGAGCCCAGCTTGTTCACGGCCGGGATGAGGGAGGAGGACACACAGGCGCGGGCGACTTCCTCGATCACGATGACCGTGGCGAGCGCGTCGGCGCCGGCGCCGCCGTACTCCTCGGGTACGTGCACGGCGTGCAGCTCGTTGGCGACCAGGGCGTCGAGGGCCTCCTGCGGGAAGCGGGCCTCCTCGTCGACCGCGGCGGCGAACGGCGCGATCTTCGCCTCGACCAGCGAACGGACGGCGTCCCGGAGCATGTCGTGCTCCTCGGACGGGCGGTACAGGTCGAAGTCAGCCGATCCGGCCACGGTCTCTCACGCTCCAAAGACACAGTGATACTGACGCTAATTACCGTTAAGTAACTCAAATTTTAGAGGGCCGCCCGAAGGACGCCTACGTGAGATGGGCGACAGCGGGGAAATTGCCCGGTGGACGCCCCGACTATGCTCGGCTCCGCATCACCGACGTACCCGATCTGGAGCACATCCATGAGCCTGAAGATCACCGTGATCGGCACCGGCTACCTGGGCGCCACGCACGCCGCGGCCATGGCCGAACTCGGATTCGAGGTGCTGGGGCTCGATGTCGTGCCCGAGAAGATCGCGATGCTGGAGCGCGGCGAGACCCCGATGTACGAGCCGGGGCTCGAGGAACTGCTGCGCCGGCATGTCGCGGGCTTCGAGGGGTCCACCGGACGGCTGCGCTTCACCCAGGACTGGGCCGAGGTCGGGGCCTTCGGTGACGTGCACTTCGTCTGTGTGAACACTCCCCAGCGGCACGGGGAGTACGCGGCGGACATGTCGTACGTCGACGCCGCCTTCGCCTCCCTCGCCCCGCATCTGCACGGACCCGCCCTGGTCGTCGGCAAGTCGACCGTGCCGGTCGGCTCGGCCGAGCGGCTGGCCGCCTATCTGGCCGAGCACGCGCCCGCCGGTGCGGACGCCGAGCTGGCCTGGAACCCGGAGTTCCTGCGCGAGGGCTTCGCCGTGCAGGACACGCTGCACCCGGACCGGATCGTGGTGGGTGTGCGCGGTGAGCGCGCGGAGAAGCTGCTGCGGGAGGTGTACGCGACGCCGGTCGGCGAGGGCACGCCGTTCGTGGTGACCGACTTCCCGACCGCCGAGCTGGTGAAGACCTCGGCGAACTCCTTCCTCGCCACCAAGATCTCCTTCATCAACGCGATGGCGGAGGTCTGCGAGGCCGCGGGCGGTGACGTGGTGAAGCTGGCGGAGGCCATCGGCCACGACGACCGGATCGGGAAGAAGTTCCTGCGCGCCGGCATCGGGTTCGGCGGTGGCTGTCTGCCGAAGGACATCCGGGCGTTCATGGCGCGCGCCGGTGAGCTGGGCGCGGACCAGGCACTGACCTTCCTGCGCGAGATCGACTCCATCAACATGCGCCAGCGCGGCCAGATGGTGGAGCTGGCCCGGCAGGCGCTGGGCGGCGGTCCCTTCCTGGGGAAGCGGGTGGCGGTGCTCGGCGCCACCTTCAAGCCGGACTCGGACGACGTCCGTGACTCGCCCGCGCTGAACGTGGCCGGGCAGATCCATCTGCAGGGCGGCCAGGTGACCGTGTACGACCCGAAGGGCATGGAGAACGCCCGCCGGGTCTTCCCCACCCTGGGCTATGCCGACTCGGCCCTCGACGCGGTCCGGGGCGCCGATGTCGTGCTGCACCTGACCGAGTGGCGGGAGTTCCGCGAGCTGGACCCGGCGGCGCTGGGCGAGGTCGCGGCGGCCCGGCTGATCCTGGACGGGCGCAACGCCCTGGACTCGGAGCAGTGGCGGCGGGCCGGGTGGACGTACCGGGCCATGGGCCGCCCGACCGCGTAGTCCGGCGCCGCAGCGGCACCCCCCCCAGAGGCATCCACGAGGACGCCGGTTCGGCCGAGGCTCAGTCGGCCGAACCGGCGTCTTCCCGCATTCTGCACCACCGGACACATACGTGGCCGATGAACTCCCCGTGGTTCACGCCTCCTTCGCGCGGTAGCGGCGCATCTTCGCGCGCGCCCCGCACACCTGCATCGAGCACCAACGGCCCCGCCCCGCGGGGCTGCGGTCGTAGTACGCCCAGTGGCAGGTCTCGGCCTCGCACGCCTTGAGACGGGCCCAGGTGCCGGCGACCAGCGCCTCGGCCACGGCGGCGGCGACCCGCGCGAGCAGCGGGCCGGTGTCGGCCGGGGCGAGGCTCGCGGAGCCGTCGTGGCCGTCCACGGCGACGTACAGGGGCGCGTGCGCCAGCAGCTCGCCGAGCGGGGTGACCTCGCCGTGCGGCGGATGGCCGGCGTGCGCGAGCAGCGTGGCCCGCAGCGACTCGCGCAGGGCGCGGGCCCGCGGCAGCTCCTCCTCGGCCAGTCCGAGGCGCGCCCGGCCGTCCGCCGTGTCGAGCGAGTCGGCGCCCGACTCGAGGTCCAGCGTGTTCACCAAGGACTCGACCAGGGCCAGGCCTCCCGGCGCGGGCGATCTCTCACTCATGACTGCAAGTTACCTCCCGAATCCGGTTGCGACGTTACCGCTCATGCAGGAGCATCAGGTAACGCGTTACCGGTTACACATCTCTAAAGGTAACTCCGACTTCGAGGAGGAAGTCATGGCACTCGCCAAGCTGGGTGCGGTCGTCCTGGACTGTCCCGATCCCCGCGCGCTGGCCGGCTTCTACGCCGGGGTGCTGGGCGGCACGGTGGAGGGCGAGGGCGACTGGGTCGATCTGTCGGTGCCGGGCGGTCAGGCGCTGGCCTTCCAGCGCGCGCCCGGATTCGTGCCGCCGCGGTGGCCCGCGGCCGACGGCTCCCAGCAGTTCCATCTGGACCTGGTGGTGGAGGACCTGGACGCGGCCGAGAAGGACGTGCTGGAGCTGGGGGCGAAGCCGCTGGCCGAGCAAGGCGGCAGCAGCTTCCGGGTCTACGCGGACCCGGCCGGACACCCCTTCTGTCTCTGCGCCTGCTGAGCGGGCCGGAGCCGGCAGGCCCTAGGGGGTTTCGTTCGGTTCAGCCCGGGTCCGACCTGATCCAAACGAACCCCCCTAGCCGTCCAGCTCCGCGATCCGCGCGTTGGACGGCTCCCGGCGGTGCTGTGCGGCGCGGGCCGTGAAGTCCGCGCTGCGGAGCACCCGCTGGACGTTTCCCCAGGTCAGCAGGGACAGCTCGGGCTCGGACCAGCCACGGCGGAGCAGTTCGGCGATCAGATGGGGGTAGCGGGAGGCGTCGGCGAGGTCGTGCGGGTGGGCGGCGCCGGAGTCGTAGGTGCCGGACAGGCCGACGCACTCGGGGCCGGCGACCGCGCGGACGTGGTCGAGGTGGTCGGCGACGTCCTGGACGGTCGGGCCGGTCTGTTCGGCGGTCAGCGGCACCATGCACAGACCGCCCGCGGCGCCCAGCTCGGCGAGCAGCTCGTCGGGCAGGTTGGCCGGGTGCGGGCGCAGGGCGCGGGCGGCGGAGCGGGTGCACAGCACCGGGGTCTTGGAGAGCGCGGTGGCCCGGCCGACGGTGGCGTCGGAGGCGCCGGAGAGGTCGGCCAGGACGCCGAGGCGGTTCATCTCGCGGACGACCTCCTCGCCGAACCGGGTCAGCCCCGCCTCGCTCGCCCAGGCGGTGCCCGTCAGGGTGAGGACGCGCAGGCCGAGGGCGTGCAGGACGCGCAGGATGCCCAGGGAGTCGTCCAGCGCGGGCGCCCCGGCCGGGCCCAGCACGACGGCGGTCCGGCCGCAGTTGCGGGCGTCGATGATCTGTCCGGCGGTGCGCGCCAGGCGCAGTCCCTCCGGATGGGAGTCGATCACCGAGCGGACGAAGTCCAGCTGCTCCAGGGTGGCGCCCACCGCGCGGTCCCCCGCCAGGCCCTCGGGCAGGTGCAGCGACGAGAACAGGACGCCCACGTGCCCCTCGCGCATCCGTGGCACATCGGTGTCGACGGCCAGCTCGCCCAGCTCCAGGTCGTACCAGGACAGATGGCGCAGGGCCCACGGCAGGCCGCTGTAGCCGTCGGCAACGGGGTGGTCGGCGAGCAGGGAGTGCGCCCGCCGCAGCGTCTCGTCGGCCTGGGCGTACGACTCCCCCGGGAACGGGCCGCCCGGCAGGCCGTGGTCCCCGCCGACCCCGGTCGTGGTGGGCCTGTCGTCCTGCAGGTCGGCCATGGCGGCTCCGTACGTCGTCGAGAGCTACGTCGGTCGTGAGCTACGTCTGATGCGGCTGGCGTACCGCCACGGTCGCACGGGGCGCGGGGATCCTTCCTGATGAGTGGGGCGTTCGGGGGTACGACCGGTCACGCGTCCCCGGCCGCCCGGATCACCTCGTCCAGCGTCTCCCGGGAGCGGACGAGGTCGGCGATCGTACGGTCGATGCGGTCGCGTTCGGCGGCGAGGTCGGCAACCAGCCTCGGCGTGGCGATCACGGAGGGCCCGCCGTCCTGGTCGCGCATGCACGGCAGCAGCTGCCGGATCTTCGCACTGTGCAGCCCGGCCGCGTACAGCTCCTGGATCCGTACGACCCGGTCGACGGCCGCCTCCGGGTAGTCCCGGTGTCCGCCGGGCGTGCGCCCGGCCGCGAGCAGCCCCTGGGTCTCGTAGTAGCGCAGCGACCGTTCGCTCACGTTGGTGCGCCGGGCCAGTTCACCGATCCGCATCGTCCGCCTCCGGGGCCGTCGGCCACTTGATTCTGACATCAGTGTCAGCTTCTACCGTACGGCCATGACACGGACAACCGACTTCCTGGCCCCGGCCCGGCTCGGCCGGCTCGCACTCCCCAACCACCTGGTCATGGCCCCGCTCACCCGCAACCGCGCGGAGGCCGACGGCACCCCGACCGCGCTGATGGCCGGCCACTACGCCCAGCGCGCCTCGGCCGGCCTGATCATCGCCGAGGGCTCGACGCCCAACGCGGTCGGGCAGACGTACCCGGACATCACCGCGATCCACACCGACCGGCACACGGCGGGATGGCGGCAGGTGACCGAGGCCGTGCGGGCGGGCGGCGGGCGCATGTTCCTGCAGCTGCAGCACGGCGGCCGGGTGAGCCATCCGGCGACCACGGGCCTGACCCCCGTGGCACCCTCCCCGGTCCCGCTGCCGGAGACGATCTTCGCTCCCGGCGGCCACCGGCCGGCCGCGGTTCCGCGCGAGATGACGGCGGACGACATCCGCGCCACGATCGCCGACTTCGCCGCAGCGGCCCGCCGGGCCGTCGAGGCCGGCTTCGAGGGCGTGGAGGTGCACTCGGCCAACGGGATGCTGCTGCACCAGTTCCTCGCCGACAACACCAACCGCCGCTCGGACGCCTACGGCGGCTCCGTCCAGGCGCGGGTGCGGTTCGCGGCGGAGGTGACCGAGGCGGTGGCCGACGCGATCGGCGCCGAACGGGTGGGCATCCGGATCTCCCCCGGCTCCACCGTCAACGGCGTCCGGGAGGACGACACCACCGGTCTCTACGCCGCCCTCACGGACCGCCTGAAGGAACTGGGCCTCGCCTATCTGCACCTGGTGCGCTCCGCACCGGAGTCCGGCTGGTACCGCCGGATCCGCGCGGACTGGCCCGGCACCCTGATCGGCAACCCGGACCTGACCGACCTCACCACGGCGGCCGTCACCCGGGAGAGCGCGCGCATGCTGGCCGCCGGAGCCGACCTGGTGGCGCTCGGCCGGCCGTTCCTCGCCAACCCGGACCTGGTCGCGCGGCTGCGCCTGGGCGCCCCGCTCAACCCGGTCCGGGAGCGGTACCTGATGTACGTGGGTGGGGCGGACGGCTACACCGACTACCCCACCCTCGACGCTCAGCCGTCCAGCGACTCGATGGTCGCGTTGGACGGGCCGCGCGTGGCCTGAACCTCACGGGCCACGTCCTCCGCCGCGCCCAGTACCCGCACCGCGTTCTGCCAGGTCAGCTTGGCCAGGTCGGCCTTGGACCAGCCGCGGTCGAGCAGCTCGGCGATCAGGTTCGGGTAGCCGGAGACGTCGTTCAGGCCGTCCGGGGTGAAGGCGGTGCCGTCGTAGTCGCCGCCGATGCCGAGGTGGTCGATGCCGGCCACCTCACGCATGTGGTCGAGGTGGTCCGCGACCGTGGAGACCGTGGCGACCGGGCGCGGGTTCCGCTCCTCGAAGGCGCGGTGGATCTTCATCGCCTGGGGGGTGGTGTCGAGGTGGTGGAAGCCGTTGGCGCGCATGTTCTGGTCGGCCGCGACCGTCCAGTCCACCGCCGCCTGGAGCACGAACTTCGGCACGAAGGTCACCATCGCCATGCCGCCGTTGCCGGTCAGCCGCTCCAGGACGTCGTCCGGGACGTTGCGCGGGTGGTCGCAGACGGCACGCGCGGAGGAGTGCGAGAAGATCACCGGCGCGGACGAGGCGTCCAGCGCGGCCCGCATGGTCGTGGCCGCCACATGGGAGAGGTCCACGAGCATGCCGAGCCGGTTCATCTCACGGACGACCTCGCGGCCGAAGGCGGACAGGCCGCCCACGTTCGGTGCGTCGGTCGCCGAGTCCGCCCAGTCCACGTTGTCGTTGTGGGTGAGCGTCATGTAGCGCACGCCGAGCGCGTACAGGCCGCGGAGCGTGCCCAGGGAGTTCCCGATGGAGTGACCGCCCTCGGCACCCATCAGAGAGGCGATACGGCCGTCCGCGCGGGCCGCCTCCATGTCGGCCGCCGTCAGGGCCGGGGCCAGCTGCGCCGGGTAGCGGGCCAGCATCTGCCGGACGCCGTCGATCTGCTCCAGCGTCGCCGGGACCGCGTCCGGCTGGTCGGAGGGGACGTACACCGACCAGTACTGGGCACCGACCCCGCCCTCGCGCAGCCGCGGCAGGTCGGTGTGCAGGCTCGCGCTCTGGGAGGCGGCGAGGTCGAGGGCGTCGAGGTCGTAGCGGACCTGCTTGCGCAGCGCGTACGGCAGGTCGTTGTGCCCGTCGACGACGGGGAACTCGCGCAGCAGTGCGCGGGCGTCGTCCAGCGAGGTCACGGGCCTCACTTCCCGAAGCCGAAGCCGCCCGCGGCGCCGCCGACCTTGGCACGCAGCCGCTTGCCCTTCTCGGTGGCCTGGTCGCCCAGGTCCTGCTGGAAGTCGCGCATCTTCTGCAGCAGCTCCTCGTCGTGCGCGGCGAGCATGCGGGCCGCGAGCAGACCGGCGTTGCGGGCGCCGGCGACGGAGACGGTGGCGACCGGGACGCCGGCTGGCATCTGAACGATGGACAGCAGGGAGTCCATGCCGTCGAGGTACTTCAGCGGCACGGGCACGCCGATGACCGGCAGCGGGGTGACCGAGGCGAGCATGCCCGGCAGATGGGCCGCGCCGCCGGCACCGGCGATGATCGCCTTCAGACCGCGGTCGGCGGCCTGCTCGCCGTACGCGATCATCTCGCGCGGCATGCGGTGCGCGGAGACGACGTCGACCTCGTACGCGATCTCGAACTCGTCCAGCGCCTTGGCGGCGGCCTCCATGACGGGCCAGTCGGAGTCCGACCCCATGACGATGCCAACAACAGGGCTCATTCGGTGATCGTGCCTCTCAGGTAGCCGGCTGCGTGACGGGCGCGCTCCAGCACGTCGTCCAGGTCGTCGCCGTAGGTGTTGACGTGTCCGACCTTGCGGCCGGGCTTCACGTCCTTGCCGTACATGTGGATCTTGAGCTTGGGGTCGCGGGCCATGCAGTGCAAGTACGCGGAGTACATGTCCGGGTAGTCGCCGCCGAGGACGTTGGCCATCACCGTCCATCTGGCGCGCGGGCGCGGGTCGCCCAGCGGCAGGTCGAGCACGGCACGCACGTGGTTGGCGAACTGGGAGGTGATCGCGCCGTCCTGGGTCCAGTGGCCCGAGTTGTGCGGACGCATCGCCAGTTCGTTGACGAGTATGCGGCCGTCGCGGGTCTGGAACAGCTCGACGGCGAGGTGGCCGACGACGCCGAGTTCCTTGGCGATGCGCAGCGCCATCTCCTCGGCCTGGAGGGCCAGCTCCTCGTCCAGGCCGGGCGCGGGCGCGATCACGGTGTCGCAGACGCCGCCGACCTGCTGCGACTCGACCACCGGGTAGGCGACGGCCTGGCCGTGCGGGGAGCGCACCACGTTGGCGGCCAGCTCGCGGACGTAGTCGACCTTCTCCTCGGCGAGGACCGGGACGCCCGCCCTGAACGGGTCGGCGGCCTCCTCGACGGAGTCGACGACCCACACGCCCTTGCCGTCGTAGCCGCCGCGGACGGTCTTGAGGACGACGGGGAAGCCGTCCCCTTCGCCCGCGAACCGGACCACGTCCTCCGGGTCGCTCACGATCCGGTGCCGCGGGCACGGCACACCGATCGCATCGAGCTTCGCCCGCATCACGCCCTTGTCCTGGGCGTGCACAAGAGCGTCGGGCCCCGGGCGCACGGGGATGCCGTCCGCCTCCAGGGCCCTGAGGTGCTCGGTGGGTACATGTTCGTGATCGAAGGTGATCACATCGCAACCGCGCGCGAACTCACGCAGCGTGTCCAGGTCGCGATAGTCGCCGATGACGACATCGCTGACGACCTGCGCCGCGGAATCCTGAGGGGTGTCACTGAGGAGCTTGAACCTGATGCCCAGCGGGATGCCAGCTTCGTGCGTCATACGCGCGAGCTGTCCACCGCCGACCATGCCGACTACCGGGAACGTCACGCCCCTAGGGTATCGGCCACGACGACCGGGCCGGATTACGTCCCTCACACCGCGTCTTACCCGGGGCTTTCCCGGCTCTTTCCGACCCGTTCCCAAGCTGTGGCCTGGTCCGGGGGCGGCGGACAGGTCACCTGGATAGCATGGCTGGGTTGACGAAACCTACCGACGGGAGCTGCACAGCCATGGAACCTCGTTCCTCGGGGCTGCAACGGCTCGTACGCGAGGTGGCCAAGTTCGGCGCTGTCGGAGGCGCCGGCGTCCTTGTCAATCTCGGCGTGTTCAACCTGGTCCGGCACGTCTCGGACCTGCCGGTGGTGCGCGCCAGCATCATCGCGACCGTCGTCGCGATCGCCTTCAACTACGTCGGCTTCCGTTACTGGACGTACCGGGACCGCGACAAGGGCGGCCGCACCAGGGAACTCACGCTGTTCCTGATGTTCAGCGCGATCGGCCTGGTGATCGAGAACGGCGTGCTCTTCCTCGCGACGTACGGCTTCGGCTGGGACAGCCCGCTGCAGAGCAACATCTTCAAGTTCATCGGCATCGGCGTCGCCACCCTGTTCCGGTTCTGGTCGTACCGCACCTGGGTGTTCCGCACGATGCCCGCCCGGGAGGCCGTGGCGCGCGCGGAATCGATCCTGGAGCAGGAGTCGAGAAAGCCCGCGCCGCAGCAGCGCGTCCCGTAGGGATCCGCTAGCGGACCGTCGGCTGGTCCCCGTCCGCCGCCGGCTTGCGGGACGGGTGCGTGCGGGACAGGAACAGGCCGAAGACCGGTGGCTGGGACTGGAGCAGTTCCAGGCGTCCGCCGTCGGCCTCCGCGAGGTCACGGGCGACGGCCAGCCCGATCCCCGTCGAGTTGCGCCCGCTGATCGTGCGCTCGAAGATCCGGGCGCCCAGGTCGCCGGGGACGCCCGGCCCCTCGTCGGTGACCTCGACCACGGCCTGGTTGCCGGTGACCCGGGTACGCAGGGCGACCGTGCCGCCACCGTGCATCAGCGAGTTCTCGATCAGCGCGGCCAGCACCTGCGCGACCGCGCCGGGCGTGCCGACGGCCCGCAGATGCCGCTTCCCGGAGCTGACGATGGCCCGGCCCGCGCTGCGGTAGGCGGGCCGCCACTCGGCGAGCTGCTGCTGGATGACCTCGTCCAGGTCGAAGGAGACGGCGGAGCCGGTGCGCGGGTCGCGCGAGTTGGTCAGCAGCCGCTCCACCACGTCCGTCAGCCGCTCCACCTGCCCCAGCGCGATCGTCGCCTCCTCCTTCACCGTGTCCGGATCGTCGGTGAGGGTGATCTCCTCGAGCCGCATGGACAGCGCGGTCAGGGGTGTGCGCAGCTGGTGGGAGGCGTCGGCGGCGAGGCGCCGCTCCGCGGTCAGCATCCGGCCGATGCGCTCGGCCGAGGAGTCGAGCACGTCGGCGACCCGGTCCAGCTCGGGGACGCCGTAGCGCTTGTGCCGCGGGCGCGGATCGCCCGAGCCGAGGCGTTCGGCGGTCTCGGCGAGGTCGGTCAGCGGGGAGGCGAGCCGGTTGGCCTGGCGTACGGCGAGCAGGACGGCGGCGACCACCGCCAGCAGCGCCACCAGACCGATGATCAGCAGGGTCCGGCCGACCTCGCGGGTCACCGCGGAGCGGGGCTCCTCGACGGTGACGGTCTCGCCCTCCTCGCCCGTCTGCGTGGAGCGGATGACGTCGCCCTCGGGCTTGGTGCCGATCTCGATCGCCTGCCGGCCCGGGACCCGGATCTCGGCGTACTGCTCCTTGCTGACCGGGTTGCGCAGGACGTCGGCGTTGACGTTCTCCGCGGCGAGGATGCGGCTGTCCACGATGCTGGCCAGCCGCACCGCCTCGGACTCCACCCGCTCCTGGGCGCTGTTGCTGATCGTCCGCGTCTCGACGATGACGAGAGACACGCCGAAGACCGCGATCACCACCAGCACGACGGCAAGGGTGGACTGGATGAGACGGCGACGCACTGGGCCCTCCGGGGGTTGGCTTTACGACACCAGTGTGGCAACCCCCTGAGGGGCGCGGGGAACTGCGCGACCGGCCCACGACGGCCGGCAGCCGCGCACCCCGCAGAAGACCCCCGGCGCGACCGCGAAGTCGGCCAAGCCCCAGCGGCAGCGCTAGCTCTTCTCGAAGCGGAAGCCGACTCCACGCACCGTCGCGATGTACCGGGGGTTCGCCGCGTCGTCCCCGAGCTTCTTGCGCAGCCAGGAGATGTGCATGTCGAGCGTCTTGGTGGACGACCACCACGTGGTGTCCCAGACCTCGCGCATCAGCTGGTCTCGCGTCACGACCCGGCCGGCGTCCCGCACCAGCACCCGCAGCAGGTCGAACTCCTTCGCCGTCAGCTGGAGTTCCTCGTCGCCCATCCACGCGCGGTGCGACTCGACGTCGATCCGCACACCGTGGGTGGCCGGCGGCTGCTGCGGCTCGGCGGCGCCGCGGCGCAGCAGGGCCCGCACCCGGGCGAGCAGTTCGGCGAGCCGGAAGGGCTTGGTCACGTAGTCGTCGGCGCCCGCGTCCAGACCGACGACGGTGTCCACCTCGTCGGCCCGCGCGGTCAGGATGAGGATCGGTACGGTGTGGCCGTCGGCCCGCAGCCGGCGGGCGACCTCCAGGCCGTCCATGCCGGGCAGGCCGAGGTCCAGCACGACGAGATCGACGCCGCCCTGCATTCCGGCGTCGAGCGCGGTGGGTCCGTCCTCGCGCACCTCGACCTCGTAACCTTCCCGGCGCAGGGCGCGGGCCAGCGGCTCCGAGATGGACGCGTCGTCCTCGGCGAGCAGTACACGGGTCATGCAGTGATGGTAGACCGCCCGCGCGCAGTGCTGGGGTGTGATCGGTTCCAGGAGTTCTTACCTTGCCGGCCCCGTGGTACGAACCATTGCCCGGGAGGTGCGATGGTAGATAACGCCTTCGAAACAGGTCGCGCGGTTCCCTCGACACCTGTGATCCGCGTCTCAAGTCCTTCCATATCCGGCACTGTCCTGCCGTATGGTGACCTGAACGCCTGTAGCACACCGGGGACCTTTGGCGGGATCAACGCTGAAGGTCTCTTTTGTGTGCGGGCTGACGAAGATCAGCCTTGAAAGGAATGACCTCTGGCCGGGCTCCGGACGCGGTAAGCGTCCAGGGCGTGGATCCCGGTGGTCGCCGTCCACCGCTCCGTGATCCGGATCGGACTCCCCCCGGGCGTGGGGGTGGACGACCGACCCCGCCGGTGCCGGCCACACCCCCACCGGGCGCGCAACGCTCCAGCTGCCGCGTCCCGACCAGCAAGGAACGACCATGGCGTCCAGCCTGACGAAGGACTCGGTCCGCCCGGGCACCCCCGGTTCCGAGAAGACCTTCTTCGGCCACCCCCGCGGACTGGCCACTCTCTTCATGACCGAGATGTGGGAGCGATTCTCCTACTACGGCATGAGGGCCCTGCTCCCGCTGTACCTGGTGGCCCCCGGTGGCCTGCACCTGAACGCGGGCACCGCGACCGCGATCTACTCGGTGTACGTGTCGCTCGTGTACCTGCTCGCCCTGCCCGGCGGCTGGTTCGCGGACCGCGTTCTCGGTCCCCGCAAGACGGTCGCCGTCTCCGGCCTGATCATCATGCTGGGCCACCTGTGCCTGGCCCTGCCGGTCTCGGCCAGCTTCTTCGTCGGCCTCGGTCTGGTCGCCATCGGCTCCGGTCTGCTGAAGGCCAACATCTCCACGATGGTGGGTCACCTGTACAAGGGCGCCGACGACCCGCGCCGTGACGGTGGCTTCACGCTCTTCTACATCGGCATCAACCTGGGTGCCTTCGCCGCGCCGCTGATCATCGGCACCGTCGGCGAGAACTACAACTGGCACCTCGGCTTCGCGCTGGCCGCGCTCGGCATGGCGCTGGGTCTGGCCCAGTACCTGCTCGGCAGCCGTCACCTGAGCGAGAAGAGCAGCGTCGTCCCCACGCCGCTGTCCGCCGAGGAGAAGTCCGCCACGCTGCGCAAGGGCCTGATCTGGCTGGGCATCGCCGCGGTCTTCTACGCCGCCGTCGGCTTCTCCGGCCACTTCACCCTGAACTGGGCGCTCATCCCGCTGACCGTCATCGGTCTGATCGTGCCGGTCTTCGTCATCACCCGCATCCGGCGGGACAAGGACCTGGACGGTGCCGAGCGTTCGAAGGTGTCGGCCTACGTCTGGTTCTTCGTGGCCGCCGCCGTCTTCTGGATGATCTACGACCAGGGCGGTTCGACCCTGTCGATCTTCGCCGACGGCAAGGCCGAGAACACCATCTTCGGCTGGGAGTTCCCGGTCTCCTGGTACCAGTCGGTCAACCCGGTCATGATCATGGCCCTGGCGCCCGTCTTCGCCTGGCTGTGGCTGTGGCTGAACCGGCGCGGCAAGGAGCCGAGCACGATCGTGAAGTTCGCCTCCGGCCTGGTGCTGATCGGTGCGTCGTTCTTCCTCTTCCTCGCCCCGCTGTCGATCGCCGAGGGCGGTCACAAGGCCGCCGCGATGTGGCTGGTCGCGATCTACTTCGTCCAGACGATCGGTGAGCTGACGCTGTCTCCGGTGGGTCTGTCCGTCACGACGAAGATGGCGCCGAAGAAGTACGCCTCGCAGATGATGGGCGTCTGGTTCCTCGCGGTCACCGCGGGCGACTCGATCACCGCGCTGCTCTCCAACCCGGCCATCGGCGGGGTGAACCTCGACCGGACGGGCTTCGTCACGCTGGAGGCCGTGCTCGCCGTGATCGCCGGTGTCGCGGTGTGGATGTACCGCAAGAAGGTCAACAAGCTCATGGGTGACGTCCACTGACGTAGCCCAGTGCTCCGAGAGGGCCACCGCATCCCTGACGGTGCGGTGGCCCTCTCGCGTTGTCCGGGAACTACCGCGTCCTGCGCCGCGGCATGAACGTGAACACCGCGGCGCCCAGCAGGATCGCCGTGCCCGCCACCAGACCGAGGGCCTTGAGGGCGCCGTGGTCGCCGGAGCCGGTCTCGGCGAGGCCGCCCGCACCGCTGCTGCTGGTGCCGCCGGCGGACGACGAGCCTCCGGAGGCCGACGTGCCGCCCGAGGCGCCGCCCGGCTGCTGGGCGGTGTCCAGGGTGAGGGAGACCAGCGACTTGTCCGGCGTACAGGTCGTCGTCGTACCCAGGGCCTTGATGGTGAGCACGCCCGGCGCCAGCGTCGAGGTGCCGCTCGCACCCGGCTTGTAGGTGCCGGTGAGGTCCGGGATCTCGATCGGGTCGCCGGACTTGATGGGCTGTGCGTTCGTCGGCCCCTCCACATGCACGGTGCCCTTGTCCGCGCCGCCCAGCACCACCTCCATCGACGGCTTCACGGAGTCCTTCGGGATGTCGGCGGGGCTGTTCATCACCGACTTCTTGAACTGCACCGTGAGGTCGTAGTCACCGCCGTTCTTCCTGGCGTTGATCTGCACCGGCGAAGTCGCCTTCTTGTCGCCGATCGGGGTCTTGCAGGAGTAGGGGACCTGGACCTCCTTGCCCGGGAAGTCGGTCCGGCCCGTGCCGCCGGTCGCGGTCGGGGTCGGGGTCGCGCTCTTCGTCGGCGTGGCCGACTGCGTGGGCGGCGAGCTGGACGTGCCGCCGCCGCCCGGCGTCACCTGGATCGTCGCCGCCTTCTGCACGGTCTCCTTCGGCGTGCACTTGGTGTCCGTCGACATCGCGTTGACCGTGTACGCGTCCGGCGTCAGCGTCACCTCGCCGGCCGTCGTCAGCTTCAGGGTGCCCTTCATGTCGGACAGCACCATGGCGCCGCCCTTGGGGATCGCCGGGTTCTGCCGCGGGCCCTGCATGGCGATGCCGGCGGCCTGCGCACCGGCCGCCTTGAGCACCCCGGACGGCTGCACCGAGTTGGCGGGCAGGTCGATGATGTCCGGGTTCTTGGAGGCGGCCTGGACGAACTTCCACACGATGTCGACCGTGTCGCCCACCTTGGCCGTGGCCGGCGCGGTGATCTCGACCTTCGTGGTGCCGTCGACCGGGTCGATGCCCGCGGGCGGCACGCAGTGGGTGGCGAACGACACCTCTGCCGCCTGCGCGGGCACGGCCGCCACGCCCAGCAGCACACCCGCCGAACAGAGCACCAGTGCGGCGCCGGCGGCGCCCGTCCTGCGGGCCGGTGTGACTCTCCTTCGCATGCTCACGTGGGTCCCTTCGTGGTGGGAGTCGTAGGACTCGTCGGGCTGTCGTCGTGCGGTGCGGAGAGCCGGCCGGCCGGGCTGCCCGGAGCGGAGTCCGGGGTGAACCACGGCAGGGTCGGAGTCGGGTCGGGCTCGGGCCCGGGGGTGCGGGAGCGGGGCAGCCGCAGCGCCATGGGGGTCCCCCCGCCCGAGCGGAGCCAGGGGTGGGGGAGGGCGCGCCGCCGATGGCGGACGCCGCCCGGCCGGCGCGGCCGTACCCGGTCCACGACGGCCATCCCGACGCGGAAGACCGCGGCCGGGACGACCAGGCAGAGCAGGATCCAGAACAGCGTCACGCCCCAGGGCCGGCCCACGCCCCACGGCTGCTCGGCCAGGACCCTGCCGTCGTACCGGAGGGAGACGGTGTAGTCGCCGTGCGCCCCCGCCGCCAGTTCGACGGGCAGCTCGATCTGCGCCTTCTTCCCGGGTGCGAGGGTGCCGCGCCACTGCTGCTCGTCCCACTGGGGCGCGAAGACGCCGTGCGCGGTGCCGACGCGGAAGACCGGGTTCTTGATCTCGGTGGAGCCGACGTTGCCCGCGGTGAAGACGAGGGTGCGGCTCGGGGGCGCGCCGAACCAGGTGAGCACGCCGCTGGAGCCGGTCAGCCGGGTGTCGGAGAGGATCGACAGCCGGCCGCCGGAGGGCTCGGCGGGCAGCGGGGCGACGGGATGCCCGGCGACCTGGAGGACGGCGTCCGCCTCGGCCTTCGCACCGGTCACCGTGGCGACGTGCACCACGCAGGGGCACGGCACGGGCGGCTCGGCGACCGGCAGCTTCCTGGTGAAGGACCCGCTGCCGTCGGTGGTCACGGCCCGGCCGTCGCCGTTGGCGCAGGAGTTGGTGCCGCCGATCACGCCCCGGGACGGGGTGGACCGGCCGCAGATCAGCATCATCAGCAGTGTGTGCGGCCGCCAGCCGCTCCCGCTGACGGTGACCGAACCGCCTGTGCCCGCCTGGGCCGTGGACAGCTTCACGACGGGCCCGTCCGCCGCGGCCACGGGTGCGGAGAGCGGCAGCAGGAGCAGCGCGAGCACCACCGCCAGCACGGGCATCCGGGCCCCTTTCCGGCGCGCCCCTTCGGCTGTGCCGCTCACGTCACCGCTCCCGTCGACTCGACTTCCGTGTCCGTGTGTTCGCCGTCCTCCGTGCTGCTCCTGCGACGCCTGCTCCGCCGTACGGCCACCAGCGCGGCCGCCGCCACCGGCGCCCCGAGGGCCGCGGTCACCACGCCCCAGGGCACGAACCGGGCCGAGGTGTGCGTGGTGTCGTGGGCGCCGCCCGCCGCCGTGACCGTCAGCCGCACGTCGACGGCGTCCAGCGCGGGCCGGCCGGGCCACGGCTCGCTGAGGGTGCGGCGGGACGCCGGGGGCAGGTGGACCTTCAGGGTGCGTGCGGGGCGGTCCAGAACCGGGCCGAAGAGGCCGTCCGCACGGACCGCGAGTTTCGGTACGAGGGTGGTCGTACCGCGGTTGACCAGCTCGTACGTGATCCGGTCGCCGTGCACCGCCACATGTTCGACGGTCAGCGCGGACAGGGCCGGGCCGCCCACGCGCAGCCGGAGCGGGACGGCCGCCGTACGGCCGTCCGCGCCCCGGGCGGTGATGGTGCCGGAGCGGTCGCCGGGTGCGGCGCCGGTCGGCACAGTCACCGTGAACGGCACCTCGGCGCGGGTGCGCGCGGGGACGCGCAGCCCGGTCCGGGCGAACGCGATCCGCACGCCGGTGCCGCGCAGCCGGACGGTGAGCGGCTTGTGGCTCCGGTTGGTCACGGACACCGTGTCCTGCAGGACCGTTCCCGGGGCGCCCTCGGCGTAGAAGGAGGGACGTCCGGTGCCGGCGGGCGCGAGGGACCAGGCTGCCGCGGCTTCCGCGTGCGGTGCGGAGACCGGCAGCAGGAACAGGGTGAGGCCGAGGACACGGGCGGCGGCGGACGGCATGGGCGGCTCCAGCGGTCGGAGACTGCGGTTCGGCGGCGTGCGGCTGGTTCAGCGGCGCGTGGCCGGGTTCCGCCGGGTCAGCCACAACGCGCCCGCCGCACCCGCAAGAAGAACCGTTCCGCCCAGGGTGCCGAGGGCGACGGCGGAGTCCTCGGGGCCGGTCTGCGGAAGCTGCCCGCCGGAGCCGCCCGACGAGGAGGACGAGGAGGACGACGATCCGCCGGCCGCCGTCACGTCCAGCGTCAGGGACGGCTTGGGGCTGTTGGTGGGGGTGCAGGTGGTCGTCGTACCGAGCGCCTTGATGATGAGCGTGCCCGCCGTGAAGGTGACCTTGCCGCTCTTCTCCGGTGTGTAGGAGCCGCTCAAATCGCTGATCTTGATGGGGGTGTTGGCGGGTATCGCGGCCGCGTTGGCCGGACCGGTGACGGCGAGAGTGCCGCTGTCGGCGCCGCCGACGGCGATGGTGGCGCTCGGCTTCATCGCGCCCTTGCCCAGCTCGACCGGGCTGGAGGAGACGCCCTTCTGCCAGGACATGGTGATCTTGTAGCTGTTGCCGCTCTTGACGCCCTTGATGTCGATGGGCGAGAGGGCGCTCTTGTCCCCGATCGGCGTCTTGCAGTGGTAGTTGACGTCCACGACGTCGGCGTGGGCCGCCGGCGCGGCCAGCAGTACCGCCGAGCCGGCCAGGGCCGCGGCGGACACGAGCGCGGCGGTTCGTTTCGGGTACGACACGTTCGGTCCACCCCATTCATTCCTGACGGCATATCAGATTCGGCCGTCAAGGTACGCCGGGGGCCTTGAGGAGGGAAGACGCAGCACACGCCGGAGTTGTGTCGATCCGGCGTGCGCGAAAGGGGGTTCGGGTGGAGACGGGGGCCACGGTGACCGTGTCCGGCCGGCCACCCGAACACTCAGGCAGGAGCGCCCAGTTCCGCCCAGACGGTTTTGCCCGAGCGGCCCGGCGTGCGGACGACACCCCAGTCCAGGCACAGCCGCTGCACGATGAACATGCCGTGCCCGCCGGGGCGGCCGGCGCGGTGCGGGGTGCGGGGGGCCGGCTGACCGGCGCCGCGGTCGGCCACCTCCACCCGGATCACCTTGTCGTCGCGGGCGAGGAGCAGCTCCTCCGGGCCCTCGGCGTGCAGGCAGGCGTTGGTGACCAGCTCGGACACGACGAGCAGGACGTCCTCGGCGGCGGCCCGCCGGTCGGCGGAGGCGGCCGGCAGCCAGCCCCACGCGTACAGCGCCTGGCGGGCGAAATCACGGGCGAGCGGGACGACCCCGCTCTCACCGTCCAGGCGCAGCCTGCGGATCTGCCGCCCCGGGGTCTCCCGCGGGATTTCCCGCACACCCTCGGACGGCACGGATGGCACGGACGGCGCGGCTGCCCCCGTGGACACGCCGTCCTCCGGCGCACCCCCCTCGGACGCCCCGGAAGCGCCGCTCGGCTCCGGGCCGCGGTCGCCCGGCGAGTAAGGCCGGGTGGTGCTCATCAGCGCTTCACCTCACCGATTCACCAGTACACGATTCAAAAGCACACGACTCAATAACTCATACGTCATGCCGGGGCCGTTTCGCCGGTCACCCGGGCGGTCCGCCCCCCGACGGCCGACACGTTCAGCACTCTCCTGCCCGGCCGATCCGGGAGAACACCCCCGTTCTGGGCATGACGCGCGCCACGCCGGGCCGGCCCGCAGGGAACGGCCGGGGCGCGGGGCTCAGTCGGCCTCGCCGGCCAGCGCCGCCTCCAGGGAGTCATGGACGGTGAAGACCGCCGCCGCTCCCGTGATCTCGAACACCCGGGTGACCACCGGGAGCATTCCGGCCAGGTGGACGCCGCCGCCGGCGGCCTCCGCCTTCAGCCGGGCCCCGAGCAATACGTTCAGGCCGGTGGAGTCACAGAACTCCAGCCGTGAGCAGTCCACCACGAGGCGTGAGAACCCTTTGCCCAGGAAGTCGTCGAGCGGCTCGCGCAGCAGGTCGGCGGTGTGGTGATCGAGCTCACCCGCCGGTGTCAGTACGGCGCTGGAGCCCACTTCGCGCACCTCCACCAGTAGCCGGCCCGACTGTGCGCTGCCGACCATCCCGTGGTCCATGCCGTCTCGCTCCCGAGGTCGTGGCTGCTGTTGACGCCCTCGAACACTACGCCTTCCTCACACTCTCCGACACCCGAACAACCTCACATAGTAGGACAGATCACTAGAGAACGTACTTGCGATCGACTCACCGAAGCGGGTAGGGCTAGTAGGGACACACATCCCTACACGCCGGCTTCGGAGGCGCCGCACACCGCAGTGCACGTATTGGCTTCGGCAGCCATATGCCGAGAACGACGGAGGACACCCATGTCACCCCGGCTCGACGAATCGCCTGCCCGTATCGCGACGTCGACACCCCCACGGGAACAACTGGATCACCCCCTCGATCCCGTCGACACCCACGACCCCCTCGCGGGGCTCCCGGAGATCCCGCCCTTCGACGAGGTCGACCCCGTCGACGCGCGGGCGCTGTCCAAGACCCTCTTCGAGCGGCTGGCGTCGCTGGAGGAAGGCACGCACGAGTACGCGTACGTGCGCAACACGCTCGTCGAACTGAACCTCGCGCTCGTCAAGTTCGCGGCCTCCCGGTTCCGCTCCCGCAGCGAACCGATGGAGGACATCGTCCAGGTCGGCACCATCGGCCTGATCAAGGCGATCGACCGCTTCGAGCTCACTCGCGGTGTGGAGTTCCCCACCTTCGCGATGCCGACCATCATCGGCGAGATCAAGCGCTTCTTCCGCGACACCTCGTGGTCCGTACGCGTACCGCGCCGGCTTCAGGAGCTGCGCCTCGACCTGGCCAAGGCCGGGGACGAACTGGCCCAGAAGCTGGACCGCGCCCCCACCGTCGGGGAACTCGCTGAGCGGCTCGGCCTGTCCAACGACGAGGTCGTCGAGGGCATGGCGGCCTCGAACGCCTACACCGCCTCCTCCCTGGACGCCCAGCCCGAGGAGGACGACTCCGAGGGCGCGCTCGCGGACCGCATCGGGTACGAGGACCACGGGCTCGAAGGCATCGAGTACGTCGAGTCGTTGAAGCCCCTGATCGCCGAACTCCCGCCCCGGGACCGGAAGATCCTCTCCCTGCGCTTCGTCGCGGGCATGACCCAGTCGGAGATCGGCGAGGAACTGGGCATCTCCCAGATGCACGTCTCCCGCCTGCTGTCCCGGACCCTGGTGCGGCTGCGCAGGGGGCTGACCCTGGAGGAGTGACCCTCCGTCATCCGCGGGAAGCGGGGGGGGGGGGGGGGGGGGGGGGGGGGGGGGGGGGGGGCGGGCCCCCCCCCCCCCCCCCCCCCCCAGTCCCCGTAGCGCTCGGCGGCGGTCAGTCCGGCCTCGCCGAGGAAGCCGTCCAGCGCGTCGGCGTCCAGGAACCGCAGGGTGCTCCGGCACACCTGCGGCTGTTCCCAGCGCGCCCCGGCGTAGGTCTCGGTGAACGTCATCCGGTCCCCGACGAGGTCCGGCTCGGCCTCGTGCCACACGCGCACGGGGGCGCCGTCCTCGTCGGTGAACTCATGCACCCGGTCCGGGGTCCAGCGCTCCCAGGCCCGCGCGGCCGGATTCCGGGTCTCGAAGACGAACCGGCCGCCGTCGGCCAGCGCCCGGCGCGCCCCGCGCAGCGTGCTGCGCACCTGCTCGTCCCCGAGGAGTTCCTGGAAGGCGTGACCGGTCATCACGACCAGGTCGAACGCCCCCTCCCACCGGTGCGTCGCGAAGTCCCCGAGCACCCATTCGATGTCCGGCTCCGCCCGCCGCGCCTGCACGAGCATGGCGGCCGCCGGATCCATGCCGGTGAGCCGTCCCCGGTGCCCGGCCCCCCGGGCGGCGCGCAGCAGCCGGCCCGTTCCGCAGCCGAGGTCGAGGACCGATCCGGCCGCTGTCACGAGCTCCAGGTAGAAGTCGTCACCGGAGCCCCATGGGTTCAACCTCTCGTACAGCGAGGCGAGTTCGACGTCACGGAAAACACGATCGACCATGCCGGGAGTCTGCCCGCTGGTCCGGGTGGCGGGTAAGCGATTTCGCGATTCCGTGTACTCCGTCTGCCACACCTTTCCTCGAAGGAGAGGGAACGTATGCGTGGTGCACCTTTTGGTGTGATATTAGCCGATAACGTATCAGCGCCCTTTCTGACGAGGGCATCGGCGGCACAGCGCACCCTGCGCGACCACGAGGAGGTACCCCCATGCGCGGAGCCAGGCATGCCGGACGGGCCGCCGGCGCGGTGGCGGTGGCGTTTGCCGCGGCGGCCTGCGGGGGCGGCGCGGACACGAGCGGCGGTACCGCCGCCGGGGTGCTCAGCTCCTCCTGGGGCGACCCGCAGAACCCGCTGGAGCCCTCCAACACCAACGAGGTGCAGGGCGGCAAGGTCCTCGACATGGTCTTCCGCGGGCTGAAGCGGTACGACCCGAAGACCGGCCAGGCCAAGGACATGCTCGCCGAGAGCATCGACACCAAGGACTCGCAGAACTTCACCATCAAGGTGAAGGACGGCTGGACCTTCTCCAACGGCGAGAAGGTGACCGCCAAGTCCTTCGTGGACGCCTGGAACTACGGCGCGAGCCTGAAGAACAACCAGAAGAACGCCTACTTCTTCGGCTACATCGAGGGCTACGACAAGGTCCACCCCGAGAGCGGGTCGCAGAGCGCCGACACCCTCTCGGGCCTGAAGGTCGTGGACGACCACACCTTCACCGTCAAGCTCGGCCAGAAGTTCTCCAGCTTCCCGGACACCCTCGGCTACGTGGCCTTCGCCCCGCTGCCGCAGTCGTTCTTCACCGACCACTCGACCTGGCTGAGCAAGCCGGTCGGCAACGGGCCCTACGCCATCGAGTCCTACACGAAGGGCTCGCAGATGGCCCTGAAGAAGTGGGACGGCTATCCGGGCCCGGACAAGGCACAGAACAACGGTGTGACCCTGAAGGTCTACACCGACAACAACACCGCCTACACCGACCTGATGGCCGGCAACCTCGACCTCGTCGACGACGTCCCCGCCCCGCAGCTGAAGAACGTCAGGAGCGACCTGGGCGGCCGGTACATCAACACGCCCGCCGGCATCATCCAGACCCTCGCCTTCCCGTACTACGACCCGGCCTGGAACAAGGCGGGCTCGGAGAAGGTCCGCACCGGTCTGTCCATGGCGATCGACCGCAAGCAGATCACCGACACGATCTTCCAGAAGACCCGCACCCCCGCCACCGACTGGACCTCCCCGGTCCTCGGCACGGCCGGCGGCTTCCAGGACGGCCTGTGCGGCAAGGCCTGCGCATACGACCCGGCCGAGGCCAAGAAGCTGATCCAGGAGGGCGGCGGGCTCCCCGGCGGCCAGGTCAGGATCACGTACAACGCGGACACGGGCTCCCACAAGGAGTGGATCGACGCCGTGTGCAACTCCATCAACAACGCGCTCGGCAACGACAAGGCCTGCGTGGGCAACCCCGTCGGCACCTTCGCGGACTTCCGCAACCAGATCGGGCAGCACAAGATGAGCGGCCCGTTCCGGGCGGGCTGGCAGATGGACTACCCGCTCATCCAGAACTTCCTCCAGCCGCTCTACTACACCAACGCCTCCTCCAACGACGGCAAGTGGTCCAACAAGGACTTCGACCAGCTCGTCGACCAGGCCAACGCCCAGACGGACACCGCCAAGGCCGTCTCCACCTTCCAGAAGGCCGAGGGAGTCGTCCGGGACAACATGGCGGCCATCCCGCTCTGGTACCAGAACGGCAGCGCGGGCTACTCCCCGCGGCTGTCCAACGTGGCGCTCAACCCGTTCAGCGTCCCGGTCTACAACGAGATCAAGGTCGGCTGAGCCGCCATGGGGCGCTACGTCGTCCGGCGGCTGCTCCAGATGATCCCGGTCTTCGTCGGGGCCACCCTGCTGATCTTCCTGATGGTGAACGTGATGGGCGACCCCATCGCCGGGCTGTGCGGCGAGCGGGCCTGCGACCCGGCGACGGCCGCCCAGCTCAGGAAGGAGTACGGGCTCGACAAGCCGGTCTTCCCGCAGCAGTACCTCACGTACATGGGGCACATCTTCACCGGCGACTTCGGTACCGCCTTCAACGGCCAGCCCGTCACCGAGCTGATGGCGACGGCCTTCCCGCCGACCATCCGGCTGACCATCGTCGCGATCCTCTTCGAGATCGTCATCGGGATCACCCTGGGCGTGTTCTCGGGCCTGCGCCGCGGGCGCCCCCTCGACACGGGCGTGCTCCTCGGCACCCTGGTCGTGATCTCCGTGCCCGTCTTCGTCACCGGCCTGCTGCTCCAGCTGCTCCTCGGCGTCCAGTGGGGCTGGATCCAGCCGTCCGTCTCCCCGGAGGCCACCTTCCCCGAGCTGATCGTGCCCGGCCTCGTCCTCGCCTCCGTCTCCCTCGCCTACGTCACCCGGCTGACCCGCACCTCCGTCGCGGAGAACAAGCGGTCCGACTACGTCCGCACGGCCATCGCGAAAGGCCTGCCCAGGCACCGCGTCGTCACCCGGCACCTGCTGCGCAACTCGCTCATCCCCGTCGTCACCTTCATCGGCGCCGACATCGGCGCGCTGATGGGCGGCGCGATCCTCACCGAGCGGATCTTCAACATCCACGGCGTCGGCTACCAGCTCTACCAGGGCATCGTCCGGCAGAACACCCAGACCGTGGTCGGCTTCGTCACGATCCTGGTCCTGGTCTTCCTCATCGCCAACCTGCTCGTCGACCTGCTCTACGCCGTACTCGACCCGAGGATCCGCTATGCCTGAGCAGCGGTACGACCCCGATCGCGCGATCGCGCCCACCGGCGCGGGCGGCGGGATGGACCTGGCGGCGAGCGAGGCGGAGACGCTGGAGAAGACACCAGGGGGACCAGAAGGGACCGGCCCGGCGGGCAAACCCCGCAGCCTCTGGTCCGACGCCTGGCGCGACCTGCGCCGCAACCCCGTCTTCATCGTCTCGGGACTGGTGATCCTCTTCCTGGTCTTCATCTCCCTGTGGCCCTCCGCGATCGCCTCCGGCAGCCCCCTCACGTGCAACCTGTCCAAGGCCCAGCAGGGCTCACAGCCGGGAGCCCCCTTCGGGTACGACGGCCAGGGCTGCAACGTCTACACGCGGACCGTCTACGGCGCCCGTACGTCCGTCACGGTGGGCGTGTGCGCCACGCTCGGCGTCGCCGTCCTCGGGTCGGTGCTCGGCTCGCTGGCGGGCTTCTTCGGCGGGCTCGGGGACTCGGTGCTGTCCCGCGTCACCGACATCTTCTTCGCCATCCCGGTCGTCCTCGGCGGTCTCGTCCTGCTCTCCGTGGTGACCAGCAATACGGTCTGGCCGGTCATCGGGTTCATGGTGCTGCTCGGCTGGCCGCAGATCGCCCGCATCGCGCGCGGCTCGGTGATCACCGTCATGCAGAACGACTACGTGCAGGCCGCCCGCTCCCTCGGCGCCTCCAACTCCCGCATCCTGATGCGGCACATCGCGCCCAACGCGGTCGCACCGGTGATCGTCGTGGCGACCATCGCGCTCGGCACGTACATCACGCTGGAGGCGACCCTGTCGTACCTCGGCGTCGGACTGAAACCCCCGAACATCTCCTGGGGCATCGACATCTCCGCGGCCTCCCCCTACATCCGCACCGCCCCGCACGCCCTGCTGTGGCCCTCGGGAGCCCTCGCCCTCACGGTCCTGGCCTTCATCATGCTCGGCGACGCGGTGCGCGACGCCCTCGATCCGAAGCTGAGGTGAGCTGCTGTGCGGGTCGAAGTGGGTGATGTGCACGTGGGGTCAGAGCCGGGGGCGCAGCGGGGGAGCCGGATGCCGGCGCGGGCCCGCCGGTGGCCCTCCGGCGCCGCGGCGAGCACGGCGCCGGCCTTCGTCATGCCCGGCGACGCGGTGCGCGGCGCCCCCGATCCGAAGCCGAGGTGAGCCGCCGTGCTGCTCGAAGTCCGTGACCTGCACGTGGAGTTCCGGACCCGGGACGGGGTCGCCAAGGCCGTCAACGGTGTCAGCTACGGCGTGGACGCGGGGGAGACGCTCGCCGTGCTCGGCGAGTCCGGCTCCGGCAAGTCGGTCACCGCGCAGGCCGTCATGGGCATCCTCGACATGCCGCCCGGGCGGATCACCGGGGGCGAGATCCTCTTCCAGGGCAAGGACGTGCTGAAGCTGAAGGAGGAGGAACGGCGCAGGATCCGGGGCGCCGGAATGGCGATGATCTTCCAGGACGCGCTGTCGGCACTCAACCCCGTGCTGTCCGTGGGCGACCAGCTCGGCGAGATGTTCGTGGTGCACCGGGGCATGTCGAAGAAGGATGCGCGGGCCAAGGCCGTCGAGCTGATGGACCGGGTGCGCATCCCGGCCGCCGGGGAGCGGGTCGGGGACTACCCGCACCAGTTCTCCGGCGGTATGCGCCAGCGCATCATGATCGCGATGGCTCTCGCGCTGCAGCCGGCCCTGATCATCGCCGACGAGCCCACCACCGCCCTGGACGTCACCGTCCAGGCCCAGGTCATGGACCTGCTCGCGGAGCTGCAGCGCGAGTACCACATGGGCCTGATCCTGATCACGCACGACCTGGGCGTCGTCGCGGACGTGGCCGACCGGATCGCCGTGATGTACGCGGGCCGGATCGTCGAGTCGGCCCCCGTCCACGACATCTACAAGGCGCCCGCCCACCCCTACACCCGAGGCCTGCTGGACTCCATCCCGCGCCTGGACCAGAAGGGGCAGGAGCTGTACGCCATCAAGGGCCTGCCGCCGAACCTCATGGACATCCCGCCCGGCTGCGCCTTCCACCCCCGCTGCCCGATGGCCCAGGACGTGTGCCGCACCGACGTGCCCCCGCTCCACGAGGTCTCCGAGGAGCGCGGCAGCGCCTGCCACTTCTGGAGGGAGTGCCTGCATGGCTGAGCCGGTCCTGGAGGTCAGCGGCCTCGTCAAGCACTACCCGCTGACGCGCGGAATCCTGTTCAAGAAGCAGGTCGGCGCGGTGAAGGCGGTCGACGGTGTCGACTTCGCCCTCACCAAGGGCGAGACCCTCGGCATCGTCGGGGAGTCGGGCTGCGGCAAGTCGACGGTGGCGAAGATGCTGTGCAGCCTGGAACGGCCGACAGCCGGCTCGATCAGGTTCAAGGGCGAGGACATCACCCGCCTGTCCGGCCGGGCCCTGAAGGCGGTGCGCCGCAACATCCAGATGGTCTTCCAGGACCCGTACACCTCCCTCAACCCCCGGATGACGGTCGGGGACATCATCGGGGAGCCGTACGAGATCCACCCGGAAGCCGCCCCGAAGGGCGACCGCCGCCGCAGGGTGCAGGAGCTGCTGGACGTGGTCGGCCTCAACCCCGAGTACATCAACCGCTACCCGCACCAGTTCTCCGGCGGCCAGCGCCAGCGCATCGGCATCGCGCGGGGGCTGGCCCTGCGCCCCGAGGTGATCGTCGCCGACGAACCGGTCTCCGCCCTGGACGTCTCGGTCCAGGCCCAGGTGATCAACCTGCTGGACCGCCTCCAGTCGGAGTTCGACCTCTCCTACGTCTTCATCGCGCACGACCTGTCGATCGTCCGGCACATCTCGGACCGGGTCGGGGTCATGTACCTGGGCCGCATCGTGGAGATCGGCAGGGACGCCGAGATCTACGACCACCCGACCCACCCCTACACCCAGGCGCTCCTGTCCGCGGTCCCGGTCCCCGACCCCGAGGCCCGCGACCACCGTGAGCGGATCATCCTCGCCGGTGACGTCCCGTCCCCGACGAAGATCCCCTCGGGCTGCCGCTTCCGCACCCGCTGCTGGAAGGCCCGGGAACGCTGCACCCTGGAGGTACCGCTCCTGGCGGTCCCCGAGGAGTTCCGCCGCACACCCGGCCCCGCAGCCCACGACTCGGCCTGTCACTTCGCGGAGACGCTGTCCATCAGGCGCTCCGCGCCGGGGCAGGTGGTCCCGCCGGAGGAGCCCGCGGGGAACGGCAACGGGCCGGGGTGACTTGGTGCATCCCCGGCCCGCCTACGGCACCCGCACGGCCGTACGCTGTTCAGCCTCGCGCGTCCGTATATCGGTACCGCTTCCGTGAAGTTGCCTGCGTGTAAACGCAGTTCATGCGTGTTTGCGCGGTTGTGCCAGCGAACGCCGGAGGAAGTCCACCTGGAGCAGGAGCAGGTTCTCCGCGACCTGTTCCTGGGGGGTCATGTGCGTGACGCCGGACAGGGGGAGCACCTCATGGGGGCGGCCCGCGGCGAGGAGGGCCGAGGAGAGGCGCAGGGTGTGGGCCGCCACCACGTTGTCGTCGGCCAGGCCGTGGATGATCATCAGGGGGCGGTGCGGCTCGGCGGGGGAGGAGAGGCCCTCGTCGGTGACCAGGGAGTTGTGCGCGTACGTCGCCGGGTCCTCGACCGGGTTGCCGAGGTAGCGCTCGGTGTAGTGGGTGTCGTAGAGGCGCCAGTCCGTGACCGGGGCGCCCGCGATGCCCGCGTGGATGACGTCGGGGCGGCGCAGGACGGCGAGGGCGGCCAGGTAGCCGCCGTAGGACCAGCCGCGGACGGCGACCCGGGAGAGGTCGAGGGGGTGGCGCCCGGCCAGGTCCTGGAGGGCCTCGATCTGGTCGTCCAGGGTGAGCGTGAAGTCACGGTGGACCTCCTTCTCCCAGGCCGGCGAGCGGCCCGGCGTACCCCGGCCGTCGGCGACGATCACCGCGAAGCCCTGGTCCGCGAACCACTGCGAGGTCAGATGCGCGTTGTGCGCGGCCACCACGCGCGGGCCGTGCGGGCCGCCGTAGGGGTCCAGGAGCACGGGCAGGGGCGTGTCACCGGTGTAGTCCGTAGGCATAAGCACGGCGCACGGAATTCTGCGTGCGCCCCCCTCGGTGAGGGTCACCCGAGGTGACAAACCGGGAACTTCGGCGCAGGACCGGACAGTCGCCGTTCGTTTTCCGTCACGCAGCACCTGGACGTGGGTGCCCGGACTGTCGAGTGTCGCGGTGGCCAGTACCGTCACGACCCCGGCGCGCACCGCCGAGTGCACCCCGGGCTCCTGCGAGACGCGTTCCACGCCGAGTTCGTTCACCCGGTAGACATGGACCTCGCCGGTCTCCGGTGACTCCGCCTCCTCGCCCGCCGACGCCGAAACCAGCACGTCGTCGGCCGTGACGTCGAGTACCGCACGGATGTGCAACTGTGGTCCGGTCAAAGGCCGTTCGCCCACCGTCAGCACCCGGGCGCCGCCCTCGTCCGCGATTCGGACAAGCTGCCCGGACGGGCTCCAGCAGGGCACTCCGGCGAAAAGTTCCAGCCATGTTGGATCTTCATCCGCATGCACCATCCGGGTCGAACCCGAGTCCGGATCCACCGCCAGGAACACCTGGCTGCGCTGGTCCCGGGCCTGCACCAGGAGCAGCGGGGCACCCGCCTCTGACCAGTGCACATGCGCCAGATACGGATAGCGCGCACGATCCCAGACGATCTCCGTGCGGCTGCCGTCGAGGCCGATCACGAACAGGCGTACGTCCGCGTTCTCCGTCCCGGCCGCAGGGTACGCGACGTGTTGTGGCTCACGCTCCGGGTGGGCCGGGTCGGCGATCCACCACCGCCGCACCGGCGTGTCGTCCACCCGCGCCACCAGCAGCCGGTCCGACTCCGGCGCCCACCAGAATCCGCGCGAACGCCCCATTTCCTCGGCCGCGATGAACTCGGCGAGTCCATAGGTGACCTGGTCGGCCTCCGGTTCGGCCAGCGCCCGGTCGTCCGAGCCCTCGGCGCCCGTCACCCGCAGCGCGCCCTGCGCCACGTACGCGATGTGCCGCCCGTCCGGCGCCGGACGCGGGTCGATCACCGGTGCGGGGACCCGGAGTTCGCGCGCCGTACCGGCCCGCAGCTCGGCCGTGAAAAGCCTCCCTGACAAGGCGAAAGACGCCAACTCCACGGCCGCGTCGGTGGCATAGCCGACGATGCCGGCCCCGCCCTCCCGACTGCGCTCCCGGCGCGCCCGCTCCTCGGGCGAGAGCTGTTCCGACGCCCCCTCCAGGAGGGCGTGCGGATCGGCCGCCAGGCGCTCGGCGCCGTCCGTCGGATCCAGGATCCACAGGGAGTTGGCCCGGTCGGTGCCGGAGCCCGAACGCAGGAACGCGACACGCGAACCGTCGGGTGCCACGGTGAACGCACGCGGCGCGCCGAGCGTGAACCGCTGCGTGCGGGCGTGCCGACGGGGGAAGGAGTCAGCCTCGGTCGTCATACCCCGACCATATTGGCCATGCGCCCCCTTGTGCGGCCGTGCGCCGAGCGATGCGCGAGTACGGATAGTTATGATCGCTACCGCTGAGTGGGTATGAACCTGCTGGCGTGTGCATGAAGTTGCTCTACCGATCCGCAACCGAGTGACAACCCCCATAGTCCGAACCCCCCGCGTCCCTGGGATCTTTGGAGGTGATCCGCCGTGGCACTCTCGATTTCGGCGGTGGTGCTGCTGGCGATCATCGTCTTCTTGTTGATCAAGAAGTCAGGTCTGAAGGGCGGTCATGCGGTTGTCTGTATGCTGCTCGGCTTCTACCTCGCCTCCTCGACCATTGCGCCCACGATCAGCCAGCTGACGACGAACGTCGCCAGCATGATCGGCAGCATCAAGTTCTGAGGCGGCCTCCGCCCGGCGGGCGGGCGGCGGCACCCTGCTGGTAACGGGCGGGCGGCCCGGCGGCGAGCGGTCGACGGCGCCCCGGACGGAGGTGGCCGAGGGAAGCGCCGCCGCCTCGTAGGGTGGACCCATGACGGTACTGCTGCCCGCCCGGCGTCTGCTGCTGGTGCACGCGCACCCGGACGACGAGTCGATCAACAACGGCGCGACCATGGCCAGGTATGCGGCCGAGGGCGCCCATGTGACCCTGGTCACCTGCACCCTGGGGGAGCGCGGCGAGGTCATCCCGCCCGGGCTGCGGCATCTGGCCGGTGCCGCGCTGGGCGCACACCGGCGCGGAGAGCTGAGCGCCGCCCTGCGCGAGCTGGGCGTCGAGGACCTGCGGCTGCTCGGCGGCGCGGGCCGCTACGGCGACTCCGGCATGATGGGCATTCCCGACAACGAGGACCCCGCCTGCTTCTGGCAGGCCGACCTGGACGAGGCCGCCCGGTCGCTCGTCGAGGTGATCGTGGAGGTCCGCCCGCAGGTCCTCGTCACGTACGACGACGACGGCGGATACGGCCACCCGGACCACATCCAGGCACACCGCGTGGCCATGCGGGCCGTCGAGCTGGCGGCCGAACAGGGGCACCGGATCGAGAAGGTCTACTGGAACCGGGTCCCGCGCTCCGTCGCCGAGGCCGCCTTCGCCCGCCTCCAGGACGACCTGCCGAGTCTCCCGTTCGCGAAGAGCGCCTCCCTGGCCGACGTGCCCGGCGTGGTCGACGACGAGCGGATCACCACCGCGGTCGACGGCAGCGCCCACACCGCCGCCAAGGCCGCCGCGATGCGCGCCCACGCCACCCAGATCGACGTGGCCGAGCCGTACTTCGCGCTCTCCAACGAACTCGCCCAGCCGCTGTTCACCACCGAGTACTACGAGTTGGCGCGCGGCCGGGCAGAGCCCGGGGAGACCGACCTGTTCGCCGGCATCGCCACCGGGGAGACGTCATGAGCACCGCCGGACGCGGCTCGATGCTGGCCCAGCCGATGCGGCGGCCCCCGGTGGGGCGGATGGCCGCCTACCTCGGGCTGTTCCTGCTCGGCGCGATCGTCGGGCTCGCCGGAGCCCTGGTCCAGGCCGCCTGGTTCCCGGGCGGGCTGCTGCTCGCCCTCGCGGGCGCCGGCGGGCTGTTCCTCGGCGGGGCGTACGCCCTCGGCGGCCGGGCCGGGGCGGTCGCGCCGGTGGCCGGCTGGATCGTCACCGTCGTCCTGCTCACCGCCACCCGCCCCGAGGGCGACTTCCTGTTCGGCGCGGGAGTTGGCTCCTACCTCTTCCTGCTCGGCGGTATGGCCCTGGCTGTGATCTGCGCCACCCTTGCCCCCGGACGGCAACCTGTCGACGGCCCCGTCCGACTTGGCAAGTGACGTACCACTTCGCCGTGCGGCGCACGTGCGAGTCCGGTGTGGGTTTCCTCGGCGGTCATGGGATACGCGCCAGACGTGGCCAGTATGGTGGTGCGCGCCGCCGAGCTGCCCGCTGAGGTCGTAACGGGCGGCGGAGCCAACCGGGAGAACCTGCCTTGAGTCGTGAAACTGACACTCCGTCCTCCGGGGCCAACGGGTCCGGAGGAGCCGCATACCCCTCGGGGACGCCGCCGTACGGAACCCCCATGGCTTCCGACGCCGGCGCGGACGCGGGCCGTTCGGCCACCCCGCCCGAGGAACGCAAGACCGAGACCACGCTGACGACGCGGATCCGGATCAACATCCCCGGATCCCGGCCCATCCCGCCGGTCGTCGTGCGCAAGCCCGTCGGCGACGGCGAGGCCGCCGCGGACGACTCCGGCGCCGACACCCGGCCGGCCCCCGCCGCCGCGGCGTCCACCGGCACCGTCGAATCCCCCGCCGAGCCCGCCCCGCAGGCCGAGGAGAAGCGCAGCGACTGGTTCGCACCCCGCAAGTCCGGCGCTCCCAAGGCTGGTCCGGGCGCCGGCGGCACGAACGGTGCCGGGACGCCCGGCGGTTCCGCCGCCGCGCCGAGCAAGCCGGCCGCCCAGCCGAGCGGTCCGGGCGGCCCGGGTGCCGGCGGCACCCGCCCCGGTGGTGTGGTCGGCTCCATGAGCGTGCCCGGCGGCTCCCGCCCCGGCGGTACGAACGGCTCGGGCCTGCCCAGCGCCACCGGCGGCCCCGTGGCCCCGGGACACGGCGGCGGCACCGGCTCCTTCGACGTGACCGAGGCGCTGGCCGCGGGCCCGCGCGGCGGCTCCCGCCCCGGCGCGACCGGCGGCGGTGAACCGAGCCGCGACGACCTGCCGTACTTCGCGGAGAGCGGCGGCGCGAGCGGAATCGGCGCCACCCCCGGCGCGAGCGCGTCCGGCGGCCCCGGCGGTCCCAGCGGCTTCAACGGGCCGACCGGCCGGGGCGGGCGCGGCCCGCAGGGCCCCGCGGGCCCGACCGGCGGACCGGTCACCGGCGACGGACCGTTCGTCCCGCCGGCCGCTCCGCGCAGCTCGCTCAGCGACCTGGACCGGGACCTCGGCGAGTCCTTCGACTCTCCGGGCGGCTACGACACCGGCAGCCACCAGATGCCCGGTGGCTACGACACCGGCAGTCACCAGATGCCCGGTGGCTACGACACCGGAAGTCACCAGATGCCCGGTGGCTACGACACCGGTAGCCACCAGCGACCCGGCGGCTACGACACCGGAAGCCACCAGATGCCCGGCGCCGCGAACGGCCAGGCGGGCCAGGGCGGTCCGCTCGCCCCCGGCGCCTTCCCCGTCCCCGGCACGGCACCCGGCGGCGGCCTCGGCGACGACACCGCGATCCTCACGCCGCAGAAGCCGGCCCCCGGACCGGGCGCACCCGGCTTCCGCGCGCCGGACAACGTCTCCGGGCACACCGTCACCAGCGGCATCCCGGTCGTCCCGTCCGCCGGGAACACCCCGTTCGGCGCCGGCGCGCACTCCGACGGCCCGGTGCCGCACACGCCGCCCAAGCTGCCCGAACCGGTCCCGCAGCCCAAGGCCGCGGCCAAGCCGAAGAAGAAGGGCCGCAGCAAGGTCATGCTGCTCGGCGTCGGCGTGTTCCTCCTCGCGGGCGGTGCCTACGGCGCCGGCCTGCTGATGAACCACACCGATGTGCCCAAGGGCACCACCGTGCTCGGTGTCGACATCGGCGGCGGCACCCGCGACGAGGCCGTCAAGAAGCTCGACGACGCCTTCGGCGGCCGGGTCGCCAAGCCGCTGAAGCTCTCCGTGGGCGGCCGGACGGTGTCCCTGACGCCGGACAACGCGGGCCTGCAGTTCGACTTCCAGAGCACCGTGAGCGATGCCGCGAAGAGCGACTACAACCCGGTCTCCGTGATCGGCTCCCTCTTCGGCCAGAAGCGGGAGATCGAGCCGGTCATGCCGGTCGACGACGAGAAGCTCCAGGCCGCGCTCGAACAGGCCGGCGGCGGCTCGGGCTCCGGCGCGGTCACCGACGGCACCATCACCTTCAAGGCCGGCAAGGCCGTGGCCGTCTACGGCAAGGCGGGCAAGGCCATCGACGCGGCCCGGTCGACCCAGGCGGTCGAGCAGGCCTACCGCACGCTGGTGGAGACGAACACGGCGGCCCCGGTGTCCGTGCCGACGACCACCAAGCAGCCGACGGTCTCGAACGCCGAGGTCGACCGCGAGATGAAGGCCTTCGCCGAACCGGCGATGTCGGCCCGCGTCACGGTCCAGACGGACGCGGCGCACTCGGTCCCGTTGAGTCCGCAGAACTCGCTGTGGAAGTTCCTCAGGGTGGAGGCCACTCCCGACGGCAAGCTGACCGACAAGCCCGACCTGGTGGCCCTGAAGCAGCTGTACGGCCAGGCCTTCGACGGCGTGCTCATCACCCGGGCCAACGGCAAGAAGACGGCCGTCACACCGCAGGACGTCTACGTCGCCCTGCGCCAGGCACTGATGAGCAGGACCAACCGGGTCGCGGTCATCCCCACGAACCCGAGCTAGCACGACCGGCAGGGGGCGTCCGCCGGGCGCCCCCTGCGCGCGTGTCACCCGAACCGCATGACATCTGTCATCCGGCACTCGGGACCGCCGACACTGCCGCGTCCAGGGCCCCCACCGCCAGCATGGTGGGCATGACAACGACAGCGGCACCGGCCACCACCACCCCGGTGGTCGGGTTCGACCAGGTGACCAAGACGTACGGGAGCAACCGAGCCGTCGACGGGCTCTCGCTCCGGCTGTACCCGGGCGAGACCGTCGCCCTCCTCGGCCCGAACGGGGCCGGCAAGTCCACCACCCTCGACCTGCTCCTCGGCCTCAAGCAGGCCGACGGCGGCACGGTGAGCGTGTTCGGGACCAGCCCGCGCGAGGCGATCGTCGCCGGGCGGGTCGGGGCCATGCTGCAGAGCGGCGGGCTGATGGACGAGGTCACCGTCGCCGAGCTGGTGAAGCTGGCCTGCTCGCTGCACCCGAAGCCGTACAAGGCCGCCGACGTCCTCGCCCGCGCGAGCCTCACGCAGATCGCCGACCGCAAGGTCAACAAGCTCTCCGGCGGCCAGGCCCAGCGCGTCCGCTTCGCGCTCGCCACCGCGGGCGACAGCGATCTGATCGTCCTGGACGAGCCGACCACCGGCATGGACGTCTCCGCCCGCCAGGCCTTCTGGGCCACCATGCGGGAACAGGCCGACCAGGGCCGTACGGTCCTCTTCGCCACCCACTACCTCGAAGAGGCCGACGCCATCGCCGACCGCGTGCTGGTGCTGCACCGCGGCCGCCTCCTCGCCGACGGCACCGCCGCCGAGATCAAGGCCAAGGCGGGCGCCCGCCGGGTCTCCTTCGACCTGGAGGGGACCATCGACGAGGCGGCCCTGCGCGGCCTGCCCTTCCTCACCTCCGTCGATGTGTCGGGCCAGACCGTCCGCATCCAGTCCTCCGACGCCGACGCGACCGTCCACGCCCTGTACGGCCTGGGCGTCTACCCCCGCAACCTCGAAGTCGCCGGCCTCGGCCTGGAGCAGGCCTTCGTCGCCATCACGGAGGCCGAGGAGGCCAAGCAGTCATGAACAGCCTGATCAAGCTCGAACTCGCCCGCGCCCTGCGCAACCGCAAGTTCCTGTTCTTCTCGGTGATCTACCCCTCGGCCCTGTTCCTGCTCATCGCGGGCAACGCCGACTCCAAGACGAAGATCGACGGCTCCGGCCTCACCCTGCCGACCTACATGATGGTCTCCATGGCCTCCTTCGGCGCGCTGACCGCCGTCCTGATGGGCAACAGCGAGCGCATCGCCAAGGAGCGCGAGAGCGGCTGGGTGCGGCAGCTGCGGCTGACCACCCTCCCGGGGCGCGGCTACGTCCTCGCGAAGACCGCCAGCGCGGCCGTCGTCAGCCTCCCGTCGATCGTCATCGTCTTCGTCGTCGCCGCGGCCGTGAAGGACGTACGGCTCGACGCCTGGCAGTGGCTCGCCCTCACCGGCGCCATCTGGGCCGGCAGCCTCGTCTTCGCCGCCCTCGGCGTCGCCATCGGCTACCTCGCCAGCGGGGACGCGGTCCGCCCGATCACGATGATCATCTACTTCGGCATGTCGATGCTGGGCGGCCTGTGGATGCCGACCACCAGCTTCCCGCAGTGGCTCCAGGACATCGCCAAGTGGCTCCCCACGCACGCGTACGCTGCTCTGGGGCGGGCGATCGAACAGAGCCAGGCTCCGGAAGCCCAGGACATCGCCATCCTCGTCGTCTCCTTCGTCCTCTTCGCGGGCGGCGCGGCCTGGCTGTACCGGAAGGACACGCTGAAGGCGTGAGCACCATGACGGAAGACCCGCTGGTCCCCCTGGGGCAGGACTTCGGCAACCGGCGCGGCATGCTGCGGCGCAAAGTGCTGTGGATCGGTGTCTGGCTGGTCTTTCTCAGTGCTCCGGTCCACGACCTCGTCTCGGGGAACCACACCACCGCCGGGACCGTGGCCGGCTGGCTCGGCCTGACGGTCTTCGTCGGGGTCTATCTGGCGCTGGTCTTCCGGAACATGGGCACACCGGCGGAGCCGCGGCGCGTGGCCGGCCTGGTCGTCGCCCTGGGCGGGCTCGCCACCCTGCTGAGCTTCACGTTCGGGGCGCCCTGGCTCGGCCTGTACTGCTACGTCTCCGTCGCCTGCGGGATCACCCTCCCGCTGCGGGCGGCGTACTGGGCGATCCCGGGCACGGGCGGCCTGATGATGCTCGTCGGGCTGCACGTCGGCACCGAGGACGCCTGGAACCTGCTCATCCTGCTGCTGCTCATCGGGTTCGCGATGACCGGTGTCGGCCAGCTGGTGCGGACGACCATCGAGTTGCGCAAGGCCCGGGCCACCGTCGCCCAGCTCGCCGCCAACGAGGAGCGGCTGCGCCTCGCCCGCGACCTGCACGATCTGCTGGGCCACTCGCTCTCGCTGATCACGCTGAAGAGCGAGCTGGCCGGCCGGATGCTGCCCGGCCACCCCGACAAGGCCGCCCAGCAGGTCGCCGACATCGAACAGGTCAGCCGCCAGGCCCTGGTCGACGTCCGCGAGGCCGTCACCGGCTACCGCCGCCCCCGCCTCGCCGCGGAACTCGCCGGCACCCAGGTCGCGCTGACCGCCGCCGGGGTGGCGGCCGAGGTGCCCGCGGAACCCGACCTCGCCGGCATCCCGGAGGAGGCCGAGTCCGCCCTCGCCTGGGCGCTGCGCGAGGCGGTCACCAACGTGGTCCGGCACAGCGGCGCCGACCGGTGCGTCGTACAGGTCCTGCGCCGCCAGACCCTGGACGGCCCGGTCCTCGAACTCTGCGTCGAGGACAACGGAGCCGGCGGTTCCGGCAACGGGCCGGGCAACGGTCTGACCGGCCTGACCGAGCGTCTGGAGAAGGCCGGCGGCACGCTGGAGGCGGGCCGGGTCAAGCACGGGTTCCGGCTGGTCGCCCGGGTGCCTACGGCCGCCTCGGCGGACGTAGGATCCGGGACATGACGAGCACGATCAAGGTCCTGCTGGCCGAGGACCAGTCGATGGTCCGCGAGGCGCTGGCCGCACTTCTCGGCCTGGAGGACGACATCGAGGTCGTCGCCCAGGTCGCGCGTGGGGACGAGGTGCTGGCGGCCGTCGGCGCGCACGGTGTCGACGTGGCGCTGCTCGACATCGAGATGCCCGGCTGCACCGGCATCGAGGCGGCGGCCCGGGTGCACCGCGAGTACCCCGCGGTCAAGCTCGTCGTCCTCACCACCTTCGGCCGCCCCGGCTATCTGCGCAGCGCCATGGAGGCGGGCGCCGACGCGTTCCTCGTCAAGGACGCACCGGCCGCCCAACTCGCCGACGCGGTCCGCAAGGTGCTGGCCGGAGAGCGGGTCATCGATCCCACCCTGGCCGCGGCCGCGCTGGCCGAGGGCGCCAACCCCCTCACCGACCGGGAACGCGAGGTGCTCCGCGCGGCGGCCGACGGCTCCACCAACGCGGAGCTGGCCAAGGCCCTCCACCTCTCCCAGGGCACGGTCCGCAACTACCTCTCCACGGCCATCCAGAAGCTCGCGGTGCGCAACCGGGCGGAGGCGGTGCGGACAGCGCGGGAGAAGGGCTGGCTCTGAGGGTTCAGTTGAGCATCGACCGGGCCGTGTGCGCCTGCTGCCGCACCTTCCGGGCAGCCGAGTCGTCGACGACCTCGATCAGGTGGGCGTACGCCTCCAGTTCCTCGGCCCCCGCCGTGAACTCACCGCGCTGCACCAGCAGCTGACCCCGCTCGTAGCGCAACCGGGCCGGATGCGCGGGCAGCAGCAGGCTCAACTCCACCGCCCGCAGCGCGACGTCCGACCGCTCGGGCCGGGCCGAGGCCCACGCCCGGATGTTGTTCAGGATGCGCTGTACGACCTCCAGAGGCGTCGCGGGCACCAGCATCGACGGCTGCAGCGGCGCCCCCGTCGCACCCGCCACGAGCAGCTCGGCATCCGTCCCGGTCAGTACCTTCCCGCCGTCGAACGGATCGGCCAGCACCTGCTCCTCCGCCGCCCCGAACCCGACCACGAAGTGCCCCGGCAGCGCGACCCCGTACACCGGGGCACCCGCCCGTCTCGCCACCTCCATCCACACCACCGACAGCAGGATCGGCAGCCCGCGCCGCCGCCGCAGCACCTCGTGCAGCAGCGAGCACTCCAGCCGCTGGTAGTCGGACGGGGTCCCGTGGAACTCGTAGCGCTCGCCCAGCAGCCGGCACAGCGCCTGCGCCCACGCCTGCGGCCCGCCCGGCCGGTACGGCAGCAGTCCGGCCAGCCGGTCCAGCTCCAGCTGGGCCGCGTCGATCCCGTCCTCGTCCAGCGTCCCGTCCGCCTCGGCGCCGATCAGCAGACACAGCGCCGACAGATCCGGCCGCTCCGACCGCGCCTCCTCCCCGAACCGCCGCCGCACCTCGGCGGACCGCTCCGGCGGGGGCGGATACGGGGGCGGAAGGGAACGGTGCCGCATGCCTGGCTCATGCCCGTCCACAGCGATCCCTACGACCCTTCGACGCGAGTGTTCTCCGGAGCCGGGTGAGCGTGCTCGTCGCCGCTCTCCTGCGGCGCCCGGTAGTGGTGGTACGCGTGGTGCGGGGCGAAGCCGAGACCGGCGTACAGAGCGCGGGCCGCCTCGTTGTCGTCCTCCACCTGGAGCCAGGCCGCCGAGGCGCCCTCGTCCAGGGCGCGGCGGGCCAGCGCGGCCATCACCTCGGTGGCCAGCCCCTGCCGTTGCCGGGCGGGATCGACCTCGACGGCTGCGAAACCGGCCCAGCGTCCGTCCACCACGCACCGCCCGATCGCCGCCGGCCGCTCCCCCGGCGCACCGGGCACGGTCGCGAACCACACCGACGGTCCGCCGTTCAGCACCCGGAGGGCCACCTCGCTCACCCCCTTGCGGCCGTACCGCGAGAGCCACGCCTCGTCCGCCTCCCGGGACAGCTCCACCCCGGTGCCCTCGGCCCGGTCCGCCACCGGTGCCAGCGCCCCGGTCCACAGCTCGGCGGTCACCTCCCGCACCCAGCCGCGCCGCTCCAGCTCCGCGCACAGCAGCTCCTGCGTGCCCTCGGCACCGGTGGCGGCCTGCGCGTAGGCGGGCAGGCCGCGCTCGGCGTACCAGCGCCTCACGGCCGCCAGCGCCGCATCGAGCGGAAGCCCCGGATCACCGAGCGGCAGCACACTGTTGGCCCGCCGCGTGAACCCGCCGGCGGCCCGCAGTTCCCACTCGCCGAGCGACTCGCTCTCCACCGGCCGCCACCCGCGCGCGGCGATCCTCGCCAGCTCCTGGTAGCTCGCGGCCGGACCCCGGCGGCGGGCCGGCGCGGCCGGCACCACCTTGCCCGCGACCAGCACGGATTCCGGGATCCGGACACTTTGCCCGTCCCGCCGTGTGATCATGAGCACGCCGTCGTCCCATGATGTGAGAACACCCACCGTGTCGGTGAACTTCTCCGCCGCCGCTCCAGGTTCGCTCAAGCGCCGTACCGACACCCGTTTGCCCACGTCAGCAGCGGTGATACGGACCTCGAAGCGCCCTTTCGCCGAGATTTCCACTGGTCGGTTCACCCCTCCTGTATGGATCACGCCCCGGAACGGAGATACTAGGGGCGGGCATCGACGACGCCGCGCTCCCGCGCGCCAGGCGGCGGAGCCTACGGAGGCCCGCCAGCGCCCTATCGAGGAGGAACGACAGCGTGACCTACGTCATTGCGCAGCCTTGTGTCGACGTCAAGGACAAGGCGTGCATCGAGGAGTGCCCGGTCGACTGCATCTACGAGGGCTCCCGGTCCTTGTACATCCACCCGGACGAATGCGTCGACTGTGGTGCCTGTGAGCCGGTCTGCCCGGTCGAGGCGATCTTCTACGAGGACGACACTCCGGAGGAGTGGAAGGACTACTACAAGGCGAACGTCGAGTTCTTCGACGAGCTGGGCTCTCCCGGTGGTGCCAGCAAGCTGGGTCTGATCGAGCGCGACCACCCCTTCATCGCCGCGCTGCCGCCCCAGGCCTAGCAACCGGTCGAGCGGCCTAACGGCCCGCCACCTTCGCCTCGGCCCGTACAGCCCGATCGCCCGGATCGCGCCGTACGGGACCGAGGCGTTTGCCGTACCGACGAAAGCGAGCAAGATCCCGTGTCCGCAGTCTCCGACCGTCTTCCGACGTTCCCCTGGGACAAGCTTGAGCCGTACAAGAAGACGGCCGCCGCGCACCCGGACGGCATCGTCGACCTGTCCGTCGGCACCCCGGTCGACCCGGTCCCCGAACTGATCCAGAAGGCCCTGGTCGACGCGGCCGACTCGCCCGGCTACCCGACGGTCTGGGGCACCCCCGCGCTGCGTGACGCGATCACCGGCTGGCTGGAGCGCCGTCTGGGTGCCCGTGGGGTCACCCACCGCCACGTCCTGCCGATCGTCGGCTCCAAGGAGCTGGTCGCCTGGCTGCCGACCCAGCTGGGCCTCGGCCCCGGCGACAAGGTGGCCCACCCCCGCCTGGCGTACCCGACCTACGAGGTCGGCGCCCGCCTGGCCCGCGCCGCGTACGAGGTCTACGACGACCCGCGCGAGCTGGACCCGGCGAACCTGAAGCTCCTCTGGCTGAACTCGCCCTCCAACCCCACCGGCAGGGTCCTCGGCAAGGACGAGCTGACCGGCATCGTCGCCTGGGCCCGCGAGCACGGCGTCCTGCTCGTCTCCGACGAGTGCTACCTGGAGCTGGGCTGGGAGGCCGACCCGGTCTCGGTCCTGCACCCCGACGTCAACGGCGGCTCCTACGACGGCATCCTCGCCGTCCACTCCCTCTCCAAGCGGTCCAACCTGGCCGGCTACCGCGCCGCCTTCGTGGCCGGCGACCCGGCGGTCCTGGGGCCCCTCCTGGAGATCCGCAAGCACGGCGGCATGATGACCTCGGCACCGACGCAGGCGGCGGTGGTGGCGGCCCTGGGCGACGACGAGCACGTCCACGTCCAGCGCGGGCGCTACGCGGCCCGCCGTGCCCTCCTGCGCGAAGCCCTCCTGAACCACGGCTTCCGCATCGAACACAGCGAGGCCAGCCTCTACCTGTGGGCGACCCGGGGCGAGTCCTGCTGGACCACGGTGTCCCACCTGGCCGACCTGGGCATCCTGGTGGCCCCGGGCGACTTCTACGGCGAGGCGGGCGAGAACTTCGTACGCGTGGCCTTCACGGCAACGGACGAGAGGGTCCGCGCGGCGGTGACCCGTCTGACGGCGTAGGCACGCAAAGACCGACGGGGCCCAGGAACGCCTGGACCCCGTCGGCCGTGAGCGTCAGGCGCTCAGCCGCCCAGCGGCAGACCCTTCGTCGGCAGGGACGACGTGGGCAGCCCACCCTTGGTGAGTCCCTCCGTCGGCAGCCCGCCCTTCGTCACGCCGGCCGCGGTGTTCCCGAGGGCACCGCCCGCGGTCCCGGCCGCGTCCCCCGCGGCCTTCTGCACCGCGGGCGTCGTCTTCTTCACGGCGCCACCGCCGGTCTTGCCCGCGGCCGGCACCGCCTGCTTGACCGCCTTGCTGCCCGCGTTGCCCGCCAGGCCGGTGACGTTCTGCGCCGCACCGTCGACGGTGTTGCCGACGTGCGCCCCGTCCAGGGCGGTCACACCGCCGAGGTTCGCGGGCACGGCCGGCAGGTTCGTGGCCGCGCCGGCAGAGCCGGCCGCACCGACCCCGGCGGCCGCTCCCGCTGCGACGAGCAGCGCGGCACGAGCGATCCGGCGGGTCAGGGGGAGGGACATGATGCTCCATTCGACGGGTGGAGAACGGTGAGTGTCCGGACTCGGACGCCGTGACTACCGACTCGAAGCCGACGAAGGTTGCGGAGGCCAAAGGTAAAGAATGGATAACGCATCGCATTATCGTTTGTGGATAAAAACGGGCAAAGAGCGCCGGTGCGCGATCCCGCAGAATCCTTACAGCCCTTGATTTCCAAGGGATCCCGAATCCACGCCGAAATCCGCGGGAAAACACGCTCACCCCAAAGGCGTACAACCCGGCCGAGTGAGCCGCCGTACTACTGTCCGGTGATGATCCGGACCGCGCCGGCGGACCGCTGCGCCCCCGCGGTCCCCGGTGTCCCGGCCGTGCGCCACTGACCGCCGTTGCTCCCGGCGGTCCACTCGCGCCCCGCGTACGCCACCCGCTGGATGTGCAGGGACGAGGAGTTGGCCACCGCCCACTGCGCCAGCTGCCAGCCCCGCTCCCGCTCGTCGCGCCCGCCGGTGTCCGTCCTGCGGCCCTCGGCCACCGGCACGGTCACGGTCCGCCCGTGCGCCGTCGCGGTCACGCTCGGGGACGGCGACGGCGACGGAACCTCCGTACCGCCCACCTCCGCCCCGGTCTCCTGCAGCGCGTCCCGCCCGAAGTCCCGCACCAGCGCGGCCCGTACCGCGTCGGGCCCGGTCGCCTCGGCGCTGCGCTCCGGACGCCCGTCACAGGTCAGCGAGGCCGCCGAGTGCCCGGTCAGCGCGGCCGCCAGCAGCGTGGCGTCCGGCTCGTGCTTGGCGTACGCCTCCGGGTATCCGCTGCGCTGGACCCGCTGCGCGGCCACCGTCAGCGGCAGGTCGGTGTAGTCGGGCACCCTGGCCAGGTGCGCGTAGAAGATGCCCGCCGCGTACGCCGGGTCCATGACCTGCTGCTCGGTGCCCCAGCCCTGTGAGGGCCGCTGCTGGAACAGCCCCAGGGAATCCCGGTCGCCGTGCTCGATGTTGCGCAGCCCCGACTCCTGGATGGCGGTCGCCAGTGCGATGGTCACCGCCCGCTCGGGCATGCCCCGCCCGGTGCCGACGGCGGCGATCGTCGCCGCGTTCACCGCCTGCTCGGGCGTGAACTCGTACGACGCCCCGTCGCCCGTGCCGGAGACCACTCTGCAGCCTCTCGCGCCCGGGCCTCCGGTGACGTACTGCACCACGAGATAGGCGGCGACGCCGGACAGGACCAACAGGGCCGCACCGAGACGGACGAGGCGGCCGCGGCGCTTGGGGCGAGTGGGGGACGGCTCTGGCACGCGTACAAGGTACTGGAGGCCTCCCCGCCCCTCACGCCGGGTCCGCTGAGCGCAGCGCACACCGGGCCCGGCGTACGTGCGCGCTAGGGTCGGGGCCATGGCCGACACCTCGCTTGACCTCACGCTGGACGCCGCCGAGCTCACCGCGCAACTCGTGGACTTCCCCTCCGAGAGCGGCGCCGAGAAGCCCCTCGCGGACGCGATCGAGACCGCCCTGCGCGCCCTGCCGCACCTCACCGTCGACCGGTACGGCAACAACGTGATCGCCCGGACGAACCTGGGCCGCGCGGAGCGGGTCATCCTGGCCGGCCACATCGACACCGTGCCCATCGCGGACAACGTGCCGTCCCGGCTGGACGAGGACGGCGTGCTCTGGGGCTGCGGCACCTGCGACATGAAGTCCGGCGTGGCGGTGCAGCTGCGCATCGCGGCCACGGTCCCCGCCCCCAACCGCGACCTGACCTTCGTGTTCTACGACAACGAGGAGGTCGCCGCCGAGCGCAACGGCCTGGGGCACGTCGTCGAGGCCCACCCGGACTGGCTGCGGGGCGACTTCGCGGTCCTGCTGGAGCCCTCCGACGGCCAGGTCGAGGGCGGCTGCCAGGGCACGCTGCGGGTCCTGCTGAAGACCACCGGCGAGCGGGCCCACTCGGCGCGCAGCTGGATGGGCTCCAACGCCATCCACGCGGCGGCCCCCATCCTGGCCAGGCTGGCCTCCTACCAGCCCCGCTACCCGGTCATCGACGGACTGGAGTACCGCGAGGGCCTGAACGCGGTCCGTGTCACCGGCGGAGTCGCCGGCAACGTCATCCCGGACGAGTGCGTGGTGAGCGTCAACTTCCGTTACGCCCCCGACCGCACCGAGGAGGAGGCGATCGCGCACGTCCGCGAGGTGTTCGCGGACTGCGGCGTGTCCGAGTTCGTCGTCGACGACCACAGCCCCGGCGCGCTGCCCGGCCTCTCCCACCCGGCCGCGGCCGCCTTCATCGAGGCGGTGGGCGGCACCCCGCAGCCCAAGTACGGCTGGACGGACGTCTCCCGTTTCTCGGCGCTCGGCGTTCCGGCCGTCAACTACGGTCCCGGCAACCCCCACTTGGCGCACAAGCGCGACGAGCGGGTCGAGGTGGCCAAGATCCTGGCGGGCGAGGAGCGGCTGCGCACCTGGCTCACGGCATAAAGGTTCCCGTACGCCGCTTCACGGCGGACACGCATACGTCCCCCCTCCGTAACCCGCGTCGATCTAGTCTGAGATCGAACTACCGGCAAGCGGAGGGAGCGCACATGGCTACCGGAAACCCCGAGGGGAAGAAGCAGCCTCCGGACGAGCAACGGCTCGGCCCGGTCCTCCGACGGCGCAGTCAGGTCACGGCCAGTACCACCGACCAGCGGCTGCTGGACGCGGGCGGGCCCTCCGACTGGGTCCACACCGACCCGTGGCGGGTCCTGCGGATCCAGTCGGAGTTCATCGAGGGCTTCGGCACGCTGGCCGAACTTCCCCCCGCCATCAGCGTGTTCGGCTCCGCACGGACGCCGGTGGACTCGTCCGAGTACGACGCCGGGGTGCGGCTGGGCCGAGGACTGGTCGAGGCCGGCTGGGCCGTGATCACGGGCGGCGGCCCCGGGGCGATGGAGGCGGCCAACAAGGGGGCGCTGGAGGCGGGTGGCATCTCGGTGGGCCTCGGCATCGAGCTGCCCTTCGAGCAGGGGCTCAACCCCTACGTCGACATCGGCCTCAACTTCCGGTACTTCTTCGTCCGCAAGATGATGTTCGTCAAGTACGCGCAGGGTTTTGTCGTCCTCCCGGGCGGCCTCGGCACCCTCGACGAACTCTTCGAGGCCCTCACCCTCGTCCAGACCCAGAAGGTCACCCGCTTCCCGATCGTCCTCTTCGGCAGCGAGTACTGGGGCGGCCTGGTGGACTGGCTGCAGAACACCCTGGTGGCCCAGGGCAAGGCCGCCGAGAAGGACCTGCTGCTGTTCCACGTGACCGACGAGGTCGACGAAGCGGTGGCCCTGGTCTCGAAGGAAGCAGCCCGCTGACCCCCCCACCCCGGGGGCACCGCCCCCGGGGTCAGGCCAGGCCTCGTCTGGCGACCGCGGGGGCCCGGTGGCCCGCGATCGACGCCACCATGTCCAGCACCTGGCGGGTCTCGGCCACCTCGTGGACGCGGTACACCTGCGCCCCGAGCCACGCCGAGACCGCCGTGGTCGCCAGCGTCCCGATCAGCCGCCCCTTCACCGGGCGGTCCAAGGTCTCGCCCACGAAGTCCTTGTTGGACAGGGACACCAGCACCGGCCACCCCGTGGCGACCATCTCGTCCAGCCGCCGCGTCGCCTCGAGGCTGTGCCGCGTGTTCTTCCCGAAGTCGTGCCCCGGATCGATCAGCACCGACTCCCGGGGCACCCCGAGCGAGACGGCCCGCTCGGCCAGCCCCACGGTCACCTTCAGGATGTCGTCCATGACGTCGTCGTACGTCACCCGATGCGGCCGGGTCCGCGGCTCGACCCCGCCCGCGTGCGTGCACACCAGTCCCGCCCCGTACCGCGCGGCAACCTCCGCGAGGCCCGGATCGACCCCGCCCCAGGCGTCGTTCAGCAGGTCCGCCCCCGCCTCGCACACGGCCTCGCCGACCTCGGCCCGCCAGGTGTCCACACTGATGATCACGTCCGGGAAGCGACGCCGTACCTCGGCGACGAACCCGACGGTGCGCCGCGCCTCCTCCTCGGCCGTGACCTCCTCGCCCGGCCCCGCCTTGACACCGCCGATGTCGATGATCGCGGCACCCTCGGTCACCGCCTGCTCCACCCGGGCGAGCGCCGGCTCGTCGCGGAACGTCGCCCCCTGGTCGTAGAAGGAGTCCGGCGTCCGGTTCACGATCGCCATGATCACCGGCTCGTGGGGCCCGAATTCCCGCCTGCCCAGCCTGAGCATCCGCTGTGACCTCTCCTAGTACGTCCCGCAGTACGGCCGCCTGCGACCCTAACTGTCAGACTCGCATGGCACGATCGGAGCCTGACAGATTCAGCTTCCGGCACAGCGTCGGGCGCAAGGAGCGTGGGGACCTCAGCGATGGTTATGTTCTTGTTCCTGGTCGTCGCCCTCGCCGTCGTGGTGGCCGCGGTGACACTCGCCGTGGTGAGCGGCGGTGAGAGCGCACCGCTGCCGGAGGCCGCCCCGGAGCGGCTGCAGGACCCGCTGCCCGCGGACCGCCCGGTCGGCAGCGCGGACATCGAGAGCGTGCGCTTCCCGCTCGTCCCGCGCGGCTACCGCATGGCGGACGTCGACGACGTCCTCGCCCGCGTCGCCGCCGAACTCGCCGAGCGGGACGCCCGCATCGCCGACCTGGAGTCCGCGCTGGCCGGCGCCAGAGCGGCCGCCGCGCACGCCCGCCTGGAGCGGCCGGGCCACGGGGAGCAGCGATGAGCGACGGGGCCGCCCTCGCCGGGCCCGACGGGGCGCTGCGCTGCCCGTGGGCCCTGTCCACCGAGGACTACGTGTCGTACCACGACGAGGAGTGGGGCCGCCCGGTCCACGGCGACGACGCCCTCTTCGAGCGGATCAGCCTGGAGGCCTTCCAGTCGGGTCTGTCCTGGATCACGATCCTGCGCCGCCGCCCTGGCTTCCGTACGGCCTTCGCGGGCTTCCGGATCGAGAAGGTCGCCGCGTTCACGGACGAGGACCGCGAGCGGCTGCTGGCCGACCCGGGCATCATCCGCAACCGCGCCAAGATCGACGCGACGGTCGCCAACGCACGTGTGCTCGCGGACTGGGCGGAGGGCGAGCTGGACGAGTTCATCTGGTCCCACGCCCCCGACCCGGCCGCCCGCCCGGCCCCGAAGACCCTCGCCGACGTCCCCGCGGTCACCCCGGAGTCCACGGCCCTGTCGAAGGCGCTGAAGAAACGCGGCCTCAGATTCGTCGGCCCGACGACGGCGTACGCCCTGATGCAGGCGTGCGGGCTGGTGAACGACCACCTGGAGACGTGCGTGTCCAGAAGCGCCCCGTGAGGGGCGCGGGCCCGTATCGACGTACGGCTCGGCCGCGCGGGCGCGACCAGCCACAACGGACCCGCAGCTCCCCGCGGCGCGCTACCGCCCCAAGTACTTCGGCTTCTCCTTGTTCACGAACGCCTGCACGGCGATCGTGTGATCCTCGGACTGCCCCGCCCGCGTCTGCAGCTCGTCCTCCTTGTCCAGGGTCTCGGCGAGTGAGTGCGTCATGCCGTAGGCCACCGCCTCCTTGATCGCCGCGTAGGCCACGGTCGGGCCCTCGGCCAGGGCCCGGGCCACCTTCTCGCCCTCGGCCCGCAGCTCGGCGGCCGGCACCAGGCGGTTGGCGATGCCCAGCTCCAGCGCGTCCTGGGCGCTGATGCTGCGCGGGAAGAGCAGCAGGTCGGCGGCGCGGCCCGGGCCGACCACCCGCGGCAGCGTCCAGGAGATGCCGGAGTCCGCGGTCAGCGCGACACCCGCGAAGGAGGTGTTGAACGCCGCCGTCTCGGCCACCACCCGGTAGTCCGCGGCGAGTGCGAAGCCGAAGCCCGCCCCGGCCGCGACCCCGTTCACCGCGGCGACGACCGGCTTCGGCGCACCGGTCAGCGCCTTCACGATCGGGTTGTAGTGCTCCTTGACGGTGCTCATCGTCTGCCCGGACCCCGTCTCACGGTCCGCGGCCAGCAGCCCGATGTGCTCTTTCAGATCCTGGCCCACGCAGAACGCCCGGTCGCCGGCCGCGGTCAGCAGGATCGCCCGTACGGCGGTGTCCCCTGCCGCGGATTCCGCCGCCTCCCGCAGGGCGACCTTCGTCGCGATGTTCAGCGCGTTCATCGCCTCGGGGCGGTTGAGCGTGATCGTCGCGAGTCCGTCGTTCACCTCGTAGAGCACGGTGTCGGCCATGGCGCATCCCCTCGGTGTCGTCGCTGGTGACGTACCGCTCAGTACGTCCCTGTCCGAAGGACAGCATGGCGGAGATCGCATTCCAAGGGCCGGACCGGACGTGTGACCTGCGTCAAAGAAAACCGGAGTGGACTCGTGCGGAGGGCGTCCGCGAGGTGGAGCAGTATCGCAGCCACATCGCCGAATTGAGTGGTTTTGCTCGCGCGCGTTGCCCAAGCGATGCCGACTGATGTTGGTCATCGGGTCCTGAGATGCGGGATAATGGCTTGGAAGCAATGTGTTCGATGCCGTTGTCGCGCGTCCGCTCGGGACCGCGCGTGCCCTCCCGGGGCCGTCGGCAGACGATGAGCTGGTTTCAGGAAGGGGAACGAGCATGGCGGCCATGAAGCCGCGGACGGGCGATGGCCCGCTCGAGGTGACCAAGGAGGGGCGGGGCATCGTCATGCGCGTTCCGCTCGAAGGCGGCGGTCGACTCGTCGTCGAGCTGACCCCTGACGAGGCCGAGGCGCTCGGCGACGCCCTCAAGAAGGTCGTCGTCTGACGCGCCCGAGATCCGGTCCTACCGGCTGCCCCGGCACCGTTTGCGGTGCCGGGGCAGCCGCGTTCCCGGATCCTCGCGTCCCGCCCGTCACCGCTTGACGGCGCACAGCAGGCCGTCGCCCACCGGCAGCAGGGACGTCACCAGCTCCTGGCTCTCCCGCACCGTGCGCAGCAGCTCGCGCAGCCGCAGCACCTCCGTGGGCTGCGGTCCCGAGTCGACCGTACGGCCGTTGGCGAATATGCCCTCGAAGACGACCAGGCCGCCCGGACGCAGCAGACGCAACGATTCAGCGAGGTAGTCCGAGTACTCCAGCCGGTCCCCGTCGCAGAACACGAGGTCGTAGCCGGCGTCCGCGAGCCGGGGCAGCACGTCCAGGGCCCGGCCGGGTATGAACCGGGCCCGGTTGCTGGCGAAGCCGCAGGCGCGGAAGGCCTGCCGGGCGAACTGCTGGTGCTCCGGCTCCGGGTCGACCGTGGTGAGCACCCCGTCGGAGCGCATGCCGTGCAGAAGATGGATCCCGGAGACCCCGCAGCCGGTGCCGATCTCCGCGACCGCCTTCGCGTCCACGGAGGCGGCGAGCATGCCCAACGCGGCGCCCGTGCCGGGCGACACCGAGCGCAGCCCTGCCTCCCGGGCCCGGTCCCGGGCCCAGCGCAGCGCTTCGTCCTCGGCGACAAAGGCGTCGGCGAACGCCCAGCTCGTCTGCCGGTTGCCGGTAATGACCCTCTCCTGTCCCCGTGGTTGCCTCGGCGTGACTGTATCCGTTGGTGCCGGGAACCCGCAGATGGGACTGGGCGTTTAAAGGGTTGAGCCGGTGGCCCGGGACGCGACGGGGGGTAAGAGGTGGATCAGGACGCCGAGCACATGCTGACGCAGCCGTATGAGCCGTATCAGCACGTATCAAATTCTCGTAAAACCGCTTATCCGGAGCTAACGGGCGAGGTGGCTATGGTAGGGGCTCCAGTGGACACCACCAGAGCCGACAGGGGAGGTGCGGCTGCGCCCGGGGACCGGGGAGGAGTGCTGCGGCGCTTTCTCGGGTCGGCGGGCAGGCCGAAATCCGTGACCGACACCGCTGCTGACCACAGCCGCACCGCCGGCTTCGCCGCGGGCGAGACCCAGACCGCGACCTTCTCCACCGACGCGGACGGGCAGGCATGGACTCCGCCCACGTGGGAGGAGATCGTCAGCACGCACAGCGGCCGGGTCTACCGACTGGCCTACCGCCTCACGGGCAACCAGCACGACGCCGAGGACCTCACCCAGGAGGTCTTCGTCCGGGTCTTCCGCTCGCTGTCGACGTACTCGCCGGGCACCTTCGAGGGCTGGCTGCACCGCATCACGACCAACCTCTTCCTGGACATGGTCCGGCGCAAGCAGCGCATCCGCTTCGACGCCCTCGGCGAGGACGCGGCCGAGCGCCTGCCCAGCCGCGAGCCCACCCCGCAGCAGGTCTTCAACGACGCCCACTTCGACGCGGACGTCCAGCAGGCCCTGGACACCCTCGCGCCCGAGTTCCGCGCAGCGGTCGTCCTGTGCGACATCGAAGGGCTGTCCTACGAGGAGATCGCCGCGACCCTCGGCGTGAAGCTCGGCACGGTCCGCTCCCGCATCCACCGCGGCCGCTCCCAGCTCCGCAAGGCCCTCGCCCACCGTTCACCCGAGGCCCGGAAGGCCGAGCGGCGTTCCTTCGTCGCCCGTGTCCCCGCTCTGGGGGGAGGGGGCGCGACCGCGTGAGTGGATCCCGACCGAAACCTGCTCCGGCGCACTTCGCCGAGCAGCACCTGGGAGACCGACTCTCCGCCCTGGTGGACGGAGAGCTCGGCCATGAGTCGCGTGAGCGCGTCCTCGCCCACCTGGCCACCTGCGCCCGGTGCAAGGCGGAGGCGGACGCCCAGCGACGCCTGAAGAGCGTCTTCGCACAGGCGGCCCCGCCGCCGCCCTCCGAGAGCTTCCTGGCCCGCCTCCAGGGCCTTCCCGGGGGCGGTGACACCGACGGGGACGGCACGTCGGCGCCCGACGGCGGCCTGTTCGGGCCCGGCCCCGGGGCCGGCGTCTTCGGCATGGGGCGCGGTGAGCGCTTCGAGTTCGGCTACGTCCCCGCCTCGCCCGCCCATTCCGTCGCCCCCGAGGACCGCGGCTTCCGCATCCACCCCGTCGGCCGCCCGGACGCCGACCGCTCCGCCTCGCGCGGGCTGCGGTTCGCGTTCGCCGCCGCCGGCGCGGTGTCGCTGGCCGCGCTCGCCCTCGGCGGCGTGACCACCGCCATCCCCGGCGACATGGCCGCGGACGCCCGCGGCGGCTCCGGCAGCGGCAATGTGTCCCCGTCGCGTTCGGCCGGCACGGGCGCGGGCGCGGCGACGCCCGACTCCCAGCGCCGTCGCGGGGTGGGACCGCTGCTCGCCCAGGGCAGCAGCCTGCTCGGCCAGACCTCGGTGGCGCCGACCTCCATGTCCGCGCCGCTGGTGCCCGGAGTGCCCGCCCCGGCCACGGGACAGGTCCAGGACGCCGTGCACGACCTGACCGCCCCGGTGATGGCGGGCGCGGCCGCGGTCTCCCCGCTGATACGCCCGCTGAGCGAGATCCCCCCGTTCTCGCTGACCTCCGGGTCCGCCTCGCCCCGGGCGACCGGCCCCGGCCCGCTGTCCGCCCCCGTCCCCGACACCGCCTCCGCTCCCTCCACCTCCCCTTCCCGTCAGGCGCCCTGACCTGCCTCCTCGCCATGGCCGTCGAACCTGGTTGAATCCTGTGAAGCCGTGCCCGCGGCGCTGACCCGGGCACGGATTCGACGTACCGCGGCCACCGCCGATGCGCGCGGCCGCGGCCAGCCGTGGGGAGAGCATGAACGAGGGGAACCCGACGTCCGTCCCGCCCGGTGAGCAGGGGGAACGCGGGGAACAGACGTCGGCGGGGGCATCACCGGCGAGGCCCGCCGACGGCGACTTCGAACTGGCGAAGCCTGCGGTGGCCGCACCGGGCGGCACGGGGACGGGCGGGGCCGTGAGCGGCGAGACCGAGCCTGTTGCTGTTGAGCCGGTGGCCGCCGAGCAGTTGGCTGCGGAGTCGGCGGCAGATGCGGCAGAGCCGGTGGCGGCGGAGTCGGCCGAGGCGGGCTCCGCCGTCGTACCGCCTGCCGGGCGTCCCAGGCCCCTGCACGACCCCGACCCCTACAGCACCCCGCCCTACGGCGAGCCGGGCCCCTGGGCACCCGCACCACCGGTCCAGCACCCGGCGGCGACAGCGGCGCAGGTCCCCGCCACTGGACAGGCGCAGCCCGCCTCGCAGGCCCCGGCCGCTCCACAGGCGCAGGCATCTCCGCAAGTACCCGTTGCCCCGCAGGTCCCTGACGCCGCTGCGCAAGCGCACGCCGCCGCCCCTGGGGAGCCCCGGCCTTCACAGGTTCCGGCGCAGGCGGTGTCGCCCGCGCCGGGGCACACGGCTGCGGTCCCGCCCGCCCCCGCGGGCCCGGATGCGCCCCCGCCGGTGGATGCCTCGGTGTCCGCGCCGGGCGCGCCGCCGGTGCGTGCGCCGGGGGACCTGTCCGACCCCGGCGCCGTGCCCGCAGCCTCGCTCGATGCCGGGGCCTCGGTTCCGCCGGAGCCGGCCGACGCCGGCCCCTGGCAGCGCTACGACCCCTGGGCCGTGCCTGCGGCCGGGCAGCAGTCCGTCGTGCACGGACCGCTGCAGCAGACCGGTGAAGCGGTGCTCACCAAGGAGCAGCGGCGCAAGCGGGACAGGCGGATCTTCCTCGGCTGGACGCTGCTGGTCGCCGTCGTCTCCAGCGGCATCGGCGGGATCGCCGGCGCCTACGTCGAGCGCGAGGGCGTGGGCGGCATACATCTGCCGCAGGCCGGACAGGTGCCCGCCGGACGGGCGCCGGACAGTGTCGCCGGGATCGCCGCCCGGGCACTGCCCAGCGTCGTCACCCTGCACGTACGCGGGGCCGACGAGGCGGGCACCGGCACCGGCTTCGTGCTCGACGCCCGCGGCCACATCCTCACCAACAACCATGTCGTCCAGCCCGCCTCGTCCGGCGGCGAGATATCGGTGACGTTCAGCAGCGGCGCCACCGCCAAGGGGAAGGTCGTGGGCCGCGACAGCGGATACGACCTGGCCGTCGTCAAGGTCAGCGGCGTCCACGGGCTCACCCCCATGCCCCTCGGCAACTCGGACAACGTGCAGGTCGGCGACCCGGTCGTCGCCATCGGAGCGCCCTTCGACCTGGCCAACACGGTCACCTCCGGCATCATCAGCGCGAAGGAACGGCCCATCACGGCCGGCGGGGAGAAGGGCGACGGCAGCGACGTGTCGTACGTCGACGCGCTGCAGACCGACGCCCCCATCAACCCGGGCAACTCCGGCGGTCCCCTCCTCGACTCCCGGGCCCGGGTCATCGGCATCAACTCCGCCATCCGCTCCGCCGACGACGGCACCGACTCCGGGACCGGACAGGCCGGCTCGATCGGCCTCGGCTTCGCCATCCCCGTCAACCAGGCCCGGCGGGTCGCCGAGGAACTGATCAACGACGGCCATGCCACGCACCCCGTCATCGGCGTCACCCTCGACATGGGCTACACCGGCGACGGAGCCCGGATCGACACCAAGGCCCGGGACGGCGGCCCCGCCGTCGCCGAGGGCGGTCCCGGCGACCGGGCGGGCCTGCGCGCGGGCGACGTCATCACCGAGGTCGACGGAGAACGCGTCCACTCGGGCGAGGAACTGATCGTCAAGATCCGGGCCCACCGGCCCGGCGACGGGTTGCGCCTGACGGTCGAACACGGTGGCAGAAGGGAAGTCTCACTCGTGCTGGGCGCTTCGGACCAGAACTGACAGAAGTCTCACCTCGGGACGGTACCGGTCTGACAGCTGCGCCGGGTACCGTTGAGTGACCGAGAACATCGCAATGGGAGCGTCAGGTGTTCAATGACATAGGACCACTCGAGCTGGTGACGATCATCGCGCTCGCTGTGCTCGTCTTCGGTCCCGACAAGCTCCCGAAGGTCATCCAGGACGTGATGCGCACGGTCCGGAAGATCCGCGAGTTCTCGGAGAGCGCGAAGCAGGACATCCGCGAGGAACTCGGACCGGAGTTCAAGGACTTCGAGTTCGAGGACCTCAACCCCAAGACGTTCATCCGCAAGCAGCTGGACAACGACGACCTGGGGCTGAAGGAGATCCGCAACGGCTTCGACCTGAAGAAGGAGATGGCCGAGGTCACGGACGCCGTCCACAGCCGCGAGAGCGAGGGCCCGTCCTCGTCGCCCTCTTCCGCCCCCGGCGGGCGCATCGACATGACCAAGAAGCCCGAGGACACCGACAAGGACGACCGTCCGCCGTTCGACGCGGACGCCACCTGACCGGACCCGACACGCGCGACGAGCGGCGGACGTGACGCGTTTCATAGCGCGCACCCGCCGCTCACGGCGTGAACAGGCCCTCTGCGCGACCCACGCGCCGGGCGCTTTCCGTGCTGCCCTCAGCGGTGTGGATATGCTGCCGAGTTGTTGTGCGGACCGGACAGTACGCCCGAAGGGGGGCGGGCCACCCCGGTCCGACGAGAGCGAGGAGGCGTCCGGGAGATGGAGACGACGAGTCGGGTGGGCGCGCAGGCGCCGGCCGCGGAGGGCGGACAGCAGCTCCCCTTCGCCCGGCGTGCGGTCGACGGCTACCTGCAGGCGCCCTTCCCGTGGTACGGCCTCGACGAGGCGTTCACGGGGCCCCGCTGGCTGATGCAGGTCGGCACGGCGGCCGACGGTGCCGTCGAACACGGGTCGATCGGGCACGGTGACGAGCCCTCCGTGCGGAACGAGCACGTTGCCGCGTCCGCGGACGAGCCCCGGGAGAAGTTCGCGGTCGTGGTCACCGTGGCGGCGAACCCGTCCCGGCGGAGCGCCGACGGCACGGGCCTGCTGGAGGCGACCTCGGTCTCCTCCGCGGCCTGGCTGGCGGGGGTGGGGTTGCTGTCGTTCACCTGGCCCGGCCAGATGGACCACAGCCTGCGGGACGACTGGCTGGACCAGCAGACGGAAACCGCGTGGGCCCTGGCCGACGACCTCGACGGACCCGAATGGTCCACCCTGTCCCTTCCGGTGGACGGGGTGCCCACGCCCTTCCACTACCGGGAGTCCGAGTTCGGCTGGGTCCTCGCGGGCTCCACGCACGAGGGCGTGCACGTGGGCGCGTACGGCAGAGGAATGAGCGCCTACGGTCTCGGCTTCGCCATGATCAAGGACATCTCGACGTACGCCTAGCGCGAGCAGGTAGCAAGGCTCTACGACGAAGGGGGCGCCGTCCGTTGCGGACGGCGCCCCCTTCGCCGTAGCGGCCCTGGAGCGGCCCGGGGCTGCCCTGGAAGCGCCGGGTGCCAGAACTGCTTGTTGAACGAATTGCGGGCGATTGCCGCACCAGCCGGAGACCAGCAGAGCAGCGGCACGGAAACAACCGGAACACCCGCGCTCGTAGGGCACCCCCGGCGATGGCAATGTAGAAGATGTGAAGGCTGGAGACGTCTCGGCCGGTCTACGGCAGGTGCGACGGTCAAGCCGTGTGTTGCTGCTCGCTCCAATCGTCCTCATCGCAGTGATCACGGCAGCCGACCAGCTGTCCCCGGAGGACATCCATCTCGGCTCGCTGCTCGTGATCGCTCCTGCCATCACCGCCACGTTCGCCCGCGCATCGCTCACAGGCCTGATCGGCTTCCTGTCTGAAGGGGCAGAGGTGGACATCGGCTGGCACTTCGGCGTGCTCTTCTCCCGCAGCGTGCTGGTCCAGGTCCTCGCCCTAGCGGTGATCACAGGCCTGTGCATGTGTCTCTGCGTGATGCGCGAACGCCGCCAACGCCAACTGGCGCAGGTGCGGTCGGTCGCCGAGGCCGCGCAGCACGGCCTGCTGTGGCCGCTGCCGGAGCGTATAGGCACCGTGCAAATCGCCAGCCTGTACATGGCTGCCGAGGACGAGGCACAAATCGGCGGTGATCTGTACGCGGCCACCCGCGTCACCGGCGGTGTGCGCATCATGATCGGAGACGTCCGAGGCAAGGGGCTGTCCGCCATCGGCGAAGCCGCACTCCTCCTCGGGGCCTTCCGCGAGGCCGCCCACCGCCACGCCGCTCTTCCCGACCTGGCCGCCACCCTGGAGCACAGCGTGACCCGCTACCTGGCCGACTTCGAGCCGAGTGCAGAGGCCGGCGAGCGCTTCGCGACCACGTTGCTGCTGGAACTCCTCGACGACGACCACGTCATCCGAATGATCAGCTGCGGACACCCTCCGCCCCTGCTGCTCAGCCCGACCAGCGCCCTCACGGTCCCCAGCCTGCACCCCGCGCCGCCACTGGGGATCACAGAAACCGGACCGGATGCATACGCCATCGACGTAGCTTCCTTCGAGCCGGGCGACACTCTCCTGCTCTACACAGACGGCGTCATCGAAGCCCGCGACCCCGACGGCCGCTTTTATCCCCTGGAGACGCGGGCCGCCCAATGGAACAAGGTTGGCCCCGAATCGCTGCTCCACCACATCCAACGCGATCTTCTCGCCCACACCCGCGGATGCCTCAGCGATGACGCCGCTCTCGTCGCCCTTCACCGCCACCCCGACAACCACGGACACCGCCACCACGGCCGCGTCATCCACGCAAGCGGCTTCGGACACGAGGCTGACCAACGTCGACGGCTCCGCCGCTGGTCAGAAGGCTGACCAATGACGGAGCCGCAGACCGCAGGCTTGCGGTTTCAGAACTTGTTCTTGGGGGTGATCCCCAGCGACAGGCCCGACAGCCCTCGCTGGCGGCCGCCCAGCTTGCCCGCGATCGCGCGCAGGGCCGAGCCCGCCGGGGACTCCGGGTCCGTCAGGACGACCGGCTTGCCCTCGTCGCCGCCCTCGCGGAGGCGGACGTCGATGGGGATGCTGCCGAGGACGGGGACCGTCGCGCCCGTGGTGCGGGTCAGGCCGTCCGCCACTGTCTGGCCGCCGCCCGTGCCGAAGACGTCGACCATCTCGCCGCAGTGCGGGCAGGGCAGGCCGGACATGTTCTCGACCACGCCGACGATCTTCTGGTGGGTCTGGACGGCGATGGCGCCGGCCCGCTCGGCCACCTCGGCCGCAGCCTGCTGAGGCGTCGTCACGACCAGGATCTCGGCGTTCGGGACGAGCTGGGCGACGGAGATCGCGATGTCGCCGGTGCCCGGCGGGAGGTCCAGGAGCAGGACGTCGAGGTCGCCCCAGTAGACGTCCGCGAGGAACTGCTGCAGCGCGCGGTGGAGCATCGGGCCGCGCCAGACGACGGGGGCGTTGCCCGGGGTGAACATGCCGATGGAGATGACCTTCACGCCGTTCGCGGACGGCGGCATGATCATGTTCTCGACCTGGGTCGGACGGCCGTCCGCGCCCAGCATGCGCGGCACCGAGTGGCCGTAGATGTCGGCGTCGACCACGCCCACCTTCAGGCCGTCGGCGGCCATCGCCGCGGCCAGGTTGACCGTCACCGAGGACTTGCCGACGCCGCCCTTGCCGGAGGCGACCGCGTAGACCCGGGTGAGGCTGCCCGGCTTGGCGAAGGGGACCTCGCGCTCGGCCTGGCCGCCGCGCAGGGCCGTCGCCAGCTCCTTGCGCTGCTCGTCGCTCATCACGTCCAGCGTGACGTCGACCCGGGTGACGCCCTCGACCCGGGAGACCGCCTCGGTCACCCGCTTGGTGATCGTGTCGCGCATGGGGCAGCCGGAGACGGTCAGGTAGACGGTCACCGCGACCGCCCCGTCCGCGCCGATCTCCACGGATTTGACCATCCCCAGTTCGGTGATGGGGCGGTTGATCTCGGGGTCGTTCACCGTCGCCAGTGCCTCGCGCACCGCGTCTTCCGTAGCCATAAGGACGATGGTACGGCGCGCCGAGGGGCCTCCGGGTAGCACTTCAGCGGTCGTCTGCGTCACGTCCCGGCGACCGTTCCGTCCGTTCCGCCGGGAATACGACATGACCGTCGTGGCGCCGTCGCTCCTCCAGCTCCTTGATCAGGTCCTGCAGCTCGGAGCGGATCCAGTCGCGGGTGGCCACCTCGCCCAGGCCCACGCGGAGCGCCGCGACCTCCCGGGTCAGGTACTCGGTGTCGGCGATGGAGCGCTCGTTCTGCTTGCGGTCCTGTTCGAGGTTGACCCGGTCGCGGTCGTCCTGTCTGTTCTGCGCGAGCAGGATCAGCGGGGCCGCGTAGGAGGCCTGCAGGGACAGCATCAGGGTCAGGAAGATGAACGGGTAGTTGTCGAAGCGCAGATTCCCCGGCGCGGCGATGTTCCACACCACCCACAGGATGATGACGACCGTCATCCAGACGATGAAGCGTCCCGTGCCGAGGAAGCGGGCGATCTTCTCCGACAGCCGCCCGAAGGCCTCCGGGTCCCACTCGGGCAGGTACCGGCGCCGGGGCGGGCGCGGCTGGTCCAGGCGGGGCGCGCGGTGCCGGGTGGCGGCCGTGGCGCCCACCGGGGTGCGCTCGCGGGTGCCCTCACGTTCAGGAGCCATGCGCGCTCGCCCCCTCACTCGCCGCCCCGTCCTCCTCGTTCAGATGGAACTCCGTCTCCCGCCAGTCCTCGGGCAGCATGTGGTCGAGCACGTCGTCCACGGTGACCGCGCCGAGCAGCGAACCGGACTCGTCCACCACGGGCGCGGCGACCATGTCGTACGTCGCGAAGAACCCGGCGATGACGGGCAGCGTGGCGTCGGGGTCCAGGGGCTGCAGATCGTCGTCGACCAGCGAGCTGACCAGGGTGTACGGGGGGTCGCGCAGCAGCCGCTGGAAGTGCACGGTCCCCAGGTACTTGCCGGTCGGCGTCTCGTCGGGCGGCCGGCAGACGTAGACCTGGGCGGCCAGGGCGGGGGAGAGGTCGGGGTTGCGGACCCGGGCGAGTGCGTCGGCGACGGTGGCGTCCGGGCGCAGCACGATCGGCTCGGTGGTCATCAGACCGCCCGCGGTGTGCTCCTCGTACGACATCAGGCGCCGCATCTCGGCCGCGTCGGCGGGCTGCATCAGGCTCAGCAGCCGCTCCTTGTCCTCCTCCGGGAGCTCGGAGAGCAGGTCGGCCGCGTCGTCGGGGTCCATGGCCTCCAGGACGTCGGCCGCGCGCTCTTCCTTCAGCTTGCCGAGGATCTCGATCTGGTCGTCCTCGGGCAGTTCCTCCAGGACGTCCGCGAGGCGGTCGTCGTCCAGGGCGGCGGCGACCTCGGCGCGCCGCTTGGCGGAGAGGTGGTGCAGGACGTTGGCCAGGTCGGCGGGGCGCAGCTGCTCGAAGGTGGCGAGCAGGCTCTCCGCGCCCTGTCCGTGCTCCTCCAGGGAGAAGCCGGTGACCGCCGACCACTCCACGGTCAGCGTTTCGCCCTTGGCCCGCCGGAAGGCACCGGCCTTCTTCCCCTTCCGGACGAAGACCCGGTCGACCTCCCAGTCCCGGCGGGCCGGCAGTTGCTGCACGGACACGTCGAGGACGGTGACCTCCTCGCCGGTCTCCACCAGCGTCACCCGCCGGTCCAGCAGCTCCCCGAAGACCAGCCGCTCGGTGGGCCGCTGCTCGAAGCGGCGGACGTTGAGCACGCCGGTGGTGATGACCTGTCCGGACTCGATGCCGGTGACCCGGGTCATCGGCAGGAAGATACGGCGCCGGGTGGACAGTTCGACGACCAGTCCGAGGACGCGCGGGGGCCGTCGCCCGACGCGCAGCATGACGACCAGTTCGCGTACGCGTCCGACCTGGTCGCCGGTCGGATCGAAGACGGGGACCCCGGCGAGGTGCGAGACGAAGATCCGGGGGGCGCCGGCTGCCATGACTGTGCTTCCTTTGCTCGCATTGCGTGGGAATTGCTGTTTTCTGCCCGCTCGCGTGCGCTTCAGGCTAGCCCGTACCGATCGGATACGCCCTGGTGGGCGGTCCGGACGGACTGGCTCCGCCGGGCGGGTGGGGCCCCGGTACGCTGCGGTACGCCGCTCAGGACCCGTCAGAAAGGCAGCGTCACCTGTGACTGCGATTCCCCAGGGCCGTACCCGCCGGGCCACGCTGGTGCGCGCTGCATGCGCACTGGCCGTGACGGGAGCGATGGTGCTGACGGGGTGCAGCAGCGAGGACCCGGACGCGGGGACCAACGGGGTCGGCAAGCTGTCCCCGGACCGGATCCAGACGAAGACCCGGGCCGCGGCGGACGCGGCGCCCGCGGTACGGCTGTCCGGGACCGTGGTCACCAGCGGCCGCACGTACCGGCTGGACATGCGGCTGAAGGCCGGCGGCGGCAGCGGCTCGGTCACGTCGCAGGGAGCGACGTTCGGCCTGCTGCGGGTCGGCGAGCAGCTGTATCTGAAGGCCGACGCGGACTTCTGGAGCCACAGCGGGGACACCGGGGCGGCCGGCAAGCTCAACGGCAAGTACGTCAAGGTGCCGCAGGGCGATCCCGCGTACAAGAAGTTCAGCGGCTTCACGGACAAGGCTGTCCTCCTCGACGGTCTGCTGACCCTGCACGGAAAGCTGGCGACGGACGGTCACCACGACCAGTCAGGCACCCCCACCATCCGCATCACCGGTGACGCCGGCTCCGGCGGCACCCTCGACGTCTCCCTCCAGGGCAAGCCGTATCCCCTTCGCCTGGTCCGCGCCGGCAGCGCAGGAACGCTCAGCTTCTCGGACTGGGGCAAGGACTTCACGGTGGCCGAGCCCGCGAAGTCGGAGACGGTCGACTACGGCAGGCAGCTGCCGACGTCGTAGCCGCTCCCGGTCGGCCGGTGCACTCGGTCCCGACGGCGATCAGTCCCGACGTAAGGGTCCGGCGGCGCCGAACCCTGCCCGGCCCTGGCGCGGCATCACTTCTTCCGGCGCCTGGCCAGCAGTCGGGGCAGCCCCGCCGGGATCGGCTGACGCGTGGTCGCCGGCGTCGGCAGCGGTCGTTCCGCCAGGCTGCCGTCGGGCAACGGCACCGAAGCCCCTGCCGGCACGAGGCGGAGCACCCGGCACTCGCGCGCCCAGCGCCCCGGCATCTCCTCGCCGTCGGGGGCGTTGAGCCGCTTCCCCTTCAGCTCGGCCACCGCCGCCTCCCACTCCGGTGAGCCGGCGGCCAGCTCGGACACGGTCGCCGGCCAGCTCACCAGCCGGCCCCCCTTGTCCTTGCTGCGCACGGTCACCTCGGCCGAGCCGCCGTCGGTGAGACCGGGCAGCGGCTGCTCTCCGGGCCCGTCGCCGACCAGGCACACCGCACCCTCGTGCCACACGTGCCACAGCGCACGCGCGGCCGGGGCGTCGGCACCCCTGACCCAGACGAGTCCGGACTTCTTGCCGGCCTCCTCGATGAGGGCCAGGTCGAGCAGCTCTCTTGTCATGCGCCCAGCCTATCCAGGCCCGCTCTACAGCCAGCCGTTGCGCTTCAGCGTGCGGTGGATGCCCAGACACAGCACGACCGTGATCCCCATGATCACCGGGTAGCCGTACTTCCAGTGCAGCTCGGGCATGTACTTGAAGTTCATGCCGTACACCCCGCACACCATCGTCGGCACGGCGATGATCGCGGCCCAGGCGGTGATCTTGCGCATGTCCTCGTTCTGCGCGACGGACGCCTGCGCCAGGTTGGCCTGGAGGATGGAGTTGAGCAGCTCGTCGAAGCCCACGACCTGCTCCTGGACCCGGGCGAGGTGGTCCGCGACGTCCCGGAAGTATTTCTGGATGTCGGGGTCGACCAGCCGCATCGGCCGCTCGCTCAGCAGCTGCATCGGCCGCAGCAGCGGAGCCACCGCCCGCTTGAACTCCAGCACCTCACGCTTGAGTTGGTAGATCCGTGCCGAGTCCACACCACGCGAGACCCCGCCCCGGCGGCCCGGCGAGAAGACCTCGGTCTCCACCTCGTCGATGTCGTCCTGCACCGCGTCGGCGACCGCGATGTAGCCGTCCACGACATGGTCGGCGATGGCGTGCAGTACGGCCGAGGGGCCCTTCGCGAGCAGCTCGGGGTCGTCCTGCAACCGGTGGCGCAGCGCCCGCAGGGAGCCCTGGCCGCCGTGCCGGACGGTGATGAAGAAGTCCCGGCCGGTGAAGCACATGACCTCGCCGGTCTCGACGACCTCGCTGGTGGCGGTGAGCCGGTCGTGCTCCACGTAGTGGATGGTCTTGAACACGGTGAAGAGCGAGTCGTCGTACCGCTCCAGCTTGGGCCGCTGGTGGGCCTGGACCGCGTCCTCGACGGCCAGCGGGTGCAGCCCGAACTCCCGGGCGATACCGGCGAATTCCGCCTCGGTCGGCTCGTGCAGGCCGATCCACACGAACCCGCCGTCGCGGCGCACCTGCCGCATCGCCTCCTGCGGGGTCAGCGATCCCGGGCTCTGCACCCGGGCGCCGTCGCGGTAGACCGCGCAGTCGACGACCGCCGAGGGCGTGGCCGGGTCACGCGTGGTGTCGTACGAGGCGCTCGTGCTCGTCGTCTTGCGCAGCGAGTCACGGGACGACGGACGGACCACGGCACGCAGGTCGCGGATCATCGACATGGGCAGGCTCCTTCGCAGGCAGGCAGCGAAAGCGCACGGCAACGGGTGGAACTACCCGGAATGGGGACGTCCTGACTGCGGATGTTTGGCACGTCCACAAAGCGGGGAGCACCGCATCGTCGCGGTGGCGACTTCGCTACTGATGCAGAACTGATTCAGGTCAGACAGATCAGGCAAAGCGAAACGAAGTGCTCTTCCGGACGAAGACGCGAACGGGAAGGCGGCAGCCAGCCAGGAACTACATCAGCAGCCGGAAGAGCGAGTGGTACTACCAGGTCGACTTCGATCCATGACAGCCCCACCTCCTCCGGCCGGTCCCTCGTAAGGGAGTCTCATCGGCGTCGGGACTTGATAGCGACGCTTCTGCGTGCTGCCCCGAACCACCGGCTCAGCGTAGCAGCCGCCCATAGTGTCAAGGCGCCGCTTTGCCCGCTGCTGACGAGTTCTATGCTCACCGCATGGTTGATGTTCTTCCTCTGGTCGAGGCCCGGTTGACCACCGCGCTGGGTACGCCGGACGCGCGCGCCGCGGTCACCTTCCTCGGTACGGACCGCATCGAAGTGCTCCGTTTTCAGGAGGGGGACGTGGTCCGCTATGCCACGCTCGGCATGTCGGCGCACCCCATGACGGATCCCACGGCGATGCTCGCCGACCCCGTCAAGGGCCCCCGCGCAGAGCTGGTCCTGTCGGTCCGCGCGGGCCTCACGGAGACCGACAAGGTGCTCCGTCCGCTCGCCGTCCTCGCCGCGTCCCCGCAGGTGGAGGGTCTGGTGGTGGTCCCCGGCGCCTCCCTGGACGTCGGGGACCCGCTGTGGCCCGGCGCCCCCTTCACCTCGGTCCTGGTCGGCGAACCCGGCGGGCTCGTCGAGGATCTGGAGCTGGACGATCCGATGGAGCCCGTACGGTTCCTGCCGCTGCTGCCGATGACCCCGAACGAGGCGGCCTGGAAGCGGGTGCACGGCGCCCAGGCCCTCCAGGAGCGCTGGCTCGCGAACGGCACGGACCTGAGGGACCCCGCCCGCAGATCCGTCCAGCTCGACTGACCCGGAGTGACCGAACTCACCAACGCAAGGCCGGAATCGGCCAGTTGGCGAAGACGGCGATGCCGCCGGCTCCCGCGTCGAGGGGGTCCATGTGCTTCTCCCGCCCCGGCGGGCGGATGGCCGGCCTGTGCACATGGCAGGTTAGGGGAGCTGATTAGTGCGAGATGCATCTAGTTTTGGCCGGTGAGGTGGCGCGCGCATTCCGTCCGGACGGGTGATCGTCCTTGACGTGGGCCGGTCCGGGTAGGACCGTGGAGCCCTATGAGGGGCGAACCCAGTTGCCCGAAGTGTGGTGGCCGGGTCAGGGCTCCCGGACTCTTCGCCGATTCCTGGCAGTGTGATGTGCACGGGACGGTGCATCCGCTGCAGCCCGTGATCCCGCCCAGCGTCGAGGCGCTCAACGTGATGTTGCACCGCACGCAGGTTCCGGTGTGGATGCCCTGGCCGCTGCCGGTCGGGTGGCTGTTCACCGGTGTGGCCTACGCGGGGGACGACCGCAGCGGCGGTCGTGCCAGCGCCGTGGCCTGCTCCGGTCCCGGCCCGCTCGGCGGCATGGGAGAGCTGATCCTGGTCGCCGAGGAACTCGGCGTCGGCCTCGGCGCGCGGTACGCGGGCATCGACGGCCCCGACCCGGGGGCGTACATGAACGTCGAGAAACCGCCCCAGGCCAAGGTCCTGGCCGCCGGCCGCCCGACCCCGCTCTGGCACGTCACCGGCGCCCCCGACGACCGCGCCGTCTTCGCGGGCGAGGCGCTGGGGCTGTGGCTGTGGGCGGTGCTGTGGCCCGAGAAGTCAGGCCTGCTCATGTACGACGAGCTGGTGCTGACGGATCTGCGGGATGCGGGGGCGGAGCTGGACCTGGTGCCGTGCGGGGCCTTGTCGCCGCGCTTGCTCCAGCCGTAGCGCCGGCTGGGGCGGGGAGCGCCGGCGGTCGGTGGCTGCGGGTGTGTTGCGGCTGGTCGTGCGGTTCCCCGCGCCCGTTCGGCGGCTGCGTCATCATGCGCAGTTCCCCGCTCCCCTTGGCGGCCGCGTGGCCTTGTAGGGGGTGCTCGCCAGGTTCGGGTGTGACAGGGCATCCCTTCGCGACCGCTATCCTTAGGTGTCCCCTTCCGTCCCGTCACCGCCTGGAGTCCGTGTCGTGCGTATCGATCTGCACTGCCACTCCACGGCTTCCGACGGTACGGACACCCCGGCCGAGCTGGTGCGCAATGCCGCTGCCGCCGGGCTGGACGTCGTCGCGCTGACCGACCACGACACCACTCGTGGGTACGCCGAGGCGATCGCCGCGGTGCCCGAGGGGCTCACCCTGGTGACCGGCGCCGAGCTGTCCTGCCGTGTCGACGGCATCTCCATGCACATGCTGGCCTACCTCTTCGACCCCGAGGAGCCCGCCCTGCTCGCCGAGCGCGAGCTGGTCCGGGACGACCGGGTGCCGCGGGCGCAGGGCATGGTCGCCAAGCTGAACGCGCTGGGCGTGCCGGTCACCTGGGAGCAGGTCGAGCGGATCGCCGCCGGCGGTTCCGTGGGGCGTCCGCATGTCGCGACCGCGCTCGTCGAGCTGGGCGTCGTGCCCACGGTGAGCGACGCGTTCACCGAGGAGTGGCTGGCCGACGGCGGCCGGGCCTTCGTGGAGAAGCACGAGACCGACCCCTTCGAGGCGATCCGGCTGGTCAAGGGCGCGGGCGGCGTGGCCGTCTTCGCGCACCCGGCCGCCGCCAAGCGCGGCCGCACGGTGCCGGAGTCCGCGATCGCCCAGATGGCCGCGGCCGGTCTGGACGGCATCGAGGTCGACCACATGGACCACGACCTGGACGCCCGGGAGCGCCTGCGGGGCCTCGCGAAGGAACTGGGGCTGCTGGTCACGGGGTCCTCGGACTACCACGGCAGCCGCAAGACCGTGTCGCTGGGCGAGTACACGACGGACCCCGAGGTGTACGGGGAGATCATCCGGCGGGCCACCGGCGCTTTCCCGGTGCCGGGCACCGGTGGGGCCTGAGGTCCCTCAGGGGCCGACCCCGCTCCGTCTCACGCCCGTTCCGCTCTCTCCTGCAAGGCCTGTACTTCCGCCATGTTCGACGTCGCCGTCTTCGGTTCTCTGTTCCTGACCCTTTTTGTCATCATGGATCCCCCCGGGATCACCCCGATCTTCCTCGCGCTGACCGCGGGGCGCCCTGCCAAGGTGCAGAAGCGGATGGCCTTCCAGGCCGTCTGTGTGGCCTTCGGGGTCATCGCCACGTTCGGCGTCCTGGGCCACCAGATCCTGAACTACCTGCACGTGTCCGTCCCCGCGCTGATGATCGCGGGCGGTCTGCTGCTTCTGCTGATCGCGCTCGACCTGCTCACCGGCAAGACCGACGAGCCGAAGCAGACCAAGGACGTGAACGTCGCCCTCGTACCGCTGGGCATGCCGCTGCTGGCGGGGCCCGGTGCCATCGTGTCCGTGATCCTCGCCGTGCAGAAGGCCGGCAGTGTGGCCACGCAGGTCTCGGTGTGGTCCGCGATCCTCGCGATCCACGTCGTGCTGTGGCTGGTGATGCGCTATTCGCTGCTGATCATCCGGGTCATCAAGGACGGCGGTGTGGTCCTCGTGACGCGGCTCGCGGGCATGATGCTCTCCGCGATCGCGGTGCAGCAGATCATCAACGGTGTCACTCAGGTGATCCGGGGGAGCTGAGACGTGGGCTCGGCTCCCCCGGAAAGCTTGAGTGGCGGTCCGCGTTACGAGGCCGGGGTCTCGGCCGGGCGGATCCACAGGCGCTGTCCGATGGCGGCGGCCTGCTGAACGATCCGGTTGACGGAGGCGGCGTCCACGACGGTGCTGTCCACGGTGGTGCCGTTGACCTCGTCGAGTCGCATGATTTCGAAGCGCATGGGCTTCTCCCTTCGTCTGGTCATCCTCCTGAGGAGAACTACTGGTGTGTCCTGCTGTCGTATGTAGTCAACGGGTTGCGTGTTACAAACATTCCCTACGCTAAAGAAATTTTTCGAACGGCTAATTACTGACCGGTAGATGAGGCGCACGGGACTGACCGGGACCGGTTGTGTTCGTAGCGTGACCGCCGGGACAATGGAAGCGATGAACGACGACCTGGCGGCCCTCGCCGCCCGTATCGACCACACCAACGAGCTACTGCAACGCATGCTCGCCGAGGTGGCGAAGACGCCCTCGACCCACGCGATCTTCGTCGACGCGGGATACCTCTACGCGGCAGCCGGCCGGCTGGTCGCCGGGACGGAGGACCGCCGGGCCTTCGACCTGGACGCCGAGGGTCTCATCGAGGCGCTGATCGACAGGGCCCGCACGATCTTCGCGGACAGCCGGCTGCTCCGCGTCTACTGGTACGACGGCGCCCGGCGCCGCATCCACACCGCCGAGCAGCAGTCCATCGCGGAGCTGCCCGACGTCAAGGTCCGCCTGGGCAACCTCAACGCCAACAACCAGCAGAAGGGCGTCGACTCCCTCATCCGCTCCGACCTGGAGTCCCTCGCCCGGCACCGTGCGATCAGCGACGCGGCCCTGCTCGGCGGCGACGAGGACCTGGTCTCGGCGGTGGAGGCGGCCCAGGGCTACGGCGCCCGCGTCCACCTGTGGGGCATCGAGGCGCCCGAAGGCCGCAACCAGGCCGAGCCGCTGCTCTGGGAGGTCGACAGCCAGCGCACCCTCGACCTGGAGTTCTTCAAGCCGTACGTCTCCCGCCGCACGGCCGCCGCCTACGAGGCCCCCGCCGGCACCCGGCCCACCCGCGAGGACGTGCGCTTCGTCGGCGCCCAGATCGCCGCGAAGTGGCTGGCCGCGCGCGGCCGCGAAGCCCTCGTGGAGCTGCTCCCCGGCCACCCCTACCTGCCAGGCTCGGTCGACCAGGACCTGCTGGTCGAGGCCGAAGGGCTGCTCCAGTACTCCCTGCGAGGCCAGGCGGACCTGCGCCGCGCCCTCAGGGACGGCTTCTGGGAGCACCTGCAGACGCAGTACTAGCCCCGGGCTCCCGCCACCCGCCTCAGCCCGGGTGCTCGTCCCAGAAGCCGGCGACCGCCCGGGCCGTGGCGAGCGGGCGCTCGGTGTTGGGCGAGTGCTCGGCCCCGTCGATGACGGAGCGCCGCGCCCGAAGCCGCACCGCCATCTCGTCCAGCAGAGCCGGCGGCCAGGTGTCGTCCTGCGAGCCCGACAGCACGTGGAACGGCAGCGCTACGGCGGCCAGTTCGGCGATACGGTCCGGCTCGGTGCACAACTGGCGTCCGGTGGCGATGAGCTGGGCGGGCTTGTTGCCCAGCCAGCGATGCCGCAGATCCTCCCGGCCGACCAGGCCGCCGTCGAGCTCGCCCGTGTCGGTCTCCTCGGGCGCCTCCATCGCCTGCATCGCGTCCCACACCTGCGCCATCGTCATCACGCCGAGCGCGTCCCGCAGCAGCTTCACGCGCTGCTGCTGGGAGACCGAGATGTGCGCCGGGCCCGAGGCCATCAGCGTGAGGGAGAGAAACGGCGCGTGGTCGAGCAGCACGGCCGCACGCGAGATCTGCCCGCCGAGCGAGTGCCCCAGCAGATGCACCGGCGTTCCGAGTGCCGCCGCCTGCGCCAGCACGTCCCGCGCCAACTCCTCCTGCGCGTAGGCGGATTCGTCGCGCTCGGGCCCGTCCGACTCGTACTGCCCGCGGCCGTCCACGGCCACGGTCCGGTACCCGCGCTCGGCCAGCGGCACATGCAGCGGATTGAAGTCCTCCTTGCTCCCGGTGAACCCCGGCAGCAGCAGCGCGACGCCCTTCGGCTCGACACCGTCGGCCACGGGCGCGTCGACAACGGCGAACTCACCGCGTGCGGTCCGCAGGGAGTACGCGCGGGCACCGGGAGGCGGGACGAAGGTGGCAGGCCTGCTCATGGGGGAGAGCCTACGGGCGGTGCGCGGGCGGGGTGGAGGGAGGGTGGGGCAGGGGGATGGAGGCGGAGGAAGGGGCAGACGGGGGAGAGAGCGGCAGTGGGGGAGAAGGCCGACGGCCCGGTCCCACAGTGGTGGGCCGGGCCGTCGGGTGAAGCGGTTGTGCTTGTCCTGCGGTGGGGCCGGTCAGGCCTCGGTGACCTCCACGGCCGCCGTCGCCTTCCGCGTCCTGCGCGGCTTCGGCGCCGTCTCCGTGGCCTCGGCCACGGGCTCCGCGGCCTTGCGGGTCCGGCGGCGCGGCTTGGCGTCCGGCTCCTCGGTGGCCTGCGCCGGAATCTCCGGAGCAGCCGCCGCGGCAACGGCCTTGCGGGTCCGCCGGGCCTTGGGCGCGGCGGCGACCTCGGAACCGTCCACCGTGGCTTCGGCAGCAGCGGCCGTCTTGCGGGTACGGCGGGGCTTGACCTCGGCCTCCGTCGCTTCCGGAGCGACTGCCGTCGCCTTGCGTGTGCGGCGCGGCTTGGCCTCGGTGGCCTCGGCCGTGTCCACGGCGGCCTCGGCGGCAGCGGCGGCGGTCTTGCGGGTCCGGCGCGGCTTGGCCTCGACCTCGGCCTCCACCGTTTCCGGAGCGGCAGCCGTCGCCTTGCGTGTGCGGCGCGGCTTGGCCTCGGTGGCCTCGGCCGTGTCCACGGCGGCCTCGGCGGCGGCAGCGGCGGTCTTGCGGGTGCGGCGCGGCTTGGTCGCCGGGGCGGCCTCGTCCGTGCCTTCGGCCGTCGTGACTGCCGTTTCGGCGGCCGGCTCGGCCGTCTTGCGGGTGCGGCGGCGCGGCTTGGCCTCGGTGGCTTCGGCCGTGTCCACGGCGGCCTCGGCGGCAGCGGCGGCGGTCTTGCGGGTCCGGCGCGGCTTGGCCTCGACCTCGGCCTCCACCGTTTCCGGGGCGGTGGCCACGGTCTCCGGGGCGGCGGCCGCGGTCTTGCGGGTGCGGCGCGGCTTGGTCGCCGGGGCGGCCTCGTCCGTGCCTTCGGCCGTCGCGACTGCCGTTTCGGCGGCCGGCTCGGCCGTCTTGCGGGTGCGGCGGCGCGGCTTGGCCTCGGTGGCCTCGGCCGTGTCCACGGCGGCCTCGGCGGCAGCGGCGGCGGTCTTGCGGGTCCGGCGCGGCTTGGCCTCGGTCACGTCGGCGGCGGCCGCGGGCGCGGCCTCGGCCACAGGGGCGGCCTCGGTCGCCGGAGCCTCGGTCACCTGGACCTCGGCCGCCTCGGCCGACTTCCGGGTGCGGCGACGGCGCGGCTGCTCCGGGGTCTCCAGCGCGGCCGGGCCCTCCGCCGTGTCAACGGCGGCTTCGGGGGTCACGGTCGCGGCAGCGGCCGGCACCGCCTCCGCCGCGGCTCCGCCGCGCGTGCGGCGACGGCGGCGCGGGGTGCGGGTCGCCGACGGCTCCTCCACGGTGCCGGTCTCGGCGGCCGGCGCCGAGGCGGTCGTAGCGGGGGCGGTCGTAGCGGCGGCGTCCAGCGGCGCACCGTTGCGGGTGCGGCGGCGACGGCGCGGCGTGCGCGCCGGGCGCTCACGCTCGGCCGTGGCGGACTCGGCACGGCCGTCGCGGCCGCCCCGGCCACCGCGACCGCGCGCATTGCGGCCACCGGTCTCGCCCAGGTCCTCCAGCTCCTCCGCGTCGAGCCCGGCGCGGATGCGCTCCGAGCGCGGCAGAGTGCCCTTGGTGCCCGCGGGGATGCCGAGGTCCGAGAACAGGTGCGGGGAGCTGGAGTACGTCTCCACCGGGTCGTTGAACTGCAGCTCCAGCGCCTTGTTGATCAGCTGCCAGCGCGGGATGTCGTCCCAGTCGACGAACGTGATGGCCGTACCCTTCGCGCCCGCGCGGCCCGTACGGCCGACGCGGTGCAGGTACGTCTTCTCGTCCTCGGGGGACTGGTAGTTGATGACGTGGGTCACGCCCTCGACGTCGATACCGCGCGCGGCGACGTCGGTGCAGACGAGGACGTCGACCTTGCCGTTGCGGAAGGCCCGCAGGGCCTGCTCACGGGCGCCCTGGCCGAGGTCGCCGTGGACCGCGCCGGAGGCGAAGCCGCGGCGCTGCAGCTGCTCGGCGATGTCGGCGGCCGTCCGCTTCGTACGGCAGAAGATCATCGCGAGACCGCGGCCGTCGGCCTGCAGTATGCGCGCGACCATCTCCGGCTTGTCGAGGGAGTGCGCGCGGTAGACGAACTGCTTGATGTTCGCGACCGTCGCGCCCTCGTCGTCCGGCGCGGTGGCGCGGATGTGGGTGGGCTGCGACATGTAGCGGCGCGCGAGGCCGATGACCGCGCCCGGCATGGTCGCCGAGAACAGCATGGTCTGGCGCCTGGCCGGCAGCAGGTTGATGATCTTCTCGACGTCGGGCAGGAAGCCCAGGTCGAGCATCTCGTCGGCCTCGTCGAGCACCAGGCTCTTGATGTGGCTCAGGTCCAGCTTCTTCTGCCCGGCCAGGTCCAGCAGGCGGCCCGGGGTGCCGACGACCACGTCGACGCCCTTCTTCAGGGCCTCGACCTGGGGCTCGTAGGCCCGGCCGCCGTAGATCGCCATCACGCGCACGTTACGGACCTTGCCGGCCGTCAGCAGGTCGTTGGTGACCTGGGTGCACAGCTCGCGCGTGGGGACGACGACGAGCGCCTGCGGGGCGTCGGTGAGAGCCTCGGGCCCCGCGCGGCCCGCCTCGACGTCGGCGGGGACGGTCACGCGCTCGAGGAGCGGAAGGCCGAAGCCGAGCGTCTTGCCGGTGCCGGTCTTGGCCTGGCCGATGACATCCGTGCCGGAGAGGGCGACGGGGAGCGTCATCTCCTGGATGGGGAAGGGGGTGATGATGCCGACGGCTTCCAGGGCTTCGGCGGTCTCGGGCAGGATCCCGAGGTCTCGGAACGTGGTAGTCAGGGTTATGCCTCTTCTGTGTGCGCGGTGCGAGGCGAGCGCGGGGGTCATGACTGACCGTGCCGGGGACGTCGGCTGCCGTACGGACGAGCCACTCGGGCAAGCCGTAAGACACGGGACCACTGCCGACGCTCTAGCGCTCGTACCGCTGAGGGTGTCCCTCCGGTCGTCGTACGTAATGAGCCGTACGGCCAGGGAGGGCTGTCGGGTCGGAGCCGATCGGGCCACCGACCGGGCATCCTCATGCGTGCAGCCTGTCGGAGGACGTCGTACATCGTCGACGCACTCTCAGCAGGCGCATTACCACCATACCCCGGATTGGCGCACATGCGATGGCCGATTTGGTCACGTAGTCGTGGTCACAGTGCTTGGCCAGGGGCTTCCGAGGTACGGCAAGCGGGCTATTGTGCGCCTCATGACTAGCTCTGACAAGCCTGAGAACGCGTCCGCCGCACCCGCCGAGCACACCGGTGTCGCCGCCCAGGACTGGGCGCAGGCCTCCGCCGACCCGCAGTACCGTGCCGCGGTCGTGGACCTGCTCGGCGCGCTCGCGTACGGCGAGCTGGCGGCGTTCGAGCGGCTTGCGGAGGACGCCAAGCTGGCGCCGACGCTCGCGGACAAGGCGGAGCTGGCGAAGATGGCCTCGGCCGAGTTCCACCACTTCGAGAGGCTGCGGGACCGGCTGACCGAGATCGGCGAGGAGCCGACCGCGGCGATGGAGCCCTTCGTGGCGGCCCTGGACGGCTTCCACAAGCAGACCGCGCCCTCGGACTGGCTGGAGGGCCTGGTCAAGGCGTACGTCGGCGACTCGATCGCGAGCGACTTCTACCGGGAGGTCGCGGCCCGCCTCGACACCGACACGCGCGAGCTGGTTCTCGCCGTCCTCGACGACACCGGGCACGCCGAATTCGCGGTGGAGAAGGTGCGCGCGGCGATCGACGCCGACCCGCGCGTGGGCGGCCGGCTGGCGCTGTGGGCGCGGCGGCTGATGGGCGAGGCGCTGTCGCAGTCGCAGCGGGTGGTCGCCGACCGGGACGCGCTGTCGACCATGCTCGTGGGCGGCGTCGCCGACGGGTTCGATCTCGCGGAGGTCGGCAGGATGTTCTCGCGGATCACCGAGGCGCACACCAAGCGGATGGCCGCGCTGGGGCTCGCGGCCTGAGCGCTGTCCGTTTCGTGGGGGGTGGTTTCGGCCGACTCGCGGCTGCGCCGTGACTGGGCGCGCGGTTCACCGCGTCCCGGGCGGCTGCGCCGCGCCGCCCCCTGCCCCGGTGCCTACGCCGTCGCTGATCGTCGGCGCAGGCGGGCTGACGGGCGCAGGAGCAGGGACAGGGACGCCGCTGAGACGATCGCCGCGCCCAGGAGGTTCAGCAGGACGCTGCCCGAGCCGAGGGAGCTGTGGGTGACGAAGTCACCGAAAAGAGCTCCGGCGACGCCTGTCGAGAGCACCAGGGGCCGGGCGGGCAGGCGGTGTGACAGCCGGTGGGTCGCCGCCCAGGCGAGGATCAGACCGAGCACGGCGGATCCGATTGCTTCCAGGATCATCTCGGGGGTCCCTCCCACGGCCGGCCTGTGCTTCACGGTCGTAGCCGGTCATACCCGTGACCTGCGGATTGCAATCCTCCTCCGTGGGCGACTTGTGCACCTTCCGTGCGCAGGCCGCACAGCCGGAAGGGCCCGGCGGCGCAGTGCCGCCGGGCCCTTCTCGAACCGGGTCTAGAGAGTGCCGAAGCCCACCTTGCGGACCGTCGGCTCGCCGATCTCCACGTACGCCAGGCGGTCCGCCGGGACCAGGACCTTGCGGCCGCGCTCGTCCACGAGGCTCAGCAGCTGCGACTTTCCGGCCAGCGCCTCGGCCACCACGCGCTCGATGTCCTCGGCGCTCTGACCGCTCTCCAGAACGATCTCGCGGGGCGCGTGCTGCACGCCGATCTTGACCTCCACGGCTATGTCCCTCCGACGGTCAGTGATGTGCGCGATCTTCCGCGCCGTACCCAGCACACATTAGCCCGGTGAGCGGACGTACACGCTGCGGGCCGGAACGCCAACAGCGAACACCGGGCGGGAACAAACGAGCGTCAGTGGTTCTCGGTGCCGTGCAGCGGGAAGCCGGCGATGCCCCGCCAGGCGAGCGAGGTCAGCAGCTGCACCGCCTGATCGCGCGGCACGGTGCGGTCGCTGTGCAGCCAGGAACGCGCCACCACCTGGGCGAGGCCGCCGAGCCCGGAGGCGAGCAGCATCGACTCCGGGCGCGAGAGGCCCGTGTCCTCGGCGATGACTTCGCAGATCGCCTCGGCACAGTCGTTGGTGACCTTGTCGACCCGCTCGCGCACCGCGGGCTCGTTCGTCAGGTCCGACTCGAAGACCAGACGGAAGGCGCCGCCGTCGTCCTCGACGTACGCGAAGTAGGCGTCCATGGTCGCCCGCACGCGCTGCTTGTTGTCGGTCGTCGACGCGAGTGCGCCGCGCACGGCCTGGATCAGCGACTCGCAGTGCTGGTCCAGCAGGGCGAGGTAGAGGTCGAGCTTGCCGGGGAAGTGCTGATAGAGCACCGGCTTGCTGACGCCCGCCCGCTCGGCGATGTCGTCCATCGCGGCCGCGTGGTAGCCCTGTGCGACGAAGACCTCCTGGGCGGCGCCCAGGAGCTGGTTCCGTCGGGCTCGGCGCGGCAGACGGGTGCCACGCGGGCGCGCCGCCTCAGTTTGCTCGATGGCTGTCACGCCGCCTCCCAGAGTCGTCCACATGCGGTGTCAGCCGCGCGGCCATCGTACTTTTCGGTAACCGTGGTGTGCGCGGTGCGAGCGCAGAATTTCACGTACCGGACGGCGACGAAAGCCACAAAGCCAGGCTTACACGGCCGGAGCGGTGTCGAATGGTCCCACGTGGTCAGCGGTAGTCCTCTTCGTCGATCGCCACCACGCGCGCCTGTTCGATCAGATCGGCCTCGTTCCCGCGGTCCGGATCCACTCCCGTGAGCGGGTCGTCGCGCTCCGGCGTGATGTCGGCGCGCTGCTCGACGGCGTCACCCTCCGGGGCCTCCACGTCGATCGACGGGATGTCGTCGGCCGGCAGATCCTCGATCACGTCGGGCTCGATGGGGTCATAGGCCATGGTGGGCTCCCTTCCTACGAACGTCCCTGGAAACCGCAGGGGCCACATACGGGTGCCCTCGGTACGAGCCTAGGAGACACCTGATCCGGACGCCATGCCATGGGCACCCGTTCGCCGTGCGGTTCCCCGGTCCGGGTCTCCGTCACGGCAGGGGTCAACCTGTGACGGCGAACACAGGCGAACACATGAGCCACAGCGTGATCGTCTCGTAACATTGCCGCATGTCTTCGACGGAGTCGCCGTCCGTAACGGCTGCCAGCGTCCTCCCGAAGGTGGCGCCCGTCCGGGTCGGCGAGGGCGAGCGGCTGAGGTCGGTGGGACTGCCGGGGGTCACCCTGTCGGTCCGTTCGCGGCGCCCCGCGCGCGAGGGGCTGCCGCCCGCGCTGTACATCCACGGGCTCGGCGGTTCCTCGCAGAACTGGTCCACCCTGATGAGGGAGCTGGACGGCGTCGTCGAGAGCGAGGCGGTCGACCTGCCCGGCTTCGGTGACTCCCCGCCCCCGGACGACGGCAACTACTCCGTCACGGGGCACGCGCGCGCGGTCATCCGCCATCTGGACGCCGCCGAGCGCGGCCCGGTCCATCTCTTCGGCAATTCCCTCGGCGGAGCGGTCGCCACGCGCGTCTCCGCCGTGCGACCCGATCTCGTACGCACCCTGACGCTGATCTCGCCCGCACTGCCGGAGCTGCGCGTGCAGCGCACCGCGATGCCCACGGCGCTGCTGGGCGTGCCCGGGGTGGCCGGGCTCTTCACCCGGCTCACCAGGGAGTGGACGGCCGAGCAGCGCGTGCGCGGCGTGCTGGGGCTTTGCTACGGCGACCCCGGGCGCGTGTCGCCGGAGGCGTTCCAGCAGGCCGTGGAAGAGCTGGAGCGGCGGCTGCAACTGCCGTACTTCTGGGACGCGATGGCACGCTCCGCGCGCGGGGTGGTCAATGCCTACACCCTCGGCGGCCAGCACGGGCTGTGGCGTCAGGCGGAGCGCGTGCTCGCCCCGACTCTTCTGATCTACGGCGGCCGCGACCAGCTGGTCGGCTACCGCATGGCCCGCAAGGCCACCCGCTCCTTCCCGGACTCCCGCCTCCTGTCCCTGCCGGAGGCGGGTCACGTGGCGATGATGGAGTACCCCGAGGTGGTGGCCGGAGCATTCCGGGAACTCCTCGCGGAGAAGGGGGAGTTCGTCGGTGAGGGCGAGTCCGGGACCGTCGGCGTGGCCCGGGGGACGGACGCCGCGGCGCCCGGTGCCGGATCCGGCACGACCGCCGGGGGCGACGTCGCCGCCACGGGCGCGGGGAGCTGAGGGCCGAGGTGGGACGTCACAGCCGCCGCGGACCGGCCCCCAAGGACGACTCCGCCGACATAGCCGCCCGGCGAGGGCGACGGGGCTCTGCCTCGTCCACCCCGCGCGAGACGCGACAGCCCACCCTGCCCGGCCAGCGTCAGGCACCCGAGGGCGCTCCCCAGGGGTACGGCCCGCCGCGCACCGCCCAGGGCGCGCCCGGTTCCCCTCCGGGGACCCCGGCGGGAGGCGCACCGCGCTTCCCCGGCGGCACGCCTGCCCAGGGGGTCCCGCGTCCGCCCGACGGCACCCCCGCCTCCGGCGTGCCCCGCCTTCCGGACGGCACGCCCGCCCGTGGTGTTCCCCGGATCCCGGGTGGGCCGCGTATGCAGGGCGGCCGGCGGGCGCCCGAGGGGACTCCGGCCCAAGGGACCCGGCGCCTGTCCGACGGCACCTCCGCCTCCGGCGTGCCCCGGCTTTCCGACGGCACCCCTGCCCGCGGTGTGCCGCGGCCCGACAGTGGTGCCGGGCAGGCCCGGGGCGGGCATCCAGAGCAGCGTGAAGCCGGCGGCGGCTGGGGAGAGTTCGCGGGTGCGGCCGGGTCCGGCGCCGGGGCTGCGCCCGGAGGGCGGCAGGGCTCCGGCGGGACCACTACGGCCTTTCCGCGGCAGCGGCAGGGCGGGCCGGGCCGTTCCGGCGGCGGGCCCCGGCAGGACTACCTCGAGGCCTTCGAGGAGGGCGCCGACGTCTTCGCGCCCCGGTCCGGCCGTACGAAGTCCGCCGAGGAGCAGGAGTCGTACGACGCCGGTGCGGAGCCGGCGACAGACGGGGGCGAGGCGCCGCCGGGCGGCCTGCCCGCGCAGCGTGGCGGCAGCAAGGGACGGGCCTTCACCGGTATCGCGGCCGCGGCCGTGACCACGGTGCTCGCGGTCGTCGTCGCCGGGCAGGTCGCCGACCGCCACGACGGCGCCGGCGTACGGTCGCAGTCCGCCGGCGACCTGGCGCGCGGCACCCGGGTCCCCGGGCAGGGCGCCCCGTCCGCCGCGCCGAGCGCCGCGACGCTGACGTACGAGCAGAAGATGGACCGGAAGTACCCGCTCGGCGCCACGCTGCAGGGCTCCGGGAAGTTCGACACCGTCCCGGGGTTCGACAAGGCGCCCGGCAAGGGGCAGAAGTACACCTACCGCGTCGACGTCGAGCAGGGACTCGGCCTGGACGGCGAGCTGTTCGCCGCCGCCGTGCAGAAAACACTCAACGACAGCCGCAGCTGGGCCCACGGCGGCACCCGTACCTTCGAGCGCGTCTCCTCCGGCAAACCCGACTTCGTGATCACGCTCGCCAGCCCCGGCACCACCGCCAAGTGGTGCGCCAAGTCGGGCCTGGACACCACGGAGGACAACGTCTCCTGCGACTCGGCGTCCACCGAGCGCGTGATGATCAACGCCTACCGATGGGCGCAGGGCAGCAAGACATACGGGGACAAGATCCACCCGTACCGGCAGATGCTCATCAATCACGAGGTGGGCCACCGGCTCGGGCACGGCCATGTGTCGTGCCAGAAGGACGGCGAGCTGGCGCCGGTCATGCAGCAGCAGACCAAGTTCCTCGACCACGACGGAATCCACTGCCTGCCCAACCCCTGGCCCTATCCCGGGAGTTGACAGGAGCCGCTCGCGTCACATTGACATGAGCAGCAAGTTCGTTCATATTTTTGCGCATGTGGTCTAGTCATGCCGTCTCCAACAGCGCCGCCATCGAGCTGGCGCTGATCGGTGTGACCGCGCTCTGCGTGGCCGACATCCACTGTCACTGACGCCGCCTCCCTGGCGTTCGCGTCGCGACTTTTCCCCTTCTTTCGTCCGTGACCGTGTCACGGATTTTTCGACGACCCGACGCCGGGGCCGACGTCTGTCCGCAGCCGTCTCACTCCTCGTCCACATGTCTCACTCTTCGAGAATTCCTCGATCAGTTCCCCGAGAGGTCGTCTTTCCGATGCGTCAACCGTCCGTCATAGCGCGCCGCGTGGCAGCGGCATCCGTCAGCCTGGTCGTGGCAGCGGGCGCCGCCGCCTGCGGCCCGAAGGACAACGATGCCAAGGGCTCCGGTGGCGACTCCGCGCCGCACAAGGGCGGCACGCTGACCGTTCTGAACTCCGAACCGCAGCAGGACTTCGACCCCGCCCGCCTCTACACCTCCGGCGGCGGCAACGTCCCCTCGCTCGTGTTCCGCACCCTCACCACACGCAACCGGGAGAACGGCGCGGCCGGCGCCAAGGTCGTCCCGGACCTGGCCACCGACACCGGGCGCCCCAGCAAGGACGCGACCGTCTGGACGTACACCCTGAAGAAGGGCCTGAAGTACGAGGACGGCACCCCGATCACCTCGGCCGACGTCAAGTACGGCATCGAGCGCTCCTTCGCCCCCGAACTCTCCGGCGGCGCACCGTATCTGAGGGACTGGCTGGTCGGCGCGGCCGACTACCAGGGCCCGTACAAGGACAAGAAGGGCCTCTCGGCGATCGAGACGCCGGACGCGCGGACCATCGTCTTCCACCTGAACAAGCCCGAGGGCGAGTTCCCGTTCCTGGCCACGCAGACGCAGTTCACGCCCGTCCCGAAGGGCAAGGACACGGGCACCAAGTACGAGGAGCACCCGATCTCGTCGGGCCCGTACAAGGTCGTGAAGAACGAGAACGACGGTGAGCACCTGGTGCTCGAGCGCAACACGTACTGGTCCACGGCGGTCGACGCCGAGCGCAAGGCCTACCCGGACACCGTCGACGTCCGCTCCGGCCTCGACTCCTCCGTGATCAACCAGCGGCTGTCCGCGTCTCAGAGTGCGGACGCGGCCGCGGTCACCACGGACACCAACCTCGGCCCGGCCGAGCTCGCCAAGGTGACCGGGGACAAGGAGCTGGCCGCGCGTGTGGGCACCGGCCACTTCGGCTACACGAACTACATCGCCTTCAACCCGAAGGTGAAGCCGTTCGACGACATCAGGGTGCGGCAGGCGATCTCCTACGCCATCGACCGGTCGTCCGTGATCAACGCGGCCGGCGGCTCCGCGCTCGCCGAGCCCGCCACCACCTACCTGCCCGACCAGAAGTCCTTCGGCTACGAGCCGTACGACCTCTTCCCGGCGGGCAGGGCCGGCAACCCGGCGAAGGCCAGGGAGCTGCTGAAGGAGGCCGGCCACAAGAACGGGCTGACCATCACCCTCACGCACTCCAACGACAAGAACTTCGAGACCAGCCCGGAGATCGCCACCGCCATCCAGGACGCCCTGAAGAAGGCCGGCATCACGGTCAAACTCCAGGGGCTGGAGGACAACGACTACCGGGACAAGATCCACAGCGTGAAGACCGAGCCGGGCTTCTTCCTCGCCCTCTGGGGTGCCGACTGGCCCTCCGGCGGTCCCTTCCTCGCCCCGATCTTCGACGGCCGGCAGATCGTCAAGGACGGAGCGAACTTCAACACGGGCCTGCTCGACGACAAGTCGGTCAATGACGAGATTGACGCGATCAACAAGTTGACCGACCTTGACGCGGCCGCCAAGCGGTGGGGTGCACTGGACAAGAAGATCGGCGCGCAGGCCCTGACCGTGCCGCTGTTCCACCCCGTCTACAAGCGCCTGTACGGCAAGGACGTCAAGAACATCGTGATCAGCGACTGGACCGGTGTTCTGGACATCTCCCAGGTCGCGGTCAAGTAGCGCCGTGAGCGAGGCACTTGTCGCCACCCAGGCCCCCGGGACGGACACGCCCGTCCCGGGGGCCTCGGGGGCCCGTCAGTTCTGGCGGCGGCTGCGGGCGCAGCGCGCCGCCCTCGTCGCGGCGGTCGTCGTCGCGCTGCTCGTCCTGGTCGCGCTCGCTGCGCCGCTGCTCACCGCCCTGGAGGGCCAGGACCCGACCACCTACCACCCCTCCCTGATCGACTCCGCGCGCGGGGGCGTGCCCATCGGCTCCTTCGGCGGCGCCGGCACGGGCCACTGGCTGGGTGTCGAACCGCAGACCGGGCGCGACCTGTTCGCCAGGCTGGTCTACGGAGCGCGGGTGTCGCTGGGCGTCGCGCTGGCGGCGACCGTGGTGCAGGTCGCGATCGGAGTCGTGGTCGGCGTGGCCTCCGCGCTCGGCAGCCGATGGGTTGATCAACTGTTGAGCCGGGTCACGGACATCATCGTCGCCATGCCGCTGATGATCATGTCCTTGGCGCTGCTGGCGATCGTGCCGTCGAGCTTTCCCCGGCCCGTCCTCGTCACCCTCGTCATCGGCCTCATCGCCTGGGGCAACATCGCGAAGATCGTGCGCGCCCAGACCCTCACCCTCAAGGGCCTCGACTACGTCTCCGCCGCCCGCCTGAGCGGGTGGGGCACCTGGCGGATCGCCCGCCGCGAGCTGCTCCCGGGGCTGGCCGCACCCGTCATCACCTACGCGGCACTGCTCGTCCCCATGAACATCTCGGTCGAGGCCGCCCTCTCCTTCCTCGGCGTGGGCGTGAAGCCGCCCACGCCGTCCTGGGGACAGATGCTCACCAGCGCCGACGTCTGGTACCAGGCCGCGCCGCAGTACCTGCTGCTCCCGGCCGGCGCCCTGTTCCTCACCGTCCTGGCCCTGACCGTCCTCGGCGACGGCGTGCGCACCGCACTCGATCCGCGCGCGGCCTCCCGCCTGCGCGTCGGCACCGGCCGGAAGAGCCGGAGCGGGACCGCGAAGGAGGAGACCGCATGAGCGGCTTCGGTGGTTTCGTGCTGCGCCGCGCCGTCGGCATGGCGGTCACCCTGCTCGCCATCTCGGTGATCGTCTACGTCGTCTTCTACGCCACCCCCGGCAACGTCGCCCAGATCACCTGCGGCCCGCGCTGTTCGCCGGAACAGGTGCACCAGGTCGCCGCGCAGCTCAGGCTCGATGACCCGCTCTACCTGCGTTACTGGCACTTCCTGGAAGGCCTCGTCGTCGGCCGGGACTACTCGACGGGCACCTCGGTGGCGCACTGCTCCGCGCCCTGCCTGGGGATGTCGTACCAGAGCGACCAGCAGGTCATGGACATCATCCTGACCAAGCTGCCGGTCAGCCTGTCGCTCGTCCTCGGCGCGATGGTGCTCTGGCTTTTGCTCGGCGTCGGCACCGGCGTGCTCTCCGCCTGGCGGCGCGGCCGGATCTCCGAGCGCCTGCTGACCGCCCTCACCCTCGCGGGCACCGCCACACCCGTCTTCGTCGTCGGCCTCGTGCTGATGATCGTCGTCTGCGCCGAACTCCAGCTGCTGCCCTTCCCGCAGTACGTGAACCTCACCGACGACCCGGAGCAGTGGGCGTGGAACCTGCTGCTGCCCTGGCTCTCGCTCGCCCTCATCGAGGCGGCCGCGTTCGCCCGGCTCACCCGCGCCTCGATGCTGGAGACGCTCGCCGAGGACCACATCCGCACCTTCCGGGCGTACGGCGTGGGGGAGCGGTCGATCGTCGGCCGGCACGCCCTGCGCGGCGCGCTCGCGCCCGTCATCGCGCTGAACGCCAACAACGTCGGCTCGGCCGTCGGCGGCGCCGTCCTCACCGAGACCCTGTTCGGTCTGCCCGGCATCGGCCAGGAGCTGGTGCACGCGGTGAAGGTCGTCGACCTGCCGGTGGTCGTCGGCATGGTCCTGGTCGTCGGCTTCTTCGTCGTCATCGCCAACGCCGTCGCGGACGTCCTGTACGCGGTGGCCGACCGACGGGTGGTACTCGCATGAGCCTGGTGGAAGTCACCGGCCTGACGGTCGAGTTCGGCTCGCTGCGGGCCGTGGACGGGCTCTCCTTCCGGCTGGAGCAGGGCGCCGCCCTCGCACTGGTCGGCGAGTCCGGCTCCGGCAAGTCCACGGTCGCCGGCGCCCTGCTGGGCCTGCACCGGGGCACCGGGGCGCGGGTCGGCGGCTCGGTGCACGTCGCCGGCACCGACGTACAGCAGGCCCCGGACACGGAACTGCGGCGGCTGCGCGGTGCCAGGGCCGCCATGGTCTTCCAGGACCCGCTGTCCTCGCTCGACCCCTACTACGCGATCGGCGACCAGATCGCCGAGGTGTACCGCGTACACACGCGCGCCTCGCGCCGCGCCGCACGCGCGCGTGCCGTCGAGGTGCTGGAGAGGGTTGGAATTCCGGACGCACGGCGCCGGTCCAGGTCCCGCCCGCACGAGTTCAGCGGCGGCATGCGCCAGCGAGCCCTGATCGCCATGGCGCTCGCCTGCCGGCCGGATCTGCTGATCGCCGACGAACCCACGACGGCCCTCGACGTCACCGTCCAGGCCCAGATCCTCGATCTGCTGCACACGCTGCGCGAGGAGACCGGCATGGGCCTGCTGCTCGTCACCCACGACGTGGGCGTCGCCGCCGAGAGCGTCGACGAGGTGCTGGTCATGCGGCACGGCCGGACCGTCGAACACGGCCCGGTCGGCACGGTCCTCGCGGCGCCCGCGCACACGTACACCCGCGAACTGCTCGACGCCGTCCCGCGCGTGGACGCGCAGCGCGCCCCCTCCGAGGCGTCCGACGAGGTCGTGCTGGAGGCCACCGGGCTGCGGCGCGAGTTCGGGCGCGGCAAGCGGGCGTTCGCCGCCGTGGACGACGTCTCGCTGACCGTCCGCCGGGGCGAGACCCTGGGCGTCGTGGGGGAGAGCGGCAGCGGCAAGACGACACTGGGCCGCATGCTGGTCGGGCTGCTCGAGCCGACCGCCGGCGAGATCCACCACGCGGGGCGCCCGCACACCGGCGTGAACCCGGCCGTCCAGATGGTCTTCCAGGACCCCGTCTCCTCCCTCAACCCCCGCCGCAGCGTGGGCGAGTCCATCGCCGACCCGCTCCGCGCGCGGGGAGACCGGGAAGAGGAGCGGATTCGGGGACGCGTGGTCGAACTGCTGGAGCGCGTCGGGCTCGAAGCGGCCCACTACGACCGTTACCCGCACGAGTTCAGCGGCGGGCAGCGCCAGCGCGTCGGCATCGCGCGGGCGCTCGCCGCCGACCCGCGCGTCATCGTCTGCGACGAGCCCGTCTCGGCGCTCGACGTCACGACGCAGGCCCAGGTGGTCGAACTGCTCGGGGAACTGCAGCGCGAACTCGGCCTCGCGCTGGTGTTCATCGCGCACGACCTCGCCGTCGTCCGCCAGGTCAGCGACCGGGTCGCCGTGATGCGCCGCGGACAGGTCGTCGAGTACGGACCCGCCGACGCCGTGTACGACGCCCCGCGCGAGCCGTACACCAAACAGCTCCTGGCCGCCGTACCCGCGCTCGATCCGCAGCTGGCGGCGAAGCGTCGGGCGGCCCGGCGGGAGCCGGCCGCGGCGTAACGTTTCGTACGTGGCCGATCACCGTCCGACCTCCTAGCGCGACAGAACGCGACCCGCACGCGAAAGTTACGACCGTTCACCCCTTTTGGTGGCGCGATGGACAACCGTCCGTCGCGCCACCGCCTTGTCCGCATACGTTCGTCCCGCTGCGAGCCGCCAGGACCAGGGCGGCTCCCACTCACGGGAGATCGGGGGTGCACACGTGCGTATCGGACTGCTTACGGAGGGCGGCTATCCGTATGTGAGCGGTGACGCCGGGCTCTGGTGCGACCGGCTCGTGCGCGGGCTCGCACAGCATGAGTTCGACCTCTACGCGCTCAGCCGCAGCCGACAGCAGGAGGACGCGGGCTGGGTCCCGCTCCCCGAGCAGATCAGCCGGGTCCGTACGGCCCCGCTGTGGACGGCCGAGGACGACGAAGTCGCATACGGCCGGCGCGCGCGCCGGCGCTTCACCGACTGCTACGGGGAACTGGCCGGGGCCCTGTGCGCCGCACCCGACACCACCGTCGGGGATGCGTCCGCTCATCAGGCGGACCGTTTCGGCAGCGCGCTCTACGGTCTCGCCGAACTCGCCCGCGACGAGGGCGGACTGGTCGGCGCGCTCCGCTCCGACACCGCCGTACGCACCCTGGAACGCGCCTGCCGCGCCCCCGGCGCGCTGCGCACGGCACGCGAGGCGCGCGTACCCGACCTGCTCACCGTCACCGCGCACCTCGAACGCGCCCTGCGCCCCCTCTCCCTCGACTGGTACGGCGACGACGGACTCGGCGCGGCCGACCTCTGCCACGCCACCGCCGGCGGCCCGGCCGCCCTGCCCGGACTGCTCGCCCGGCACTTCGCCGACGTACCACTGCTGGTCACCGAGTACGGCGTGCAACTGCGCTCGCACTACCTGGCCCTCGGCCCCGACACCGCGGCCCCCGCCGTGCGAGCCCTGCTCGCCGCCTTCCACGGCCGGCTGGCCACCGAGGTCTACCGGCGGGCCGCGATCCTCACCCCCGGCAACGCGCACACCCGCCGCTGGCAGGAACGGTGCGGCGCCGACCGCACCAGGATCCGTACCGTCCACCCGGGCATGGACGCCTCCCGCTTCGCGGAGGTCGGCGAGTCCCCGGACCGCGCCGACGCGGACACGCTCGTCTGGGTCGGACGGGTGGAACCCGCCAAGGACCTCATCTCCCTGCTGCACGCCTTCGCCGAGGTCCGCAGAGAGGTGCCGAAGGCCCGCCTGCGGATCGTCGGCGCGCCCGCGGGCCCCGAGGGCCCGGCCTACCTGCGCCACTGCCGGGCCCTGGCCGCCCAGCTCTTCCCGGACGAGGCGGAGGGCGTGCACGCGGTCGGCGACAACCCGGTCTCCTTCGAGGAGATCGGCGGCCCCGAGGCCCCGACGCTGCCCGACGCGTACGCAGGCGGCTCCGTCGTCGTCCTCTCCAGCGTCGTCGAGGGCTTCCCGATCAGCCTGGTCGAGGCCATGTTCTGCGGACGCGCCACCGTGTCCACCGACGTCGGCGCGGTGGTGGAGGTCATCGGCGGCACCGGCCTCGTCGTGCCCCCGCGCAATCCGCGGGCGCTCGCCGAAGCATGCGTGGCGCTGCTGCACGACCCCGAGCGCCGTGAGCGCCTCGGCGCCGCTTCCCGCGCCCGCGCGCTCGAACTGTTCACCGTCGAGCAGAACATCGCGGCATTTCACGGCATTTACCTCGAGATCGTCTCGCGCTGCCCGGTACGCCGCGTCGTCCTCGACGAGGCGGGCGCGCCCCTGCCGTTCGCCGCGCCGGCCGAGGCCCACGTCCCCGTCCGCTGGACCGGCCCCACGGCCAACGTACTGACCCGGGGCGTCCCGGGCTGGGCGGCGGGCGGCCCGGTCCGCGCGACCCCGCTGGCGGCTCCCGAGGGGGCGCGGTGAACGGCTCCGGCGGACTGGACGACGCCCACGACACCCGCGACGACCGGGACGTCATGAGCCGGCCGGGCCGGCAGGACGGTCCCGCGATGCCGGGCGGCGCCGACGCCTGGGACGAGCGGTCGGGGGAGTGGCTGGCAGGCGCGGAGACGCGCGGCGGCGCGAGCGGTGCGGGAGCCGTGCGGCCGGGGGCTTCCCCCGGGCCGGAGCCCAAGCCGCCCCCGGCAGCGGAGACTTCCTCCGCAGCGGCTCGCCCGTGGACGCCCTCGGCGCCGATGGGGGCCGCAGGGGACTCCGGGTCCGGCAGAAGCCGCAGGCCCACCGCCCGGCGCGGTACCGACCCCGTGAAAGCCCTGCTGCACCGGCACCGGGAGCTGTGCGAGCGGGCCGTGGACCCGCTGGAGATCGCCGCCGGGCTGGAGGCCCACGGCGTCACCGACCGCACCGCCGCCGGCTTCCGGCACCGCGATGTCTTCTCGCTCGCCGAGGAGCTGTACGCGCGCGTGCCCCGCGACGGCACCCCACGCCCCCAGCCCCAGCTCCTGCGCGCACCCCGTGTCCGTGCCGACTGGGTCCTGCTCACCCTCCTGCCCGGCGCGCTCGGCGCGGCCGTCGTGACCGGGCTGCACCTCACCCAGGGCCGAACCCGCCTGCTGGTGGTCCTCGGCGGCCTCCTGGCCGTCGGCCTCGCCGTCCGCGCGGCCCTGCGCCGCGGCCCCCTCGCCACCGGACCCGGCACACCCCCGTGGCGGACGGCGACCGGCACGCGCGCGTGCACCCTCTGGCTGCTCGGGTACGCCCTTCTCGGCGACGGACTCCTGCACGCGGTCGTGGCAGGCGGCCCCGACGACCTGCCCACCGGTATCCCGGACGGCCCCTGGCCGGCAGCCGTCGCCCCCGCCCTCGCGCTCACCCTGGCCTGCGCCCCGGCCGCCTGGTGCGCCCACCTCCTCACCGCCGGTGCCCGCCGCAGGCTCGCCGGCAGCCGAGGTCTGGAGGACTTCACGGCCGCCGCCCGGCCCCTGCTGCTCGGCGCGGTCGCCCTGTTCCTGGCCGCCCTCGCCGCACTGCTCGCCCTGTGCGCCGCCGTCCTCGACGAGAGCGCGGCCTACCCGCAGGCCCTCACCCTGGGCGCCCTCCTCCTGCTCGCCCGGCTCCTCACCGTGCACCACCACCGACACGCCCCCGCCCTGACCCTGGGTGCGGCGGCAGCCGTCGAGGTGGCGGCCCCCGCCCTGCTCCTGGCCGGCCGACTGCCCGGCTGCGCCTTCCTGGCGACCCCCGTCGAGACCCTGGTGGACGCCTGGGGCCCGGCCGCCGTCCCTGCGCTCGCCTGCGGCACTGCGGCCCTCGCCCTGCTGCTCCACGCCCTGCGCACCCTCACCCAGGCCTCGGCCCACGCGCCGACAGGAGCAACCGGGTGAACCCTCCGCCACCAGCCCGAACCGAGCCCGCCGCCACCCGCCCCGAGCGCGTGGCAGCACCCGGCCGCGGTCGAGGCCGCGGGCGCCCGGCCCACCGCCGGAGGCAACCGCATCACCCCTTCGAAGGAGAAGACGAGATGACCACCTCCCGACACGGAGCGCCCGGAGCGTCCGGAGCCTTGGGAGCAGCCGGAGCGCACACCCCGGGAGGCGCCCGATGAGGGTCCTGCTGATCGGAGCCAACGGATACATCGGCCGCTTCGTCGCCGACCGCCTGCTCGCCGACCCGGCCGTCCAGCTCACCGCGCTCGGCCGCGGCGACGACGCCGACGTCCGCTTCGACCTCGCCACCGGCAGCCCCGGAGCGCTCACCCGCTTCCTGGACGCGGTCCACCCCGGAGTCGTCGTCAACTGCGCCGGCGCCACCCGCGGCGGCGCCCGCGATCTCACCCGGCACAACACCGTCGCGGTCGCCACCGTCTGCGAAGCCCTGCGCCGCAGCAGCTGCAGCGCCCGCCTGGTGCAGATCGGGTGCGGCTCGGAGTACGGCCCCAGCCAGCCCGGCTCCTCCACCGCCGAGGACGCCGTGCCCCGCCCCGGCGGCCCGTACGGCGTCAGCAAACTCGCCGCCACCGAACTGGTCCTCGGCTCCGGCCTCGACGCCGTCGTCCTCCGGGTGTTCTCACCCGCCGGACCCGGCACCCCGGCCGGCTCCCCGCTCGGCCGGCTTGCCGAGGCCATGCGCCGTGCGATGCAGTCCGGCGACGGCGAACTCAAACTCGGCGGCCTCGGCGTCCAGCGCGACTTCGTCGACGTCCGTGACGTCGCCCGCGCCGTGCACGCCGCCTCTCTCTCTGCCGCGCAGGGCGTCATCAACATCGGTTCCGGCCGCGCCGTCCGGCTCCGCGACGCCGCCGCCGTCCTCGCCCGGGTCGCCGGATACGGCGGCGCCCTCCACGAACTCGACGCCCCTCCCGGGCCGTTGCGCAGCACCATCGGGCACCCCCGCACCGACACCGACCACGCCTCTCCCGTCGCCTACCCCTACCCGGACGGCTGCGGCAGCTGGCAGCAGGCCGACGTGCGCACCGCCCGTGACCGGCTCGGCTGGCGTCCCCGGATCAACCTCGAAGAATCCCTGGCCGACATCTGGATGGAGGCGGCATGCCGCATCTGACCAGCACCAAAGCAGGTACCACCAGCACCGGCATCCGTACCGCCCTCGGTGTCCCCGGCTACGCGCATCCGCTCGTCGCCCCGGCCCAGTGGGCCGAACTCGCCCGCCCCGGCACCCCCCTGGACTGGGTCGTGCTCGACGTCGCCGCCGGGCCCGGCACCCGGCCCGACCCGCACTGCCTGGAAGCCGTGGGCCGGCTGCGCAACACGGGCGTCCGTGTCCTCGGTCATCTGGACCTCACCCACGGCGCCCGCCCCCTCGCCGGCCTGCTCACGGACGCGCACCGTCACCTCGACTGGTACCGCGTCGACGGCTTCATGCTGGACCGCACCCCCGCGGACCGCGCCGCACTCCCCGAGGTCCGCCGCGCGATCGGCGCGCTCCGGTCGATCAGTGACACGCCCCACATCGTCCTCGGCCACGGCAGCCACCCGTACCCGGGCTACGCGGAGAACGCCGACCAGCTGGTGACCTTCTCCGGGCCCTGGTCCGACTACCGCTTCTCGCAGGTCGCCGAGTGGACCGCCGACTACCCGCCCGACCGTTTCTGCCACTTCGTGCACGGTGTGCCCCTCGGCCATCTGGAGGAGGCGCTGCGCATCGCGCGGTGGCAGGGCGCGGCGACGATCTACTTCACGGACCGCACCGACCGCGGTGGGCGCAGCGACCCGTGGGAGACGATGCCCGGCTACTGGGACGAAATCGTCTCGCGGGTCGGAACGGGTGTCTCGGAATGAAGAAGGCCGTGGCAGTGTTACGGGGAGAACAACCATAGTGATTGACCGACCAACGGAGTCCCCGTGTCGCTGCCACCCCTGGTCGAGCCAGCTGCTGAGCTCACCGTAGACGAGGTCCGCCGGTACTCCCGCCACCTGATCATCCCCGACGTCGGGATGGACGGGCAGAAGCGGCTGAAGAACGCCAAGGTGCTCTGTGTGGGCGCCGGCGGCCTGGGCTCGCCGGCGCTGATGTACCTGGCCGCCGCGGGCGTGGGCACCCTCGGCATCGTGGAGTTCGACGAGGTCGACGAGTCGAACCTGCAGCGCCAGATCATCCACAGCCAGGCCGACATCGGCCGCTCCAAGGCCGAGTCCGCGCGCGACAGCGTCAAGGGCATCAACCCGTACGTGAACGTGATCCTTCACGAGGAGCGGCTCGAGGCCGACAACGTGATGGACATCTTCAGCCAGTACGACCTGATCGTCGACGGTACGGACAACTTCGCGACCCGCTACCTGGTCAACGACGCCTGTGTGCTGCTGAACAAGCCGTACGTGTGGGGCTCGATCTACCGCTTCGACGGCCAGGCCTCGGTCTTCTGGTCCGAGCACGGCCCCTGCTACCGCTGCCTCTACCCGGAGCCCCCGCCGCCGGGCATGGTCCCCTCCTGCGCCGAGGGCGGTGTGCTGGGCGTGCTGTGCGCGTCCATCGGCTCCATCCAGGTCACCGAGGCGATCAAGGTTCTCACCGGCACCGGTGAGCCGCTGGTCGGCCGCCTGATGATCTACGACGCCCTGGAGATGCAGTACCGCCAGGTCAAGGTCCGCAAGGACCCGGACTGCGCGGTCTGCGGCGAGAACCCGACCGTCACCGAGCTCATCGACTACGAGGCCTTCTGCGGCGTCGTCTCCGAGGAGGCCCAGGAGGCGGCGCTCGGCTCGACGATCACTCCCAAGCAGCTCAAGGAGTGGATCGACGACGGCGAGAACATCGAGATCATCGATGTCCGCGAGCCGAACGAGTACGAGATCGTCTCCATCCCGGGCGCCAAGCTGATCCCGAAGAACGAGTTCCTCCTGGGCACCGCCCTGGAGGGCCTCCCGCAGGACAAGAAGATCGTCCTGCACTGCAAGACGGGTGTCCGCAGTGCGGAAGTCCTCGCCGTCCTGAAGTCCGCGGGCTTCGCGGACGCCGTCCACGTCGGTGGCGGTGTGATCGGCTGGGTCCACCAGATCGAGCCGCAGAAGCCGGTCTACTGATCAACCCCTTGGGCGGGCCGCGGAGTTGTTCCGCGGCCCGCCGTTTTGCTCTGACATCAAACTCGCGAACCGCCCTCTCAGGGGACGGTTCGTGAGTTCGTGTGCGCCTACTTGATGTTCAGCGGGACCGAGTCACCTTCGGTGAGGTTGTCCTGTGAGAGCGTTCTGGAAAACGTCTGGGCCTTCTTCCCCGGTGCCTTGCACGTGACATCGACCGTGAGGCTGAAGCTTGAGTCCAACGGGGTGTCGAGGCTGATCGGGCCGAACGTCGCCCTGCGGTTGGTCGGGTTGTTGGTGGGCCCCTGCGCATCGTCCTCACCGCTGTCCAGCGACACCCGGGTGGGTACAGAGTTGTTGGGGGCCGGGAACGCACTCTTGCAGGTCACCTTGCCGCTGAAGGACACCTCCCCGACCGGAGGCGCTGCCGAGGCGGGACTGGCCGTCAGGAGTCCCCCGGCCAGCACCGCAGTGACGATCGGGGCCATGGCTGCGAGAGTACGATTCCTGCGAGACATGCGCGTAGACATGGGAATCACCTGCTCGTTGGTTTATGACTAGTCCTGAGTAGGCCGACCCGGATGCCGGAATGACATGCGTGGCTCAGAGAGCGCTAGGTTTCGTGGGGTCGTCCGTGACTGGGCGGGGAGCCGGCCGCTGTTCTTCACCAGCGCTTCGGCAGCCCCATAGGCCCGTCACTCACCACGATCCTACGGTGCCCACCGGCCTGCAACCGGAACGGGTTCCTGGTGTACCGCGCGACTCTCATGACGAAGGGGCGCGTATTTGACTCTCCGTCATGGGCAGGAACTCGCAGGCCGTCGTCATGAGCAGACCGTGCCGTCCTTCGGTACCGTCCCGTCGAGCAGGTAGGCGTTCACCGCCGAGTCGACACAGTCGCTCCCGTTGCCGTAAGCCCCGTGTCCCTCGCCCTTCCAGGTGAGCTCCACACCGACGCCCCTGCCCAGTTCGTCGGCCATCCTGCGGGCACCCTCGTACGGCGTCGCCGGGTCCCCGGTGTTGCCGACCAGCAGGATCGGTGCCGCGCCCGGTGCGCTGACCTCGGGGGTGTCGTACTGGCCGGACACCGGCCAGTCGTGGCACCAGCCTGCCGTGTCCCAGCCCAGGAAGTCCCCGAAGACGGGAGAGATCCGCTCGAACTCCGGCAGCAGCTTCTTCGTCTGCGCGAGGGTCTGCCGCTGCCTGTCGTCCAGGCACGATATGACCCGTTGGGCGTGGCCCCGCGTGCCGTAGTGCCCCGACGCGTCCCGCTCGTTGTAGTCGTCCGCGAGCGCCAGCAGCTGCGAACCGTCGCCCTGCTCGGCCGACTTGAGCGCGCTGGTCAGCCGAGGCCACCCGGCCTCGCTGTAGAGCGGCACGATGATGCCGGTGACCGCGAGCGTCTGGTTCAGCTTCCGCCCGGACGACGTCGGCAGCGGCCTCGCGTCGAGCCGCCGGAGCAGGTCCACGATCTTCCGGGAACCCAGCTTCGGGTCCTGGCCGGTGGACTTCAGGTAGTCGTCCAGGGCCCGTTGGAAGCCGCGGGCCTGGTTCTCGGCGTGGCCCACCGCGTCCGCGGTCGGGTCGACCACCGCGTCGAGTATCAGTCGGCCGACCTGCTTGGGGAACAAGTGGGCGTACACACCGCCCAGTTCGGTGCCGTAGGAGATGCCGAAGTAGTGCATGGTCCGGTCGCCGAGAACCTGCCGCATCAGGTCCATGTCGCGTGCGGTGTCGGTCGTCGAGACGTGCGCCATCAGCGGGCCGGCGGCCTTCTGGCACCCCTTGCCGAAGGCGGTGGCGTCCTGCAGGTACGCCTTCTCCTCCGCCGGGGTGTCCGGGGTGATGTCCACTCCCTCCGCCGCCTCGATGTCCCGGTCGCTACGGCAGCGGATGCCCTCGCTCGCGCCGACCCCGCGCGGGTCCCAGCTCACCAGGTCGTAGTGCTCGCGCAGTGTGGAGACGGTGGCGCCGTAGTACGGCATGACCGACACGCCCGAGCCGCCGGGTCCGCCGAAGTTGAACAGCAGCGAGCCGATCCGGTCGCTCCCGGTCGCCTTCGCGCGGATGAGCGCGAGGCCGATCGTCCTGCCGGCCGGCTTCGACCAGTCCAGCGGGACCTTGAGCGTGGCGCACCGCCACTCGTCGCTCGGTGCGCCCGAGTCCCCGGTGGCCTTGCAGCGGCGCCAGTCGAGGTGCTGGGAGGTGAGCGAGGCGGGGAGGTCCGCCATGGACGGTGGCGCCGGTGCGGAGGCCTGGCCGGTCCCTGTGGCCGAGCCGGTCCCCTTGCCCTCGCCATGACCCCCGTCCGACGAGCCGCCGCATCCGGCCACCAGCAGCGCCGCGGCCGCGGCGGCCGTCCACCGCAGGAATCGAGACATGCGCACCCCCTCGCAGGCCCTCCGCGTCGTGCCGCAGCGGGCGTTCAGGCCATGGTAGGCGGAGCGGGATCAGCCTGCGTGAGCCTGTGGATAACCATCTGACCTGCGGCTTTGTAAGGTGGATCGGGCGTCCGCTCAGGGATTGCCGGATTCTAGGAGCAGACCGTGCCGGCCTTCGGTACCTTCCCGTCCAGCAGGTAGTCGTTCACCGCGCTCTGCACGCACTTGTTCTTGCTGTCGTACGCCCCGTGGCCCTGGCCCTTGTACGTGAGCTCGACGGCGACGCCCTTGCCGAGCGCGTCCACCATCTTCTTCGCGCCCTCGTACGGGGTGGCGGGGTCGCCGGTGTTGCCCACGACGAGGATGGGCGCCGAGCCCGGCGCGCTGACGTCGGGGTGCTCGGCGGCCCCGGGCACGGCCCAGTCGGTGCAGCTGACCATCCCCCAGGCCAGATAGTCCCCGAACACCGGGGAGGCGGCACGGAACTCGGGCACCGCCTGCTGGACTCGGTCCGCGCTGTACCGCGGTTTCTCGTCGGCGCAGTTGATGGCGATGTTGGCCGCGGTGATGTTGCTGTACTCGCCGTTCTCGCTGCGCCCGTTCATCGAGTCGGACAGCAGCATCAGGATCTTGCCGTCGCCCTCGTAGGCCTGCTCGAGCCCCTCGGTGAGGTACTCCCAGAAGTCCTTGGAGTACAGGGACTGTGCGATGCCGTTGGTCGCCGCCGTCTGGGTCAGCTGCCGCGGGAAGATGCCGGGGATCGGTTTCTTCTCCAGGTCCGCCAGCAGTTTGGCGATGCGGTCCTTGACCTCCTGCGGGGTGTCGCCGATGGGGCACTCGGTCGTCTTCGAGGTGCAGTCCTCGGCGAAGTTGTCGAGCGCGAGCTGGAAGCCCTTGGCCTGTCCGAGCGCGCTCTGCTCGGGGTTCAGGGTGGGGTCGACGACCGCGTCGAAGACCGCCCGGCCGACGTTCTTCGGGAACAGGTGGGCGTAGACGCCGCCGAGTTCGGTGCCGTAGGAGATGCCGAAGTAGTGCAGCTTGTCGTCACCGAGGACCTGGCGCATCAGGTCCATGTCGCGGGCCGCGTCGGTCGTGCGCACATGCGGCAGGATCTTCGTGGAGTTCTTCTCGCAGGCCGAGTTGAACTGCCGGGTGCGGTCCAGCAGCTGGGCGCGCTCGGCACTGTCGTCGGGGGTCGCGTCCTGCTGGAAGAAATCGTCGAGCTGGGCGTCGCTCTCGCACTTCACGGGCGCGCTGCGGCCGACCCCGCGCGGGTCGAAGCTCACCAGGTCGTAGCGGGTGTTCAGGGCGGCGTAGTCCGCGCCGAAGGCGGGCAGCGTGGTGACGCCGCTGCCGCCGGGGCCGCCGAAGTTGAACACGAGCGAGCCGATCCGCCGGCTCGGGTCACCGGTGGCCTTGGCGCGGATCAGGGCGATGTCGATGGTGGGGCCCTTGGGGTCGCTCCAGTCCCGGGGGGCCTTCATGGTGGCGCACTGCCACTTGGCGCCGCTGGGCAGCGGGGACGGAGAGGTGCCGCCGCCCTCCGCCGCGGACGGCACCGGGCAGTCCTTCCAGTCCAGCTTCTGTGCCGGCAGGTCCCCGTCCTTGGCACCCTCGCTGCATCCGGCCAGCAGAGCGGCCAGCACCACGGCGCTGGTGGTCAGAGCGGCGGCACGCAGCCGGAAGGGGTTCGCCATACATCCATCCTGCGCGCGCGCACGCCGGGGCGCGCGGGACGCGAGCCGTACGAGGTACGCCCCTGGCCTGCTGCGCAGGCCTGTTCCGCGCCGCCGCTCCTACAGGGCACCCTTGCGCGTGAGCTGGTTGAAGGCGAACCAGCCGGGCAGCACCGGCAGCCACAGCGTCAGCAGCCGGAACAGCAGGACGGCCGGTGCGGCGACCTCCTTGGGGAGGCCGACGGCGATCAGGCCGAGCGTCAGGCTCGCCTCGACCGCGCCGACGCCGCCCGGGGTGGGCGCCGCGGAACCGAGCGCGTTTCCGGCGAGGAAGACCACGGCGACACTGGCGATGCTCAGCGAGGTCGAGTTGTCACCGAACGCCCGGATGGAGGCGTCCAGGCACATCACGAAGCAGAAGGTCAGCAGCAGCATGCCGCCGATGCCGGTGACCAGCTTCTGCGGCCGCTGGAGCACGTCGAGCATGCGCGGCACGACACCGGCGAACAGCGACCTCACGCGCGTGGAGACGAATTTCCGCAGGAACGGCACCGAGGTCACCACGAGCACCAGAACCGCCACGGTCAGCAGCCCCGCGATGACCGTCCGGGACGGCGACAGCGACGGCGTCTTCTCGGTACCGGTCAGGTAGCCGAAGGACAGCAGCATCAGGATGTGGCAGCCGAGCCCGAACAGCTGCGACGCGCCGACGCTCGCCACCGCGAGCCCCGGACGCACGCCCTGGCGCTGCAGGAAGCGCGTGTTCAGGGCTACACCGCCGACCGCCGCCGGCGCGACGATCTTCACGAAGGACCCGGCGACCTGGGCCGCCGCCGTCCGCAGGAACGGCACCCGCTCCGGTACGAACCCCAGCAGGGCCATCGCGGCGGCCACGTAGCTGAGCGCGGAGAACAGCACCGCGGCGAGCACCCAGCCCCACTGGGCGTTGGCGATCAGCGGACCGAACTCGATGTGGGTGAGCTGGGTCAGCAGGAAGTACGCACCGATGGCACCGGCGATGAAGCTGATCAGTGTGCGCGGCCGCACCCGCTCCAGACGGGCCGGCTCCACGGGGGCCTGCGGCCTGATCCGCAGCACCTCGTGGCGGATCTGCGTGAGCAGATCCTCCTCGCGGGCCTCGTCGAGTGCCTCGTCCAGGGCCCGCTTCTCCGCCCGCTGCTCGGCCCTGACCGTCTTCTTGTCGCGCTTTTCGAGCACGGGCCCGGCCGTCTCGGAGGCCTCCGCCGGCCGGGCCTGCTTGGCCTGCCGGGACGCCTCCAGCACCGCCTCGCGTTCCCGCTCGGCGCGCTCGCGGGCCAGCTTGCGCAGGGTCGCGCGCGTGGAGCGCGTCAGTGCGATGGGCTGCAGCATCGGCAGGCAGTCGGCGACCGCGTCCGGGCCGAGCACCCCGACGGCCGAGGCCACGGCCCGCTCGGCGCCCACCCGCAGACCGACCGTGGTGACCAGCTGCGCGACGTCCATGCGCAACAGCAGATCGCCGGCCGCGATCTCGCCGCCGCGCAGCTCCGCGAGGATCACCTTGCCGGAACGATCCACCAGTATCGCGTCACCGGCCAGCCTGCGGTGCGCGATGCGCCGGGACTGCAGCGCCCGCACCTGGTGCCAGGTGTGGCGCAGCAGCTCGTCGGTGATCTCCTCGTCCGGCAGCGAGTCCAGCGTGCGCCCGCCGGTGTGCTCGTAGACGAGCATCACCGCGTCCGGACCGAGTTCCGAGGTGGCGATCAGCTTGGGCGCGTTGGCACCCGCGGCGATCGCCGCGTACGCGAGCAGAGCCTCCTGCTCCAGCGCCTGGCGCAGCGACTGGAGACTGGAGCGGGTGGCGAAGCCGCGCAGGGTCAGGTTGCGCCAGGCGCGGTAGAAGAAGCCCTGGGCCTGCTGCTCCCGGTCGACGACCGTGACATCCAGCGGCGGGCCGTCCTCCAGGGTGACGAAGTAGCGCCGTCCGCGGTCGCCGTTCTCCGACTCCACGGACTCCTCGCGGGCCGCGCTGACCGGGTGGAAGCCGACGTGCCTGAGGCCCGCCATCAGGGTCCGGCCGGTGGGGCGGACATTGGGGGAGCCGACCGCGTACAGCGTGCCGTAGGCGACGGTCCAGCCGATCAGCACCGTCAGGATGATCGAGAACGGGGTCGTGTAGCCGGTGACCAGCATCGAGAACGCGTCGAGCAGCAGCACGATCCACAGCACAGAACGCCATCTCGGTCTGCGGGACATGCCGACGGCCGTCATATAGGCGATGACGGGCGCGAGATAGCCGTGCACCGGGTCGGTCAGGGCGTGGATGTCGCCCGGTGAGGGCTGGGTCAGCGCCTCCTGGATGGAGTCCGGTGCGGCTTGGGCGACCCACAGGTCGGTGGCGAGGGTCACTCCGTGCGCCAGGACGGCCGCCAGGACGCCGTCGGCGATCCGCAGCCCGTCCCGTTTGATCAGCCGCTCGATCGCGAAGGCGACCGGCACCAGGAGGATCGCGATGCTGGACGCCAGTCCCGCGATCTTGATCAGCAGGTCCGGGGCCTGCCCGGTGCCCTTGTTGATGTCCTGCTCGAGGCCCGAGGTGGTGCCGTGCGCGAACGCGGCGATCGCGAGCAGTACGACGACGGCGAGCACGCCCACCAGAAAGCGCATGAGGTCGGAGGGACGGTGCACGCGCGCGGGGAGCAGCGGTTCGTCGCCCTCGACCTCCTCCGGATGAGGATCTTCGTCACCGGAGCCCAGGCCCTCGTCGGGGCGTGCGTTCCCGGGGACGGGTGCCCCCTCGGCGGGGCCGGTGACGTCGCCACGCGCACGCGTGCCGTCGTCCCGCGCACCGTCGTCCGTGTGCACGTCCTCGCCCGGAGTACCCGGAGACCCGGTGTCGTCCGGGCCCGGAGAACCGGCCTCGTCCGGGCCCGTGGCGCCGGTGCCGACCTGGCCGGAGCGGGCGGTGTCGGGACGCGCGGCAGCGTCAGAGGTGCCCTCCGCGCCTTCGGGGTGCACGCCCTGCTGCATCATGGTCTCTTCTTGGTCTCGTATCACCGGTCACCGCCCGCACGATGGTGGCATGCCCCATCGGCACACGCGGGCATCAGGGTGCGGATGGGCGGTCGGACAGTCTGCCGGAAGCGTCGCCCGAGGGCGAGAGGGCCGTACCCGGACTTCGCGCCACGTTGTCGGTGGGGTGCGGCAGGATGGGGCGAATGAGCGAGCAGAGCCCTGCCGAGGACACCCGAGAGGGGTACGAGGACGCGTTGCCGGAGTACGCCGAGCGGGTCCTGGAGGTCGCCGAGCGCATTCCGCCGGGCCGGGTCATGACGTACGGCGATGTCGCCGAGTGGCTCGAGGAGGGCGGCCCGCGCCAGGTCGGCCGGGTGATGGCCCTCTACGGCGGAGCCGTCCCCTGGTGGCGTGTGGTGCGCGCGGACGGAAAGCTGCTTCCCGGCCACGAGCTGCGTGCCCTCGATCACTACCGCGCGGAGGGCACGCCGCTGAAGGAGGCGGGCAGGAGCACCGAGGGCCATCTGCCGCGGCTCGACATGAGACGCGCGCGATGGGACGGCGGCACGGTCGCGGAGGGTCACACCTGACAGCTTCCGCCATCGGATGCCGTCGAGGGGAACCCGTGGCCCGTACGAGGGACACGGGGGACGTCCGTGGCATGACGTACGTTCGTGTGGTGAGGGACCCACGTGACACGAGGGCCACGAGAGCCGCGAGGGAAGAAGCGGAAGCCCTGCTTCCGTCCGAGGTGGCGGCGTAGCGTCGGCTGCACGTGTCCACCTCACCCCGCGGCCACCGCCTAGCACGCGTGACCGCCCGCCCACCAGCACAACCACCAGGACCGGCGAACCACGTGAGCTCCTCTTCCTCCATCAGGCGCCTGCCGCACCCCCCGGTGCGGCAGGGGAGCCGTGGCGCTTACCGGCTGGTCCGTACCCCGCCTGCCGAAGTGGATCCCCCTCGTCTTGACGCGACACAGCGCGCCGTGGTTGACCACAAGACCGGACCACTCCTCGTTCTCGCAGGTCCGGGCACCGGCAAGACCACCACTCTGGTGGAGTCCGTGGCCGCGCGAATCGCCCGTGGCGGGGACCCGGAACGGATCCTGGTGCTGACGTTCAGCCGCAAGGCCGCCGTCGACCTGCGCGACCGCATGGCCCTGCGCATCGGCGCGGCCCGCGCGCCCCGGGCGACCACCTTCCACTCGTACTGCTACGCCCTGATCCGCGCCCACCAGGACAGCGGCCTGTTCGCGGAGCCGCTGCGCCTGCTCTCCGGCCCCGAGCAGGACGTCACCGTGCGCGGGCTGCTGGCCGGGCAGCCCGAGCTGGAGCGGCTCGGCCTCGACCACGTGAGCTGGCCGGACGAACTGCGCGCCTGCCTGACCACGCGCGGCTTCGCCGACGAGGTCCGCGCCGTCCTCGCCCGCAGCCGCGAGCTGGGCCTCGGCCCCGGCGCACTGGACGCCTTCGCCCGCCGCATCGGCCGCCCCGACTGGCGCGCGGCCGCCGCCTTCCTCGCCGAGTACCTCGACGTCCTCGACCTGCAGGGCGTCATCGACTACGCCGAACTGGTCCACCGCGCGGTGCTGCTCGCCCACCGCGCCGAGGTCGCGGCACGGCTCGCCGCCCGGTACGAAGCCGTGTACGTCGACGAGTACCAGGACACCGACCCCGCCCAGGTGCGGCTCCTGCAGGCCTTGGCCGGCGGTGGGCGCACGCTGGTCGCCTTCGGTGACCCCGACCAGTCGATCTACACGTTCCGGGGCGCCGACGTGAACGGCATCCTGGACTTCCCGGGGGCTTTCCCGCGCGCGGACGGCCGCCCGGCCCCCGTCGAGGTGCTCCGCACCTCCCGCCGCTCCGGCGCAGCCCTGCTGGCCGCGACCCGCCTGATCACCCAGCGCATGCCGCTGACCCGGCTGCCCGCCGAGAAGGTACGCGCCCACCGCGAGCCGAAAGCCGTGCGGGACGGCGGCCGCGTCGAGGCCTACACGTACCCGACGGCAGGTACGGAACTGGACAACATCGCCGACATCCTGCGCCGCGCGCACCTGGAGGACGGCGTCCCCTGGAGCGACATGGCGGTCCTGGTACGCGCCGGCTCCCGCGCCATCCCGACCTTCCGCCGCGCCCTCACCGCGGCCGGCGTCCCCCTGGACATCGACGGCGACGACCTGCCCCTGCGCCACGAGCCGGCGGTCGCCCCTCTGCTGACAGCACTCAGAGCGGTGGCCACGGCGGAGGCCGCGCGACGCCCCGGCGAGGAGACGCGCGACGAGGAGGCGCGCGGCGAGGCGGAGGGGGCGGCGGCCGGCGCGGACGGCGCTGCCGAGGCCGGCGCCGATGTGCTCGCCGAAGCCGGCATGGGCGGTGCTGCTGCCGCCGGCGCCGATGTCGCTTCCGGGGCTGCCGCGATGCGCTCTGTCGAAGTCGGTGCCGCAGCCGGCAAGGACGGTGCTGCTGACGCCGGCATCGAAGAGGTCGCAAGCGCCGAGACGGACGGCGTTGCCGAATCCGGCCCCCAGGCGCTCGCCGAGGCCGGCGCGGACAGCCCTGCCGAGATCGGCAACCGTGCGCCCGCCGCCGAGCCGGCCGCCGACACGTACTGGCTCGACGCCGAGACCGCCCTCACCCTGCTCGCCTCCCCACTCGCCGGCATGGACACCGCTGACCTGCGTCGACTCGGGCGTGCCCTGCGTGAGGAGGAGCGGGTCGCCGGGAACCCGCTGCCGCCGCCCTCGGACGAGCTGCTCGCACGGGCGCTCACCGAACCCGAGCGCCTGGTCGCGCACGACCCGGCGTACGCGCGTGGGGCGCAGCGCCTCGGCGTGCTGCTCAGCAAGGCCCGTGAGCGCCTCGCGGGCGGCGGTACGGCCGAGGAGGCGCTGTGGGACCTGTGGGAGGGCACGCCCTGGCCCACGCGCCTGGAGCGCGCCGCCCGGCGCGGCGGCGCGGCGGGCCGCAACGCGGACCGCGACCTGGACGCCGTGTGCGCACTGTTCGCCACGGCCGCGCGTGCGGAGGAGCGCATCGGAGGCCGCGGCGCCCTGAACTTCCTGGAGGAGATCGACGCCGAGGACATCGCCGCCGACACCCTCACCCGCCGTGCCGTGCGCCCCGACGCCGTACGCCTGATGACCGCCCACCGCGCCAAGGGCCTGGAATGGCGGCTGGTGGTCGTCGCCGGCGTCCAGGAGGGGCTGTGGCCCGACCTGCGCCGCCGCGGCTCACTCCTGGAGGCCGACCGCATCGGCCGCGACGGACTCGCCGAACCCCTCACCCCGGGCGCGCTGCTCGCCGAGGAGCGGCGTCTGTTCTACGTGGCCGCCACGCGCGCGCGTGACCGTCTTGTCGTCACCGCCGTGAAGGCACCGGCCGACGACGGCGACCAGCCGTCCCGTTTCCTGACCGAGCTGGGCGTCGAACCCCGGGACGTCACCGGCCGCCCGCGCCGCCCGCTGTCCGTGGCCGCGCTCGTCGCCGAACTGCGCGCCACCACCGTCGACCCGCGCGCGTCGGCGGCCCTGCGGGAGGCCGCCGCCCGCCGCCTGGCGAAGCTCGCCGCACTCGCCGACGAGGACGGCCGCCCCTTGGTGCCGTCCGCGCACCCCTACCGCTGGTGGGGCATGTTCGAGCCGACCGAGAGCAAGGTGCCGCTGCGCCACCACGACCAGCCCGTCGTGCTGTCCGGCAGCGCCCTCGACCAGCTCGCCAACACATGCGCCCTGCAGTGGTTCCTGGGTCGCGAGGTGAAGGCCGACACGCCCGCCACCGCCGCCCAGGGCTTCGGCAACGTCGTCCACGTCCTCGCCGACGAGGTCGCCTCCGGCCGTACCCCCGCCGACCTCGACGTGCTCATGGAGCGCCTGGAGTCGGTGTGGAACGCGCTCGCCTTCGACGCGCCCTGGAAGTCCGCGCAGGAGAAGGGCAACGCGCGCGCGGCCCTCGAACGCTTCCTGAACTGGCACGTACTGGACCGCACCGGCCGCACCCCGGTGACGAGCGAGCAGGACTTCGACGTCACCCTGGACGCGGGCGACTACCAGGTCCGCATCCGTGGCCAGATGGACCGCGTCGAGGCGGACGGCGAGGGCCGCGCCTACGTCGTGGACTTCAAGACCGGCAAGCAGGCACCCAGCGCGGCCGACGTGGCCCGCCATCCGCAGCTCGCCGTCTACCAGCTCGCAGTCCGTGAGGGCGCCGTGGACGACGCCTTCGACGGCGTACGTCCGGAGCCAGGCGGTGCGGAACTGGTGCACCTCAGGCAGGGCGCGGCCAAGCGGGACGGCGGCGAGAGCCTGCCCAAGGTGCAGGCCCAGGAGCCGCTGGCGGGGGAGTGGGTCGGCGAGCTGCTGGCCACCGCCGCCGGAAAGGTCCTCGACGAGCGGTTCACCCCGACCGCCGGCCAGCACTGCACGCACTGTGCGTTCCGCGCCTCCTGCAGCGCCCGGCCCGAAGGGCGGCACGTGGTCGAGTGACCTGTGCCAGGGGCGAGGGTGACGTACGGCACCACCGGCGCTGACCTGCGTTTCTTCCTTCCGGAGCGGCCGATCTGTCCGCGGATGTCAGTGCCCGCCGCTAGCCTCTGACGACATGCCCGCCCGTATCACCGACCCCGAGCAGCTCAAGGAGCTCCTCGGCATCCCGTTCACCCCGGAGCAGACGGCCTGCATCACCGCGCCGCCCGCACCGCAGGTGATCGTGGCCGGAGCCGGCTCGGGCAAGACCACCGTGATGGCGGCCCGCGTGGTCTGGCTGGTCGGCACCGGCCAGGTCGCCCCCGAACAGGTCCTCGGCCTGACCTTCACCAACAAGGCCGCCGGCGAGCTCGCCGAACGCGTCCGCAAGGCACTGATCAAGGCCGGCGTCACGGACCCCGACGTCATCGACCCGGACAATCCGCCCGGCGAGCCGGTCATCTCGACGTACCACGCCTTCGCCGGCCGTCTGCTGACCGACCACGGCCTGCGCATCGGCCTCGAGCCGACCTCCCGGCTGCTGGCCGACGCCACCCGCTACCAGCTCGCCGCGCGCGTGCTGCGCGAGGCCCCCGGCCCCTACCCGGCGCTGACCCGCTCCTTCGCCGACCTCGTCAGCGACCTGCTCACCCTCGACTCCGAGCTGGCCGAACACCTCGTGGCGCCCGACGAACTGCGTGCCTGGGACGCCGGCCTGCTGCGCACCCTGGAGGGCGCCAAGCTCACCAACGCCGACCTGCGCAAGGTCCCCGACACCGCGGCCGCCCGCCGGGAACTCGCCGACCTCGTCGTGCGCTACCGGGCCGCCAAGCGCGAACGCGATCTGCTCGACTTCGGCGACCAGATCGCACTGTCCGCCCGCCTCGCCGGCATCCCCGAAGCGGGCCGGCTGCTGCGCGAGGAGTTCCGGGTGGTGCTCCTGGACGAGTACCAGGACACCTCCGTGGCCCAGCGCGTCCTGCTGTCGGGCCTGTTCGGCGGCGGCACGGGCCACCCGGTGACCGCGGTCGGCGACCCCTGCCAGGCCATCTACGGCTGGCGCGGCGCCTCCGTGGCCAACCTGGACGACTTCCCCGAACACTTCGCCCACGCCGACGGCAGCCCCGCCACCCGCCAGGCGCTCAGCGAGAACCGCCGCAGCGGCGGCCGCCTCCTCGACCTCGCCAACGGCCTCGCCGAGCCGCTGCGCGCCATGCACGCGGGCGTGGAGGCCCTCCGCCCGGCCCCCGGCGCCGAACACGACGGCACGGTCCGCTGCGCCCTGCTGCCCACCCACGCGGAGGAGATCGACTGGATCGCCGACTCCATCGCCCACCTCGTGCGCGCCGACAAGGCTCCCGGCGAGATCGCCGTACTGTGCCGCACGGCCACCGACTTCGCCGAGATCCAGGGCGCCCTCGTCGCCCGTGACATCCCCGTGGAGGTCGTCGGCCTCTCCGGCCTGCTGCACCTGCCCGAGATCGCGGACCTCGTCGCCGTCTGCGAAGTCCTCCAGGACCCCGGGGCCAACGCCTCCCTGGTCCGACTGCTGACCGGCCCGCGCTGGCGCATCGGCCCCCGCGACCTCGCCCTCCTCGGCCGCCGCGCCCGCCTGCTGGTCGCCCACGCGCGCGCGGACGACGCCGACGACCCCGACCGCAGGCTCGCCGAGGCCGTCGAAGGCGTCGACCCGTCCGAGGTGATATCGCTCGCGGACGCCCTGGACACCTTCCTGGAGGCACCCCTCGACGAGCGTGACGGGGACGACGACGGGCTGCCGTTCTCCCCGGACGCGCGCGTGCGCTTCGCCCGCCTCGCCGCCGAACTGCGCGACCTGCGCCGTTCCCTGTCCGACCCGCTGATGGACGTCCTGCACCGCGTCCTCGCCGTCACCGGCCTGGAGGTGGAGCTGTCGGCGTCCCCGCACGCGCTCGCCGCCCGCCGTCGCGAGACCCTGTCCAACTTCCTGGACGTCGCGGCCTCCTTCGCGGCCGGCGACGGCGAGGCCACCCTGCTCGCCTTCCTCGGTTTCCTGCGCACCGCCGCCCAGTACGAGAAGGGCCTGGACAACGCCCTGCCCGGCGGCGAGAACACCGTCAAGGTACTCACCGCCCACAAGTCCAAGGGCCTGGAGTGGGACGTCGTCGCCGTCCCCGGACTGGTCCACGGCACCTTCCCCAGCGCCCAGGGCCGAGAGAAGTGGACCGCGCAGGCCAAGGTGCTGCCGCACGCCCTGCGCGGCGACGCCGACACCCTGCCCGACGTCGACTCCTGGGACTCCCGGGGCATGAAGGCCTTCCACGAGGCCATGAAGGACCACCAGCACACCGAGGAACTGCGCCTCGGCTACGTCACCCTCACCCGCCCCCGCTCCCTCCTCCTCGGCTCCGGTCACTGGTGGGGTCCCAGCCAGAAGAAGCCACGCGGCCCCTCCGACTTCCTCCAGGCCTTCCACGACCACTGCGCCGCCGGATACGGCGAGATCGAGGCATGGGCCGACGAGCCCGCCGAGGACGAGGAGAACCCGGCCCTGCACACGGCCACCGCCGGCACGGTGTGGCCCCTGCCCCTGGACGACGCGGCCCTGGCCCGCCGCCGCGCGGCCGCCGAAACCGTCCTCACCCACCTGGACACCCTGGCCGCCCGGCAGGACGGCCACCCGCCCGCCGCCCACGACCCCGCCGCCTTCGACGACCCGGACTGGCCCGCACCGCCGGACGAAGAAGACCCCGACTGGCCCACCCCGGCGGACGACGAGGACCCGTACGGCGAAGCGGTCCGGTACGACGAGGACCCGTACGGCGAAGCGAGCCCGTACGACGAGGACCCCTTCGCCGGGGAGACGCCGTACGACGAGGGCGGCATGCCCCAGGAGGAGCCCGCCGACCGGGACTCCTGGACCGGCGAGCGGCCGACCGTCCCCCACCAGGCGACCGCCCCGGCCGAACCCACCCGGCCCCGCGAACGCGCCGCCGCACGCACCCGCGCCACCGAACCCGGGCACCCCGCGCCCCTCACCCCCGAGGAAGCCCGCGCCATCGCCTCCTGGGACCGCGACCTCGACGCACTCACCGGCGAGCTGCTGCGCGCCCGGCAGGCCGTCACGGACGTCCCCCTGCCGGCCACGCTGACCGCAACCCAGCTGCTGCTCCTCGCGGAGGACCCGGAGGGGCTCGCACAGGAACTCGCACGCCCCATGCCACGCCCCCCGCAACCCGCCGCGCGCCGGGGCACCCGCTTCCACGCCTGGGTCGAAGCACGCTTCGAGGAACTGACACTGCCCATGCTGGAGCCGGACGAGCTGCCCGGCAGCGAGGCCGAGATCGCCGACGAACGCGACCTCGAAGCCCTCAAGGACGCCTTCGAACGCACCGAGTACGCCCAGCGCACCCCGTACCGGATCGAGGCGCCCTTCCAGCTCACCCTCGCCGGCCGCGTCGTACGCGGCCGCATCGACGCCGTCTACCGAACCGGCGGCGGCGACACGGCGACCTACGAGATCGTCGACTGGAAGACCAGCCGCACCCGCAGCGCCGACCCCCTCCAGCTTGCCGTCTACCGGCTGGCCTGGGCCGAGCAGCAGGGCGTGCCGCCCGAGTCGGTCACGGCCGCCTTCCTGTACGTGCGCAGCGGCGAGGTCGTACGCCCCGCGAACCTGCCCGGCCGGGCCGCCCTGGAACGACTGCTCACCGGTGACCCGACCGAGTGACACGCAAGAGCCATGCAAGGGATCCCCGGTGTGACGAACAGCCCGCCGAGGATGCCGGTGCGGGCCGATAGGCTCGTGAGCATGAGCCAGACCCCGGACAGCGCCGTCCGTACGTACATCGAGCAGCAGCGCACCGCCTTCCTCGACGACCTCGCGGCATGGCTGCGCATCCCCTCCGTGTCGGCCCAGCCCGACCACGCGCCCGACGTACGGGACAGTGCCGACTGGCTCGCCGCCAAGCTCGAGGAGACCGGCTTCCCGACCGTGGAGATCTGGCCGACCCCCGGCGCCCCGGCCGTCTTCGCGGAATGGCCCTCGGGCGACCCGCAGGCGCCCACCGTCCTCGTCTACGGCCACCACGACGTCCAGCCCGCCGCCCGCGAGGACGGCTGGGACAGCGAGCCCTTCGAGCCCGTCATCCGGGACAACCGCCTCTACGCGCGCGGGGCGGCCGACGACAAGGGCCAGGTGTTCTTCCACACACTCGGCGTCCGCGCCCACCTCGCCGCCACCGGCCGCACCGCCCCCGCGGTCAACCTGAAGCTGCTGATCGAGGGCGAGGAGGAGTCCGGCTCCGAGCACTTCCGGGCCCTCGTCGAAGAGCGCGCCGACCGGCTCGCCGCCGACGCCGTGATCGTCTCCGACACCGGCATGTGGTCCGAGGACACCCCGACCGTCTGCACCGGCATGCGCGGCCTCGCCGAGTGCGAGATCCGGCTGTACGGCCCCGACCAGGACATCCACTCCGGTTCCTTCGGCGGCGCCGTCCCCAACCCGGCCACCGCCGCCGCCCGCCTGGTGGCCGCCCTGCACGACGAGCACGCGCGCGTGGCCGTCCCGGGCTTCTACGACGGCATAGCCGAGCTGACCGACCGCGAACGCGAGCTGTTCGCCGAGCTGCCGTTCGACGAGCAGCAGTGGCTGCGCACCGCCAAGTCGCACGCCACCCACGGCGAGGCCGGACACACCACCCTGGAGCGCATCTGGGCCCGCCCGACCGTCGAGGTCAACGGCATCGGCGGCGGCTACCAAGGCCCCGGCAGCAAGACGATCATCCCCTCCTCGGCCATGGTGAAGCTGTCCTTCCGCCTGGTCGCCGGCCAGGACCCCGACCACATCGAGAAGGCCGTCCGCGCCTGGGCCCCCGAGCAGATACCCGCCGGGATCAGGCTCGAGATCAGCTTCGGCCCCGCCACGCGCCCGTGCCTGACCCCGCTCGACCACCCCGCGCTGCAGTCCGTGGTCCGCGCCATGGGCCGCGCCTTCCAGAGCCCGGTCCGCTACACCCGCGAGGGCGGCTCCGGACCCGCCGCCGACCTCCAGGAGGTCCTCGGCGCTCCCGTCCTCTTCCTGGGCATCTCCGTCCCGTCCGACGGCTGGCACGCCCCCAACGAGAAGGTCGAACTCGACCTCCTCCTCAAGGGCGTCGAAACCAGCGCCTACCTGTGGGGCGACCTCGCCGAGAACTGGCGTCACGAACCCTGACCGACAGGCGCCGTACGGGACGGCATCGCGTGCGGGGCACACTGGAAGGACCGCCCGCACACCCCGCCCGAACCCGCCCCGGTGCCCTCCCGGCCCATGCCCGCCCGAACCGCCCGCCGAAGCGAACCTTTCCACTGGGGGAGTTGGAAGCACCTGTGACCACCTGGACCGACCACATCGCCGACCGACCCATCTCGCTGACCGCCCCGAGCGGCATCGACCGCGCCGCCCACCACCGGCTCGACGAGGCCTGGCTCGCAGCGGCATGGAGCCACCCCACCACCCGCTGCTTCGTGGTCTCCGGCGGCCAGGTACTCATCGACGAGACGCCCGACGGCCGGACCGAACTCGTCATGACCCCCTCCTTCGAGGCACCCCTCACCGAGGCCCACCGCTACTTCCTCGGCATCGACGAGGACGGCGTCAGCTACTTCGCCCTCCAGAAGGACGCGCTGCCCGGCCGCATCGACCAGTCCGCCCGCCCGGCGGGCCTGCGCGAGGCCGGACTCCTGCTCTCACCGCGGGACACAGGCCTCATGGTGCACGCGGTCGGCCTCGAGAACTGGCAGCGCACCCACCGCTTCTGCTCCCGCTGCGGCGAGCGCACGGTCATCGCCGCGGCCGGCCACATCCGCCGCTGCCAGGCCTGCGGCGCCGAGCACTACCCGCGCACCGACCCCGCCGTGATCATGGCCGTCACCGACGAGGAGGACCGGATCCTGCTCGGCCGCCAGGTCCACTGGCCCGAGGGCCGCTTCTCCACGCTCGCCGGTTTCGTCGAGCCCGGCGAGTCCATCGAGCAGTCGGTACGCCGCGAGGTCCTCGAGGAGGTCGGCGTCACCGTCGGCCAGGTCGAGTACGTGGCCAGCCAGCCCTGGCCCTTCCCGTCCAGCCTCATGCTCGGCTTCATGGCCCGCGCCACCTCCACCGACATCGACGTCGACGGCGACGAGATCCACGAGGCCCGCTGGTTCTCCCGCGAGGAACTCCACGCGGCCTTCGAGTCGGGAGAGGTGCTCCCCCCGTACGGCATCTCCATCGCCGCCCGCCTGATCGAGATGTGGTACGGCAAGCCGCTGCCGACGAGAAGCTTCATCTGAGACCACGGGCACGCGCTCGTACGGGACCCTCCTGTGGGACAGGACACAGAAAGGCGGCTCCGGAGGCACCACAGCCTCAGGAGCCGCCTTTCCCACAGGCCCGGACGGGCCCGTTACGCGGCGAGCTTCTGCTTCACCTGCGCCAGCGACGGGTTCGTCAGCGTGGAGCCGTCACCGAAGAGCACGGTCGGGACCGTCTGGTTTCCGCCATTCGCCTTCTCCACGAAAGCGGCGGACGCCGGGTCCTGCTCGATGTTGATCTCGGTGTAGGCGATGCCCTCGCGGTCCAGCTGCTTCTTCAGCCGCTGGCAGTAGCCGCACCAAGTCGTGCTGTACATCGTCACAGTGCCCTGCATATCTCTCGCGCTCCTCAGGCAGCTCGGGGAAGGTCGTGCAGGAGCACAACGTAAAGGACGGGGGAGCGCATTCCCGCCCGGGGTATCCGGCCCGGCTGTGACACCTGCCGCATTAGTACGACCGCAAGGGCCCGCCTGTGGACAACCGGCGCAGCAGTCCCGGACGACCTGGCAGCATTGCCGTGTGACAGCAGCAACGCACTCCTCCCTCTTCCCGCAGACACCGGACTCGGCCGACGCGGTGCTCGAAGGGCTCGACCCCGAGCAGCGCGAGGTGGCCACCGCCCTGCACGGCCCGGTGTGCGTACTGGCCGGAGCGGGCACGGGCAAGACCCGGGCGATCACCCACCGCATCGCCTACGGAGTCCGCGCCGGAATCCTCCAGCCCTCCAGCGTGCTCGCCGTCACCTTCACCAACCGCGCCGCGGGCGAGATGCGCGGCCGCCTCCGCCAGCTCGGCGCCCACGGCGTCCAGGCCCGAACCTTCCACTCCGCCGCACTGCGCCAGCTCCAGTACTTCTGGCCGAAAGCAATCGGCGGCTCCATGCCCCGGCTCGTCGACCGCAAGATCCAACTCGTCGCCGACGCGGCCGCCGCCTGCAAGCTCCGCCTGGACCGCGGCGAGCTGCGGGACGCCACAGCCGAGATCGAATGGTCCAAGGTCACCCAGACCGTCCCCGCCGACTACCCGTACGCGGCAGCAAAGGCCGGCCGCGACACCCCACGCGACCCCGCCGAGATCTCCCACCTCTACGCGGCCTACGAGGACCTCAAGCGCGACCGCGCGGTCATCGACTTCGAAGACGTCCTGCTGCTCACCGTCGCCATCCTCCAGGACCGGCACGACATCGCCGAACAGATCCGCACCCAGTACCAGCACTTCGTCGTCGACGAGTACCAGGACGTCAGCCCCCTCCAGCAGCGCCTCCTGGAACTCTGGCTCGGCAACCGCGACACCCTGTGCGTCGTCGGCGACGCCAGCCAGACGATCTACTCCTTCACGGGAGCAACACCCGACCACCTCCTCGACTTCCGCGTCCGCCACCCCGGCGCCACCGTCGTCAAGCTCGTCCGCGACTACCGCTCCACCCCCCAGGTCGTCCACCTCGCCAACGGACTGCTCACCCAGGCCAGCGGCCGCGCCGCGGACCACCGGCTGGAACTCGTCTCCCAACGCCCCCCCGGCCCCGACCCCGTCTACACCGAGTACACCGACGAGCCCGCCGAGGCCGAAGGCGCCGCCCGCCGCATCCGCGAACTCATCGACGCCGGCATCCCCGCCGCCGAGATCGCCGTCCTCTTCCGCACCAACTCCCAGTCCGAGACCTACGAACAGGCCCTCGCCGACGCCGGAGTCCCCTACCAGCTCCGCGGCGCCGAACGCTTCTTCGACCGCCCCGAGGTCCGCAAGGCAGGCGTCGCCCTGCGCGGCGCCGCCCGCTTCGGCGGCAACGACTCCCTGCTCGACGACGCCGTCGACCTGCCCTCCCAGGTACGCGCCGTCCTCTCCGGAGAAGGCTGGACCAGCAAACCTCCCGCCGGCTCCGGAGCCGCCAGAGAACGCTGGGAATCACTCGCCGCCCTCGTCAACCTCGCCCACGACTTCACCGCCGCCCACCCCAAGGCCACCCTCAACGACTTCGTCGCAGAACTCGACGAGCGGGCCAACGCCCAGCACGCCCCCACCGTCCAGGGCGTCACCCTGGCCTCCCTGCACGCGGCCAAGGGCCTGGAATGGGACGTCGTCTTCCTGGTCGGCATCGCCGAGGGCATGGTGCCGATCACCTACGCCAAGACGGACGAACAGATCGAAGAAGAACGCCGCCTCCTCTATGTCGGCGTCACCCGCGCCAGAGAACGGCTCCACCTCTCCTGGTCCCTGTCCCGCTCACCCGGCGGCCGCCCCAGCCGAAGGCCCAGCCACTTCCTCGACGGCCTGCGCCCCGGCTCCACCGCCACCGTCGGCCGCACCAGCACGGGAGCCGCCGGAGGCATCGAACGCGGCACCCTCACCGAGATCCCGGCCGTCCCACGCCGCACCCAGCGCACCCCGGCCCGCTGCCGCGTCTGCGGCCGCACCCTCACCGACGCCGGCGAGATGAAACTGATGCGCTGCGAGGACTGCCCCTCCGACATGGACGAAGGCCTCTACGAGCGACTGCGCGCCTGGCGCTCCGTCCAGGCCCGCAGCAGCGGCCAGCCCGACTTCTGCGTCTTCACCGACCGGACCCTGATGGCCATCGCCGAGGCACGGCCCGACAGCCCGGCCGAGCTGTCCCGCATCCCCGGCGTCCTCAGCCGCAAGCTGCAGCGCTACGGAACCGAAGTTCTGGCCATCTGCGCAGGTCAAGAAGGCGGAGAAGACGACGAGGACGACTGATACGAACTCGTCGAAAAAATAGTTTGCGCATGCCCCAGCAATCCCCATAGGTTCTAGGCACGGAAACAGCGGCCTTCTCGAAGGCCCTGATCCCGTGATGTACTTGCACATCCGAACGGACTGCTCACCCCAGTCCCCAAGACGCCGAGAGGAGGCGAGTCCAGTGATCAGCATCAACACCAGCTTCATCAGCACGGCCAAACTGACCGATCGCTCGACCGTCTCCACGTGCATGCTCGGCGCCTCGAACCAGGGCACCGGTCTGTCCGGCATCCGTGCCGACCGTCCGGCGTCCTCCCTGTCTCTCGCGGGTCTTCCCATCCGTGAGCGCAATGAGCGACCGACCAAGGCACTGGAAGCGGTAGTGGCACGGGCGCATGCCTATGCCTTTGCGGCAGCCGGTGCCGGATTCCGGAAGCAGACGACGCAGCACCACCTGATGTGGGCCTTCCGTGGGCCAGAACCCTGGAGTGATCCAGCCTGATCGTCGATCAGGCCGGCGCCTTCAGGGCCGCGGAACCCCACCCGGGATCCGCGGCCCTTCTGTTTGCCCCGAACGGGGACGACAGAGCGAAGGGGCCTCGGGACAAGGAAAGAACCCGGTACCACGCCGACACCCGGTCAACCGGCCGGAACGACCAGACGAGGAAAACCAACCGTGCAACTCGAAGCGCACGCCCCGTCCGTACCGCCTTCACAAACGATCCCCCCGCCCGGTCTCACGGAGGACTCCACCTTGACCCCCCTCACTGCGCTCACCGCGCTCGACGACGCCATCGAGAACCTCGGCGTACCCGTCCCCTGCCGCTCCTACGACCCGGAGGTCTTCTTCGCCGAGTCGCCGGCCGACGTCGAGTACGCCAAGTCTCTCTGCCGCACCTGCCCGCTGATCGAGGCCTGCCTCGCCGGTGCCAAGGAGCGGCGTGAGCCCTGGGGCGTCTGGGGCGGCGAGCTGTTCGTCCAGGGTGTCGTCGTCGCCCGCAAGCGGCCCCGTGGCCGCCCGCGCAAGAACCCGGTCACGGCATGAACACCGCAGGAACGATCGATCGCCCCCTCACGCACGACCCCAAGAAGCAGGCCCCGATGAAGCCGTCCACCAGCGAGCCCACCGGCTCCGCGACCCCAGACTTCACGATGAACGGCGCGACCGGTTCGCGTCAGAACAGGACCCGAGAGATGCAACTCATCCCAGAAGCCCTGGCCCGTGCGCATATGCATGAGCGCCTGCACGACGCCGAGCGGGAACGTCAGGCCCTGAGCCTGGTCACCGCCCGACGGATGCAGCGCCGGGCGGAACGCGCCTCGATGCGCGCCCGCCGTGCGCTCGCCATGGCCGTCATGCAGTAACCCAGCACACTCGAAGCGGTGGCCTCCCGGTCCAGGGAGGCGAAGCCTTCCCCGCGGGGGCCGGTCCGACCGAACGGACCGGCCCCCGCGGTGCGTTGTGCACGGCGATCCACCGGTCGGAGAGTTATCGTCGGCACGTGACGAGCCCTTCCGGAGGAAGTGATCAGGGCGGCTCCACCACGGAGCCCGGCCCCCTCGTGTGCGCCCGCTGCGGCACCCCCGCCGGCGACTCCCAGCCGACCACCTGGACCTGCTCCGTGGAGAACGGCATCCGTCAGTACTTCTGCGACGTCTGCTCCCGGGAGAACCTACGGGCGATCGAGGGGCGGCTGGACTCGTCCTGGTGGTGAGAACGCTTCTCCGGGGCCCTCCCCCCTCCCCGCCCCCGCCCCGCCCTCACCAACACCGTGGCAGCCAGCCAGCCAGCCAGCCAGCCAGCCAGCCAGCCAGCCAGCCAGCCAGCCCAGCAGTCAGGCGGCTAAGCAGCCCCGGTCACGCCTCCGCGGCCGGTTCCTCCTCTGCCGGTTCGTCCTCGAGTACGAACCCGGGCAGCCACTCCTCCAGTTCGTCCCGCAGCCGTACCGTGGCCCCCAGTTGGCAGAGCACGCCGATGGTGCTCAGCGTCACCCGGTGTATCAGCAGATAGGCCGGCGGCAGGTTGAGCTGCTTGCCCAGCTGGTAGGCGGGGGAGCGGGGGTCGGCGATGCGGGCGGCCTGGCTGCGCATCCATGAGCGGGTGAAGGTGAACGCCTCGACCCGGGCCGGCTCGATGATCGGGAGCAGGTAGTCGAGGACCGCGTCGGGGTCCAGTTCTATGGACTCCTTGACGAACCCTTCCGCGCACAGCAGCTCGTAGACGGTCTCCGCCTCGTCGTCCAAGGTCATCCGCAGCGAGATGCCGATCGGTGCCGGCAGGCCGCCCGGGAGCCGGTCGACCGTGCCGAAGTCCAGGACGCCCAGGCGCCAGTCGTCGTCGGGGCCGCCGGGCAGCAGACGGAAGTTGCCGGGATGCGGATCGGCGTGCAGCAGGCCGGTGCGGGCCGGTCCGGAGAAGAGGAAGCGGGCCAGGAGCTGGCCGGCGCGGTCGCGCTGCTCCTCGGTGCCGTCCGTGATGATCTCCGACAGCGGGATCCCGTCGATCCACTCCGTGACCAGGATCTGCTCGCACTGGTGCACCACCACCGGGACCACCACGTCCGGGTCGTCGGCGAACTCCTGCGCGTGGGCGTCCTGGGCCTGGGCCTCCAGCGCGTAGTCCAGCTCCTCGGAGACACGGTCCCGCATCTCCGCGATCAGCGGTTTGATGTCCATGCCGGGGATGAGCGGCCCCAACAGCCGGGCGAAACGGCTCAGTTGGCTCAGGTCGGACAGCAGGGCCTCGCCCGCGCCCGGGTACTGCACCTTGACCGCCACCTCACGGCCGTCGTGCCACACCGCCCGGTGCACCTGGCCGATGGAGGCCGCGGCCGCCGGCTTCTCCTCGAACTCCAGGAACAGGTCCCGCCAGTCCTCTCCCAGCCGCTCCTCCAGCACCGCGTGCACCGTGCGGGTCGGCATCGGCGGGGCCGCGTCCTGCAGCTTGGTCAGTGCCGCCCGGTAGGGGCCGGCGACCTCCTCCGGGAGGGCGGACTCGAAGACGGACAGGGCCTGCCCGAACTTCATGGCTCCGCCCTTCAGCTCGCCGAGGACTTTGAACAGCTGCTCCGCGGTGCGCTGTTGCAGCTCCCGGCCGACGATCTCCGCGGACTCGCCCACGATCCGCTTGCCCAGCCCCCAGGTCGCCCGGCCTGCGAAGCCGAGCGGGAGCGCGGCGAGCTTGGCGGTACGGGTGACCGCCTTCCGGGGAAGATCAGACATGCGCCCTCCAAGTCCCAGTCGGCCGCGCTGCGCCTGCCTCGCGTCGTCGCTCCGCCGACGGCCGTTGCACCGCCATTGTCTCGCGTGGCTCCCCGTCGGTTGAGGAGTGCTCCCCATTTCCTCTCTCCCCGGCCCCGCACCCGCATGCGGGGTGCGGCCGCACCGGCCGGGAGCGCCAGTTCAGACCGGGCAGGGAGGCCTCCCAGCGGGCGCCCGTGCTGGACGGTGTCTCCCCGTCGAGGAAGGCGAGGGCGTGTGCGGCGGCCAGTCCCGCGACCGTGGTGGCGAGCGCCAGGTCGCAGGCGCCCACGCGGCGGGCCTTTCCGGAGCGCCACTGGGCGACCAGGCGGGGCCAGGCGGGGTCCCGGTCCGTGCGGTCCTGGTGCAGACAGCCGGCGCAGCTGGTCTCGCCGGGCAGGACGAGCGGTCCGACGATCCCGGTGCCTTCCACGACGCCCGCGTACAGGTGGGGTGTTCCCGAGGTCATGAGGGGTTCGGCGGTGAACGGGTCCGGTGTGTGCACGGCGACGTCGTCCCTGGGGGCGAGGATCACCAGGGAGAGTCCGGGGTCCTCCGTGCCGCAGCGGGTGGAGCGGGTGCGGCGTGGCGGGCGGTCGGGGGCGGCGCGGCGGACGGCTGCCCGTGCCGCTTCGGCCCGGCGTTCGCGGAGGGATTCGGCGGGCAGCCCGCCCGGAGCCACGTCCCACGGTTCCACGCGCCCCACGTCGCGTACGTCGACCTCGCCGACGCCGGCCCCGGACAGTACCGATGCCAGTACGGCGCCGACCCGCCCCGCGCCTCGTACCTGCACGCGCAGGGAGCGGCGGGCCGCGAGCCGGCCGAGGGCGCCGCCGGGTTCGGGGGCGGTCAGGGAGAGGGAGGCGAGGTCGGGGCGGAGCCGCTCCAGGACGTCCGTCTTCTCGCGCAGGGTGTCCGCGGCGGGTCCGCCGCCGCGTGTGTCGTCGAGCAGTCCGGCCCGGGCCAGCCGGTCGAGGAGTGCGTCGACGTGGCCGTCCTGCAGGTCCATGCGCCGGCCCTCCTCGCGCAGCAGGGGGAGGGTGCGGGTGCCGTTGAGCAGTTCCAGGAAGCTGCCCGTGGCCGTGTCCATCGGTCCGAGTGTCATCGCGTGCGCCGGGGTCATACCGAACTGCACGGTGTTGAGGTCGCGCCAGCCGCGTCGCAGCGCGGGTTTCACCATCGGATGCATGACAGGTCCCCCGTATTCCGTGAACTGCCCTGAAATGTTCCTTGAGTCCATGGGTGTCCATGAGTGTCCACGACATTCGTGGACATCCGTGTTGTCGGTGAAGCCGGTCATGCTCCGTCGACGCCTGCCAGCATGCCGGGTCGGACTGACGGGCGGCGGGCGTTGTCCACAGGCAGGGGATGATCGTCGTACGAATGGGGTGCACCAGTCGGGCATATCGGTCGTACAAATCAAACGCATGGTGGGGCATCGGCATCGAACCGTTCCGGAGCCGGGACTTCGGTGCTGTCCAGCGGGTAACGTCGGGGCGTGCCCGCCGACCCCCTGCACCGCGCCGGAAAGCCACAGCGCAGCACGACGAGCCAGCCGCCGAGCGGCTCGGGGGCGAGCGCGATCGAGGTCCGCAGGAGTACCCGGCGCCGCCGCACGGTCTCCGCGTACCGCGAGGGCGATCGCACCGTCGTACTGATCCCCGCCCGGATGTCCGAGGCGGAGGAACAGCGCTGGGTGACCGTCATGCTCGACAAACTGGCCGCCCAGGAGAGCAAACGGGTGCTGGGCGACGCGGAGCTGACCGAGCGCGCCGAGCGGCTGTCGGACCAGTACTTCGGCGGCCGGGCGCGCCCTGCCTCCGTGCGCTGGGTCACCAACCAGAACACCCGGTGGGGTTCGTGCACGCCGGCCGAGGGCAGCATCCGGCTCTCGCACCGGCTGCAGGGGATGCCGGAGTACGTCGTCGACTACGTGCTGTGCCACGAGCTGGCGCATCTGCTGGTGCCCGGTCACGGGCCGGACTTCTGGCGGCTGCTGGAGTCCTACCCGCGCACCGAGCGGGCTCGCGGTTACCTCGAAGGGGTGGTGGCGGCCGAGCGGCTGCCGCATGTGCCCGGCGCGCGCGGGGAGTGAACGGGCGGTAGGTCCGTCCACGGGCGCGGTTGTGTACCGGGTCTGTACCGGCTGCGTCCGATGTCGGGGTTTGCCGTTAGCCTGGCGCGACGCACTCACATTCGGGATGGGGGACGGTCGTAACGCATGGCCAGGGAATTCCAACGCGGCCACAAGGCCAGGATCAGTGACCTCACGGTGGGCACGGATCTGTACGTAGGCGTGCAGATCTCCGCCCCCGGACTGACCTTCGACATCAGCTGCTTCGGTCTGGACGCCGACGAGCGTCTCTCGGACGACCGGTACTTCGTCTTCTTCAACCAGCCGAAGTCCCCGGAGGAGTCCATTCAGCTGCTGGGTACCCAGTCGGGCGACACGGAGTCGTTCCGGGTCACCCTGGACCGGATCCCCTCCCAGATCCGCAAGCTGTCCTTCACGGCGACCATCGACGGTGCCGGGCAGATGTCGCAGATCGATCCCGGATACGTGCGCATCGTGGCCGGCGGCGAGGAGGTCGCGCGGTACTCCTTCAACGGCTCGGAGTTCTCCACCGAGCGGGCCGTGATGCTCGGTGACTTCTACTTCAAGGACGTGTGGCGGTTCGCCGCGGTCGGCCAGGGCTTCGACGGCGGCCTGGAGGCGCTGCTGAAGAACTTCGGCGGCGAGGTGGTGGAGGAGGAGGCGCCCGCCGCCCCGCAGCAGCCGCAGTCCGGCGCCGCCCCCGGCTTCGCCCCGCCCGCACAGGCCGGCCCGCCGCCCGCGTTCGGCGCCCCGGCCGCCCCCGCGCCCGCCCCCGCTCCGCAGGGCTTCGCGCCGCCGAGCGCGACTCCGCCCCCGGCCCCGGCCCCGGCGCCCGCGCCGAACGTGCACGCGGCGCCGACGATCATCGCCCCCCTGACCCCGCCCGCCGGCGGCACGGTCCATCCGCCGGCCCCGGCGCCCGCGCCCTACGGCCAGCCGCAGCAGCCGTCGTACGGCGGTCAGCCCGGCGCGCCGATGCCGCCGGGCTACGGCCAGCAGCTCTCCTACGGCGGTCAGCCGGGTGCGCCCATGCCTCCGGGCTACGGCGGCCAGCAGGCGCCCTACGGCCAGGTCCCGGGCCAGCAGACCACTCCCTACGGAGTGCCGCAGGGCGCTCCCCAGGGCGGTGCCGGTGTCACGGCCGCGCTCCAGGCGTTCAAGGAGACGCCCACCGGGCAGCGCTGGACGCAGCAGAACAAGAAGCTGATCCGTGTCGACCTCGGCATCGGCGGGCAGCCCGTGCTCGCCCGGCAGGGCAGCATGGTGCTCTACCAGGGCAAGGTCGACTTCAGCTACAAGGGAGCCGGGTTCGCCGGGCGGCTCGTGGGCAATGCGACCGGCCAGGAGATGCAGCTGATGCGCTGCACCGGCAACGGTCAGGTGTTCCTCGCCGAGAACTCCACCCACCTGCACCCCATCGAGCTGCAGGGCGACGCGATCTGCGTGTCCGCGGAGAACGTCCTCGCCTTCGACGAGAGCCTCCAGCACGAGGTCCGCCGCATCGAGGGCCACGGCATCCCGGGCGGCGCGCTGTTCACCATGCAGTTCCAGGGCACTGGCACCATCGTCGTCAAGACGCACGGCACGCCCGTCGTGCTGCCCGTGACGCCCACGACCTTCGCCGACTGCAACGCGGTCGTCGCCTGGTCGGCGGCCTCCCAGGTGATCGTCTCCAGCCAGGTCCGGATGCGCCGAAACGCCTACCCGGGCGACACCGGTGAGAGCGTCAACCTGCAGTTCCGGGGTGCGCCCGGCAACTTCATCGTCGTCCAGCCGTACGAGGTCTGAGGGAGCCCGTCATGAACCAGCCGCTCGCGGGCTACGCCCCCGCACCCGTCACCGCCCGTATGGAGAACCACGGCGACCACATGCTGAAGGTCGCCCTGCAGACCGGGAACGACCTCCTCGCGCGCGTGGGGTCGATGGTCGCCTACGAAGGCTTCATCCAGTACGAGCCCAACCCGCCGGCCGTGCGCCAGATCGCCCGCGACTGGATCACCGGCGAGGGCGCGCCGCTGATGAAGTGCTCCGGCGACGGACTGCTCTACCTCGCCGACTACGGCGCCAACGTCGTCGTGATCAACCTCAACGGCGACGGCATCTCCGTCAACGCCACCAACCTGCTCGCCTTCGACGCCCACCTCAACTGGGGCGTGGAGCGCGTCAAGGGGCTCGCCAAGTTCGCCGGACAGGGCCTGTGGAACACGAGGATCTCCGGGCAGGGCTGGGTCGCGCTGACCTCCCGGGGCAAGCCGATCGTCGTCGACTGCGGCGGCGGCGAGGACGAGACGTACGTCGACCCCGACGCGCTCGTCGCCTGGTCCCCGAACCTGAAGGTGAAGGGCAAGCGCAGCTTCAAGGCCCAGTCACTGATCGGCCGCGGCAGCGGTGAGGCCTACCAGATGGCCTTCTCGGGCCAGGGCATCGTCGTCGTCCAGCCCAGCGAGGACAGCACCGACCGCCTCCGGTTCCGGGGCTGAGGGGGAGCCAGAAACATCATGCAGAGCCCGCTTTTCGCGTACAACGACTCCCAGACGCAGGAGCGTTGGAGCCTGCAGAACAAGCAGATGCTCCGGGTCGCCCTCGAGGGTCACGACGACCTCCTCGCCCGCAAGGGCACCATGGTCGCCTACCAGGGACTCGTCGAGTTCGACGCCGAGTACCGCAGCAACAACCAGGCACGCGCGCGTGCGTACACGGGCGAGGGCCTGGACCTGATGCGCTGCCACGGGCAGGGCACGGTCTACCTCGCCAACCTCGCCCAGCACGTGCACGTCATGGAGGTCGAGCAGGACGGGCTGACGGTCGACAGCAGCTACGTCCTCGCCATGGACTCCTCGCTGCACCACGAGGTCATCGCCGTCGACAGCCTCTACGGCATCTCCGGGTCCGGGAAGTACCAGCTGAACATCACCGGGCGCGGCAAGGTGGCCCTGATGACCTCGGGCGCGCCGCTGCTGATGCAGGTCACGCCCGACAAGTACGTCAACTGCGACGCGGACGCGATCGTCGCCTGGTCCACCGGGCTCCGGGTGCAGATGCAGGCCCAGACGCACTCCTCGGGAGTGTGGCGGCGGCGCGGGAGCACCGGTGAGGGCTGGGAGCTGAGCTTCATGGGCTCCGGGTTCGCGCTCGTGCAGCCCAGCGAGCTGCTGCCGCCGCAGAACGCGCAGATCGGCCAGGGCCTCGCCGCGCAGTTCGGCATGGGCCAGCAGGGGGCGCGCGGCCAGAACCAGGGCAACGTCTGGAGCTGACCGTCCGGAAAACAGACGTAAGGGGCGACCGCCATGGCGGTCGCCCCTTACCTGTCAGAGCCTGGCGCGGGTCGCGTCCAGCAGGCGTACGACCGACTCGTCCGCCACGTCCGCCACCTCGTCGTAGGCGAACCAGCGCACGTCCAGCGACTCGTCGCTGACCGCGTGCTCGGCGTCGCCCGGGGCCAGCGCCGCGTACTGCACGTCGAAGTGCCAGTGGCACGGCGGCGGGATCGGATGCCGGTCCAGGCGCACCGGACCGCCGGACAGTAGTGTCAGTCCCGCGATGCCGGACTCCTCGGTCGCCTCACGCAGGGCCGCCGCGGCCAGCGAGGCGTCGCCCGGCTCGCAGTGGCCGCCCATCTGCAGCCACATCCGCAGCTTCCGGTGCAGCGTGAGCAGTACCCGGCCGTGCTCGGGGTCGATCACCAGCGCGCTCGCCGTGATGTGGCCCGCGTGGCAGGCCTTCCACATGCCGTCCGGATGGGCCGCCAGATGGTCCAGGTAGGCCTGGCGCAGGTCTTCCTGGCCCTCGTACCCCTTGAGGACGAGGGCCGCGTCGTCGTGCAGGCTCACTCGGCGTCGTCGCCCTTGTCGTCGTCGTCCTTCTTCAGGTTCGGCTTCTCGCCGTGGCCGCTCGCCGCCTCGCCGAGCATCTTGTCCAGCTCGGAGAAGTCCAGCTGCTCGCGGTGCACGAAGCCGTCCGGGTCGTCCAGGTCGGAGGCCGTCGGCAGCATGTCCGGGTGGGCCCACAGGGCGTCCCGGCCGTCGACCCCGCGCGCGTCCGTGAGCGAGGCCCACAGGCGGGAGGCGTCGCGCAGCCGGCGCGGGCGCAGCTCCAGGCCGATCAGCGTCGCGAACGTCTGCTCCGCCGGGCCGCCGGTGGCCCGGCGCCGGCGCAGGGTCTCACGGAGGGCGTCGGCGGACGCCAGACGCGGCTTCGCGGCCGCGTGGACCACTGCGTCCACCCAGCCCTCCACGAGCGCCAGAGCCGTCTCCAGACGAGCCAGGGCCGCCTTCTGCTCGGGCGTGTCCTCCGGCTGGAACATGCCCTGCTGGAGAGCGTCCTGCAGCTGCTCGGGGTTCTGCGGGTCGAACTGGCCGACCACGTCCTCCAGCTTGGCCGTGTCGACCTTGATCCCGCGCGCGTACCCGTCGACCGCGCCGAACAGGTGCGAGCGCAGCCACGGCACGTGCGAGAACAGGCGCTGGTGCGCGGCCTCGCGCAGGGCCAGGTAGAGCCGGACCTCCTCCTGCGGCACGCCGAGGTCCTTCCCGAAGGCCTCCACGTTGGCCGGGAGCAGCGCGGCCTTGCCGGCCGGGCTCAGGGGCAGGCCGATGTCGGTCGAACCGACGACCTCGCCCGCGAGCACGCCCACGGCCTGCCCGATCTGCGTGCCGAACATGGCACCGCCCATCGAGCGCATCATGCCGATCAGCGGGCCCGCCATGGCCTGCATCTCCTCCGGCAGGACGTCGCCCATGGCCGCGCCGACCCGCTCGGCGACCGGGTCGACCAGCTCCTGCCACGCGGGCAGGGTCGCCTCGACCCACTCCGCGCGGGACCAGGCCACCGCCGAGGCGGCACCCGGCGGCAGGGACGTCGCGTCGTCCAGCCACAGGTCGGCCAGGCGGACGGCCTCCTCGACCGCGGTGCGCTCGGCGGCGCCGACGCTCGCGTCCTTGACGCCGTCCGGGGTGCCCTGGGAGACCGTCTGGCGGGCGATCTGCTTGGCCATGTCCCAGTTCACCGGGCCGCCCTCGTAGGAGAGCATCTGGCCCAGCTGCTGGAACGCGGCACCCAGGTCGGTGGGGTTCAGGGAACCGAACATCGCTGCGAGCGGATTGTCGGCGCCGGGGCCGCCAAAGCCTCCGGCTCCGGGCAGGCCGCCGAAACCGAACGGGTTGGCCGGTCCCTGCCCACCACCGCTCTGCTGGTCCTTCTCCTTGCCCTCGTCGCCGTCTTCCGGCTCCTCCGGCGGAAGGCCGAATCCGAATGGGGTGTCACTCACGGGGTTCCTCGGCTGGTAAGGCCACCGGTGATTCTCCGGCGGCGCGGCTGCCCGACATCACCACCCAGCGTAGACACCCGGACCCGATCGGGCCTCGGTGCTTCGTCCACAGAAGGCCTGCGGCAGGATGGATGCACCTGGTACGGCCGCGTCAGTCGCGCCCGTACTGAAGACAACCTCTGGAGACGCCAGGTGAGTTCCCCAGATCCGCAGGTTCGCGCAGCGCGAAACCCCTCAACCCCGCCCGCCGTGCGCGGACCCGTCGTCGCGGTCACCGGTGCCGCCGACGGGGTGGGAGCCCTGCTCACCGAGCGGCTCGCCGCGTCCGAGGAGATCAAGCAGGTCATCGCCATCGACGAGCGGCGCGGGGAGTGCGAGGCCGCGCAGTGGCACATCCTCGACGTGCGCGACCCGTCGATCGCCGACAAGCTTCGCGGCGCGGACGTGGTGGTGCACCTGGCGCTCGACCTGGACCTCGGGAGCGACCCGGCCGCCCGCACCGCCTACAACGTCCGGGGGACACAGACCGTGCTGACCGCGGCCGCGGCGGCCGGGGTGCACCGGGTGGTGCTGTGCACGTCCGCGATGGTCTACGGGGCGCTGCCGGACAACGAGCTGCCGCTCTCGGAGGACGCCGAGCTGCGGGCCACGGCCGAGGCCACCGGGGTCGGGGACCTGCTGGAGATCGAGCGGCTGGCGCGCCGCGCGCCGCGGGCGCATCCGGGGCTGAACGTGACCGTGGTACGGCCCGCCGTGCTGGTCGGGGGTACGGACACCGCGCTGACCAGGTACTTCGAGTCGCCTCGACTGCTGGTCGTCGCCGGGTCGCGGCCCGCGTGGCAGTTCTGTCACGTCGAGGATCTGTGCAGCGCCCTGGAGTACGCCGTCCTGGAGAAGGTCGACGGGGAACTGGCGGTCGGCTGTGACGGGTGGCTGGAGCAGGAGGAGGTGGAGGAGCTGAGCGGGATCCGGCGGATGGAGCTGCCGTCGGCCGTCGCGCTCGGCGCAGCGGCCCGGCTGCACCGGATCGGGCTCACTCCCTCTCCGGCGGGGGACCTGGCGTACACGATGTACCCCTGGGTGGTCAGCGGGAGCCGGCTGCACGATGCCGGGTGGCGGCCCGGGTGGACCAACGAGGAAGTGCTCGCGGAGCTGCTCGGGGAGGTCTCCGGGCGGCATACGGTCGCGGGGCGCCGGCTGGGCCGGAAGGACGCGACGGCTGCGGGTGCGGCGGGTGCGACGGTGGCCCTGCTGGGCGCTGCCGCTGTGGTCCGGCGGGCCCGGAAGGCCCGGCGGCGGTGAGGCGCGGGAGCTCCGCTCCTTGACCTCCGCCGGGGGGGCTCCCGCCCCGGGACCCCCGGCCTGTGCCCGCCCAGCACCCGCCTCGGTGGGCCGACGAGTGGCCGTGGCCCTGCCCCGGTGGGCCGGCAGCCCCTGTAGAAGGCTCCAAAGCGGCACGCGCGTGTGCCTGGTGAAAGTCGTATTCCTCGTCGTCGGGGGCATGCGGCACGATGGACCCATGGCAGCTACGAACGATCACCCCGGTGAGCAGGCGGCTCAGGATCCCATCAAGCTGATCGGCATCCGGGAGACCGCGCTGTCCGTGGACGAGGTGTTCCGGGCCGTCGGGGACGACGCCGCCGGCGGTGTCGCGCTCTTCGTGGGGACCGTGCGGAACCACGACGGGGGCGCCGACGTCGACGCGCTCGGGTACTCCTGCCATCCCAGCGCCGAGGCCGAGATGCGGCGGATCGCCGAGAAGGTCGTCGCCGAGTACCCGGTGCGCGCGCTGGCCGCCGTCCACCGGGTCGGCGACCTCGACGTCGGGGACCTCGCCGTCGTCGTGGGCGTGTCGTGCCCGCACCGGGCCGAGGCCTTCGAGGCCTGCCGCAAGCTGATCGACGACCTCAAGCACGAGGTGCCCATCTGGAAGCACCAGAAGTTCTCCGACGGGACCGAGGAGTGGGTCGGCGCCTGCTGACATCAGCCGTACTCGTGTTCACGTTCGGCCCACCACCCACTCCGGTTGCGTAACCGACCCCCTGGCGTGAGCGTTGTCAGTGCGGATGGTTAATCTGCTGATCAGTCAGTCGCGGACGCTCATGGGGTTGGGAGGTCGGCATGGCGGCGCTTGCCTGGTTGCTGATTCCGCTTGTGGCTGCGGTCGGTGCCGGTCTGTGGGGAAGCTGGGCCAACCGCACTCGACGGGCCCGCAGCGACGGGCCCGAACTGGACGGGTACGCACGCTTCCGCGAGGCCATGGAGAAGCCCCGCTCGGGCGCGCACGGCGCCTGACGGGGGTGCCCTGACGGTGCGCTGACAGAGGCGTCCCGTACTGTCGTTGCATGCCACGCCGCACCGCGACGATGCTCGCCTCCACCCTGATGCTGATCGCGCTCCTGTGCGCGGGAGTGCTCATCCCCGTGCCGTACTCGGAGATGTCCCCCGGGCCGACCGTGAACACGCTCGGGGAGCACGCGGGCGAGCCGGTGCTGCAGATCGAGGGGCACAAGACGTACCCGACGGACGGGCATCTCAACATGACCACCGTCCGCGTCACCAGCGCCGACTTCCGGATGAACCTGGTGGAGGCCGTGTACGGCTGGCTGGCGCACGACACCAAGATCGTGCCGCACGACACGCTGTACCCGGACGGCAAGACGGAGCAGCAGTCCACCCAGGAGAACGCCGAGGAGTTCAGCCAGTCCCAGGAGAGCGCCAAGGTCGCCGCCCTGAAGGAACTGGGCGTCCCGGTGAGGTCCTGGGTGATCGTCTCCACCGTCGTCAAGGACTCCCCGGCCGAGGGCCGGCTGCACGCCGGTGATGTGATCAAGGCCGTGGACGGTACGGCCGTGAAGCAGCCGTCCGATGTCGCCAAGCTCGTCACCAAGCACAAGCCGGGGCAGGACGTCGTCTTCTCCGTCGTCCCCGTCAAGGAGCAGGCCGCCGCCGAGAAGGAGCACAAGACGGCGACCAGGTCGCAGGACGTGAAGATCACGACGGCGACCTCCGCCGACAGCGGCGTCAAGCGGGCCATCGTCGGGATCTCCGCCGGGACCGACCACACGTTCCCGTTCACCATCGACATCAAGCTCGCCGACGTCGGCGGGCCCAGCGCCGGCCTGATGTTCGCGCTCGGCATCTACGACAAGCTCACCCCGGGCAGCCTCACCGGCGGCAAGTTCGTCGCAGGCACCGGGACGATCGACGACAACGGCACGGTCGGGCCGATCGGCGGCATCGAGATGAAGACCGTCGGCGCGCGCAGCAAGGGCGCCCAGTACTTCCTGACCCCCGCCGAGAACTGCGCGGCCGCCGCCAAGGACACCCCGGGCGGGCTCACCCTGGTCAAGGTCAAGACCATCGGCGACGCGCTCGGCGCCCTGAAGGACATCCGCAGCGGCGACACCGCCGCCCTGCCGAAGTGCACCGCCAAGGGCTGACGAGCGGCTCCCGCTGCGGCGAGCGGATTCCGGTGCACGGCTGGGGGCGCCCCTTGTGACAAGGGGCGCCCCCAGCGCCGTACAGGATCTGCGAGAAGAGTGCGAGAAGCGGGCGTCAGTCCGCGAACGTGGTCGACAGGGCCTCGGCCAGGCCAGGCACCAGGTCCGGGCCCGTCAGAACCTCCGTCGCGGAGTCCTTCTCGCGCAGCCGCAGCGCCGAGTCGCGGCTGCCGTCGCGCAGCACCGCGACCGTCATGCGGACCTCCTGGCGCTCGGGGTGGTCCGCCACCCACTTGGCCAGCCTGGCGTCGCTCAGGCCCTGCGGGACCTGCGCCTCGGCCGACGGCGGCAGCATCAGGCGCTCCACCGTCAGCGCGCAGCCGACCACCGCGTCCGGCCAGGCGATGGTGCCGAGGAACTCGTCGAGCGGCTTGTCCGTCGGGACCTCGTCCTGCTCGATCGGGGTGAGACCGGTCGTCTCGGACTCGTCCTGCAGGCCGAGCTGGGCGGCGAGCGAGGGTTCCTGAGCCCGCAGCCGTGCGGTGTCTACGAGGGCGAAAAGGCGAGCGGGCTGGTCCCAGCCGAGGCCGGAGGCGTACTCGTCGATCTCGAGTACGGCCCGGGTGAGCGGGCTCGCTGCCATGGGAGTGTTGGACATGGTCACAATCCTGCCTCGTTACCGGCCGGAATCGGGAACCGAGTAAACCGTGAGTAAGTTGCATAGGTGTGGGCCCGCGATCACGGGGGGCCACGGAGGGCCCGCGAACACGAGGGCCTGACGGATCGACAGCGAACTTCGAGGTGCGCACCTTGGCTTTCCAGATGCCGGACCGCGGCGGAGGCCCGACGGGACCGCGGATCAGAGCGGGCCGCCCGTCCCGGCGCGCCCGGACCCTGCTCATGACACTGGGCGTCCTGTCCGTCCTCGGCATGGCGTTCACCATGTTCGCGGGCTTCTGGACGGACTGGCTGTGGTACCGGTCGGTGCACTACTCGTCCGTGTTCACCACCACACTGTCGACCAAGATCGGGCTGTTCTTCGTCTTCGGTCTGCTGATGGCTCTCGCCGTGGGCTTCAACATCTGGCTCGCGCACCGGCTGCGGCCCCCGCTGAGTGCCATGTCCATGGAACAGCAGAGCCTGGACCGCTACCGGATGGGCATCGCGCCGTACAAGACGTGGATGCTGCTCGCCGTCACCTCCCTCGTCGGCCTGATCGCGGGTGCCTCGGCGTCCAGCCAGTGGCGCACCTGGCTGATGTGGGTCAACGGCGTGCCCTTCCACCAGAAGGACCCGCAGTTCCACCTCGACGTCTCCTTCTACGCCTTCGACCTGCCCTGGTACCGGTTCCTGCTCGGCTTCGGATTCGCCACCGCGATCCTCTGCCTGATCGCCGCCGCGCTCACCCACTACCTGTACGGCGGGCTGCGCGTCACCAGCCCGGGCGCGCGCGCCACCGCCGCCGCGACCGGGCATCTGTCGGTGCTCCTCGGCATCTTCGTCGCGCTGAAGGCGGTCGCCTACTGGCTCGACCGGTACGGCCTCGCCGTCAAGTCCAGCGACTTCAAGGCGACCGGCAACTGGACCGGCCTGCGCTACGTCGACGCCAACGCCTATCTGCCGGCCAAGACGATCCTGTTCTGCATCGCCGTCATCTGCGCACTGCTGTTCTTCGCCACCCTGTGGCGGCGCACCTGGCAGCTGCCCGTCATCGGCTTCGGCCTGATGGTGCTCTCCGCGATCCTGATCGGCGGCCTGTACCCGGCCATCGTGCAGAAGTTCCAGGTCCAGCCCAACGAACAGGCCAAGGAAGCCCCGTACGTCCAGAAGAACCTCAAGGCGACCCGTGAGGCGTACGGCATCGACGACGCCAAGGTCACCGAGTACCCGGGCAAGTCCGGCACCGCGGACAAGACCAAGCTGCGCGACCAGGTCGACGACACGGCCAGCATCCGCATCATGGACCCGAACGTCGTCTCGCCGACGTTCCAGCAGCTGCAGCAGATCCGGAACTACTACGGGTTCCCGACCAACCTCGACGTCGACCGGTACGCCAAGGACGGCAAGGACCAGGACACCGTCATCGGTCTGCGCGAGCTGAACCTGGACGGCATCCCGAAGAACAACTGGATCAACGACCACTTCCGCTACACGCACGGCTTCGGCGTGGTCGCGGCCAAGGGCACCGAGGCCGACTCCGAGGGCCGCCCGGTCTTCACCGAGAAGAACCTGCCGTCCCAGGGCGACCTGGGCACGTACGAGCAGCGGATCTACTACGGCGAGAAGACCTCCACGTACTCGATCGTCGGCGGTCCCCAGAAGGAGATCGACTACTCCGACGACCAGGGCGAGAAGACCACCAGCTACACCGGCAAGAGCGGCGTCAACCTCGACGACCCGATCAACCGGGCCGCGTACGCGGTGGCGTTCAACGAACCGCAGATCCTCTACTCCGGCGCGATCGGCAAGGGCTCGCGGATCCTGTACAACCGCACGCCCAAGGACCGCGTCGAGGCGGTCGCCCCCTGGCTGACCATCGACGGCGACGCCTACCCGGCCGTGGTGAACCACCGCATCCAGTGGATCGTGGACGCGTACACGACCACGAACGGATACCCGTACGCCTCCCGTACGACCCTCGGTGACACGACGGCCGACTCGCTGACCGCGGCCAACAACTCCCGCGCGGTGGTGGCCCAGCAGAACCAGGTCAACTACATCCGCAACTCGGTGAAGGCGACCGTCGACGCGTACACCGGCGAGGTCAAGCTCTACCAGTGGGACACCAAGGACCCGGTGCTGAAGACCTGGATGAAGGCCTTCCCCGGCACGGTGAAGCCCCGCGCGGACATCTCCGCGGACCTGATGGCCCATCTCCGCTACCCGCAGGACCTTTTCAAGGTCCAGCGCGAGCTGCTCACCCGCTACCACGTGACGGACGCGCAGACCTTCCTCAGCGGCAGCGAGGTGTGGGAGGTCCCGGACGACCCGACCAACGACTCCGGCAGCGCGGTGCCGCCGTACTACCTGAGCATGAAGATGCCGGACCAGGCGGCGCAGGCGTTCTCGCTGACGACGACGTTCACCCCGAACGGGCGGGACAACCTCAGCGCGTTCATGTCCGTCGACTCCGATCCGCGGGCCAGTGACTACGGCAAGATCAGAGTCCTGAAACTGCCGACGAGCACGACTGTCGACGGACCCAAGCAGGTCCAGAGCCAGTTCAACTCCCAGGCGGACATCGCCGAGACGATCAGCCTCCTGTCCAGAGGCCACTCGAAGGTCGAGTACGGCAACCTGCTGACCGTGCCGCTGGACGGGGGCCTGCTGTACGCGGAGCCCGTCTACGTACGCGGTGGTGAACTCAAGTACCCCTTGCTGCGCAAGGTGTTGGTGACCTACGAGGGCAAGACCGCTTTCGAGGACACCCTGGACGAGGCGCTCAACAAGGTGTTCGGAGTGAACGGGTCGACCACGCCGCCCGATACCGGCACCACCAACCCGCCCGGCACCACCAACCCGACGGTGCAGCAGGCGCTGGAAGACGCGCAGAAGGCCTTCGCCGCAGGGCAGCAGGCCCTCAAGGAGGGCCCGGACTGGGACGCGTACGCCAAGGCGCAGAAGGATCTGCAGGATGCGCTGAAGCGGGCCGAGGACGCACAGTCCAAGGCTGACAAGACGACCGACAAGACGTCCGACAAGACAGCAGACAAGGCGACCGACAAGCCGGCGGACAAGAACGCGAGTTGATCAAGGCCACTCTGTGCCGTGGTACTGTTACCAGGCAACGGCGCGGGGTGGAGCAGCTCGGTAGCTCGCTGGGCTCATAACCCAGAGGTCGCAGGTTCAAATCCTGTCCCCGCTACTGAAGTCGAAGGCCCGGATCCTGAGGGATCCGGGCCTTCGTGGTGTGCGAACTCATGTGCAGGCGCGGAAGGACCGCCGCGCCGCCGTGGGGAGTTGGACGACTTGTGTTTGACTTATCTCTCTGTGGGCATGTCGACAAAACGCTGAAGTGACCTCACGGGCTGCGGTATACCGGGTGTACCCAGGTTGCAGGTGGTGCGACGATGGACGTTATGGGGGACAAGGCAACTCTGTTCGAGACAGGGCGATTTGTGCAGCCTTCGAGTGAGGAGCCGACGCGGGACGAGATGGGCGACATGGGGGACGCCGCCGAGGAGGTACGCCTCCGGCTCGCCGCCGAGACCGGCGACACCGAGGCGATGAGCGTCCTCGGTGCCATCCTGCTGCGCCGCGGTGATCTCGACGGAGCAGAGCCCCAGCTGCGTGCCGCCACCGCGGCCGGGGACCGGGCCGCGGCCAACAACCTGGGTGTCCTCCTGCACCAGCGCGGCTACCCCGAGGAGGCCGCCGGCTGGTGGCGGATCGCCGCCGTCGCCGGTTCGGCCGCCGCCGCGCACGCGCTCGGCCGGCACCACCGTGAGCGCGGGGACGAGCCCGCCGCCGAGTACTGGCTGCGCCAGTCCGCCGAGCAGGGCCATGCGCTGGGCGCGTACGCGCTCGCCGACCTGCTGGAGCACCGCGCGGACGCCGGCTCCGAGCCGTGGATGCGCGCCGCCGCCGAACGCGGGCACCGCGAAGCCGCCTACCGGCTCGCACGCGCGCTCGACCGCAGGGTCGCACAGGAGGACGAGAGCGGGTCTGACAACGCTGTCGAGGAGATCGAGCAGTGGTACCGGCAAGCCGCCGCGCGCGGCCACCGGCGGGCCGCACTGCACCTCGGCGCGATCCTGGAGAAGCGCGGGGAGCTCAAGGAGGCCGGGCGCTGGTACCTGACCTCCGCCAAGGACGGGGAAGCGCGTGCCGCCTGCGCGCTCGGGTTCCTGCTGCGGGACGCCGGGGACACCGAGAGCGCGGCCGTGTGGTGGCTCAGGGCCGCGCAGGACGGCGACGGCAACGCGGCCAACGCGCTGGGCGCGCTGCACGCCGAGCGCGGCGAGACGCAGACCGCCGAGCGGTGGTACCGGGCGGCACTGGACGCCGGGGACGACAACGGGGCCTACAACCTCGGGCTGCTCTGCGCCGAGCAGGGGCGCACCGCGCAGGCCGAGCAGTGGTACCGGCGGGCCGCCTATGCCGGGCACCGGGAGGCGGCGAACGCGCTGGCCATCCTGCTGCTCCAGGGCGGCGACACGAGTGGTGCGGAGCCCTGGTTCTCCAAGGCGGCCGAGGCCGGGAGCGTGGACGCCGCGTTCAATCTGGGGATCCTGCACGCCGGGCGGGGCGAGGATCAGTTCGCTCTGCGCTGGTACGAGCGGGCGGCCGCCGCCGGGCACACCGAGGCGGCGCTCCAGGTCGGGATCGCACGGCTGCGCGAGGGCGACGAGCCGGAGGCCGAGCGGCATCTGCGGTGCGCGGCCGGCGGCGGCAGCGCCGAGGCGGCGTACCGGCTGGCCACCGTGCTGGACGCGCGGCGGCCGCCGGAGCCCGCGCACGAGCTGGGCGAGATCGTGCACGAGAAGACCGAGTGCGAGGAGTGGTACGAGCGGGCGGCCTCCCTGGGGCACCGGCGGGCGCAGGTGCGGGTGGGCATGCTCGCAGCGGCCCGGGGTGACGTGGTCGAGGCGGCGCGGTGGTACCGGGCGGCTGCGGAGGCCGGATCGCGCAACGGGGCGTTCAACCTGGGGCTGCTGCTGGCCCGGGAGGGCAGCGAGCCGGAGGCGGCCGTGTGGTGGACGCGGGCCGCTGACGCGGGGCACGGGCGGGCGGCTCTCCGGCTGGCCCTCGTCTACGCGCGTCGCGGGGAGCTGGCCGAGGGGCAGAAGTGGGCCGACCGGGCGGTGGCGCTCGGGCCCACGGAGGTCGCGGAGCGGGCGGGGCGGCTGCGGGACGCGCTGCGGGAGGAGCTTTCCGCGTGACCCCGGCCACTCGCCCCCAATGGATTTGCTTCAGCGGGCTGCCCTCACGTAATGTCGTGTTCACCGACGCGGGGTGGAGCAGCTCGGTAGCTCGCTGGGCTCATAACCCAGAGGTCGCAGGTTCAAATCCTGTCCCCGCTACTGAAGGCCTAGGGCCGGAATCCAGAAATGGATTCCGGCCCTAGGTGCGTTCAGGGCGCCTGTGACGCCTGTGCATCGGCGTGCAAAAAAAAGGGGGGCTTGCGCCCCCCTCGTGTCATGCGCCTGGTGTCACGCGTCTCGCGTCACGTGCCCGCGCAGTTCGGGCACAGTCCCCGGTACGTCACCTCGACGTCCGACACCGTGAAGCCGAAGCGCTCCGTGTCGGGGAGGTCGGCGAGCGGGTTGCCCGTGGGGTGCACGTCACGGATCGCGCCGCACTGGGCGCAGACCAGGTGGTGGTGCGGCCGGTGCGCGTTCGGGTCGTACCGCTTGGCGCGCCTGTCCGTGGCGACCTCGAGCACCTCGCCGAGGGAGACCAGCTCACCCAGCGTGTTGTAGACGGTCGCCCGGGAGATCTCCGGCAGCTTCACGACGGCCCGCGCGTGGACCTCGTCGGCCGTCAGATGGACATGCTCGCCGTCGAGAACCTCGGCCACGACGCGCCGCTGTGCGGTCATCCGCCATCCGCGTCCGCGCAGCCGTTCCAGAAGGTCGCTCATACGGACAGTGTAACGGAATCGAGACCAGGTTCCGAATGGGTGTGACTTTGGAATGTTGACGGACTTGGACTAAGTCCAATATCGGGATCTCATGCGGGCACCTGCTGCCGCGCCGGCGCCCAGCAGCGGATGATGTCGCGGACCGAGACGATGCCGGCGGGCTCGCCGCGGTCGAGGACGACCAGATGCCGGAAGCCGCCGTGCGCCATGGCGCGGGCCGCCTCCTCCAGGGTCCAGGTCGGGGTCGCGAAGACGACGTCGGTGGTCGTGTGGGCGTGGATGAGCTCCGCGTCCGGGCTCTGGCCGAGGCCCACGGAGTTGAGGATGTCGCGCTCGGTGATGATGCCGATGCCGCCGGCGTCGGGATCGAGGATCACGGCGGCGCCGACGCGACGGGCGGACATCAGGGCGGCAGCCTGGCGGAGGGTGTGGTTGGGGCCGAGGGTGAGGACCATGGTGCTCATGGCGTCACGGACGAGCATGGATGGGCCACCTCCTATGGGAATCCCCGAGTCCGCGGCTCCGGCCGTTGGTTCAGGGATTCACAAGTTCACAAGTGGGGGTGGCCTCAGGATGACAGGTAAAGGACGGGTCAACAAGAGGGCGCGCGTGGCCAGTTGAGGGCGTGCGCGGGCTTCTCTCCTTGCTCAGTAGCGCTGGTATTGAACTTTGCTTCCAGTGGGGAGCGGCGTTGCTCCGCACTCCGGCCGCGAGCTGCATGGTTGCTGTCGGTGCTTGTCGTCGTTGGTCGTTGTCGGGCCCACGAGCTGTCGCCGACTGAGTCTGTGATCTGGCCACCCGCTGCTTTCACATGCCAGCCGCCGTGTGCTCTGGCCGCAGCTTGGCCGTGACTCCCTTCAGGCGCCCTGCTGAGACCTCCGCATTACGAGTTGTGCGATCTTGGTCCGGGGGTGTCCGTGGGCGACTGCCCACGCCGCCTCTTGCGAGGTCAGGGTGTGCGCCGGGCACTGATGGACGAGGGTGGACGCTCCCGGAATGAGCAGCAACCGAGACTGCAACCGAGACCGTGGCCCAAGACGTCTCGCTGGCGCCGCTCTCGCGTGCTTGAACCCGCAGCCGCTTCGTCCCGAAGCAAGTTGGGTGAGGGCTCTATGTCGGGTGTGAGCTTGTGCCAAGATCGCGGGATGCTGCGACTCACCGATTTCATTATCGACTGCCCGGACACGATGAAGCTGGCGGCTTTCTACTCCGAGGTGACGGGCCGTCCGATCAAGGAAGGCAGCTCCGAGGACTGGGCCGGCATCCAGTTCGGCGAGATCGAGCTGGCATTCATCCGGGTGGACGACTACCGCGCTCCGCAGTGGCCCGACAGCGAGCACCCCAAGCAGTTCCACCTCGACTTCGAAGTGGACGAGATCGAGTCCGAGCAGCGCCGCGTCCTCGACCTCGGCGCGACGCTGAGGCAGGACTTCATCGGCCCCAACGGCTACGGCTGGCAGGTCTACACCGACCCGATCGGCCACCCCTTCTGCCTGTGCCGCAACAAGGGCGTCATCTGGACCGACCAGGGCCCGGTCTGGCCCAAGCGTGACTGACTGGCCGCCCACTTCCTCACCCACCACTCTCCCCAGCGCGCACACCCCTACGGACCCGCACCCGCGTAGGCCGCCCCCTCCATCCCGGCGCCGGCCGATCCCCCGCCGGAGACATGTTCTTGATCGGGCCGCGATATGCGGTGATCGACTCATGGCCACCGGCCCTATCCATGTGGGCGCGGGTCGGCGCAGCGTGCGCGCAGCGGAGCCGGGACGTGCGCCCGGCGAAGCGGAGCCGGGGCGTGATGAAGCAGGGAATGTCTTGTCCCGCAGGGATGAAACGCCGCCCACCAGAGCCGGAGCAGTCGGCCAAGGAGGCCACGGTGAGGAATATGTCGGGTCGCCTGCCTTGCAGCGCCTGATCGAGGACGCCCAGCTCGGTGTCCGGCCGGCAGAAGGAGCACGGCTCGATGTTCGGATCGGTCAGCGAGACGCGGGCCTCGTGATCGCGGATGGGGTGGGGCGTGCCCTCGATCATCGTGCAGTGAGCCCCCGGTGCGTACTCGCCGTTTCTGATCTGTTCCGCGAGCCGATCCGCCGGCTCGCGCCACTTCGGTGCCACAGCCGAACTCCCTTCGACAGGCATTGAACTTTGCTTCCAGTGGGGTGCGCCGTGGCTCTGCACTCCGCCGGTGAGCTGCGTAGTTGCTGTCGATGACTGTCGTCGTCGGTCGTCGGTCGAACTCATCTCGCGCGGGCGTGCAACCTGCCGTGAGTGTTTGGGAGTACCTACGGGCGGACGTCCAAGCTGCGGCCACCGCTCCTGGTGGTCGCTGCAGGTCGGCATGCGGGCCCAGCGCGCCGGCCGTCGACGACCGCCCGGCATGGCGCCGGGCGGCAGCTTTGAAGGAGAAATGCTCCGTGGCTCTCAGTTTTGCCAGGAAGGCAGCCATGGCGGCCGTCGCGGTCGCCGCGCTCGGAGGGGTCTCGTTCGGCGCCTCCGCGAGCGAGGCGGCGCCGAGCCCGGCCGCCCACCCGGCGTCCGCACCTGCCTCCGCCGTCGCCAAGCGGTCTGCTTCCGCTCACCGGCAGGAGCCGCAGGTGGTCACGCAGGTGATCGGCAGGGGCAGGGTGGACGGGCACCGTTGGTCGGTGGCGCTGGAGTTCCACCGGACGTTGCCCAGGGGCTACACCCTGCCCACGCTTCCCGACGGATCGACGGCCCCCGGCACATCGTTGTTGTGCCAGCGCATGTACATCGGCGGCGTTCGTATTGATCACCAGGGCGGCCGGTGGGCCGACTGCCAGCCCGTCACCGGCACGCAGGACCCCCACGCCTCGGGCGAATTGGGGTTGTGGGGTCTGCACGACAAGGGTCTCAGCGGTAGCCGGCTCATGGTCTCCAACCCCGAGGCCGACGTCGCCTACGGCGTGGTCTCGCTCTCCGACGGCAGCCAGGTCAAGGCCACCACCGTCACCGTCCCCGGCACCACCTACCGCGCCTGGGCCGCACCCATCCCCGACGGACGGACCATCACCGCGGTCGACCAGTACGACACCCACCACAACCGACTCACTCACGACACCAACTGGCGCTGATCAGCCAGGCGAAGGACGGGCACCTCCTGCTGTGCAGCCAAGTGACCGCAAGGCCGCGGACCGCGGACCGGATTCGGAGTTCACCCGGTTCGTCGCCGCCCGTTGGCGAGCCTTGACCCACACCGCGTACCTGCTCACGGGCGACTTCCACGAAGCGGAAGACCTGGTGCAGACGACGCTGGCCAAGGTGTACCCGCACTGGCGGCGACTGGAGCCGGAGCGCGCCGAACACTATGTTCGCCGCGCACTGGTCAACACCAACCGCAGCCGGCATCGCCGCCGCAGGATCACCCACCTCCTTCTCCCGTCACTGCCCGACACCGGCCCCGTCCACGACGACGGGGCCGGTGTCGGAGGCGTGGACGTGTACGACGCCCTGGCTCGCGAGCTCGCCGACCTGCCCGAGCGCCAGCGGGCTGTCGTGGTGCTGCGCTACTGCGAGGATCTGTCCGTCGAGGAAGTGGCAGACGTTCTCGGCTGTTCGGTCGGCACCGTGAAGAGCCAGGCGTCCCGGGCCCTGGCCAAATTGCGCAGCCGGTCGACCCTCGCCTGCAACTACCCGCCCAGTCGCCCTGCAGAGGCACGATGACTCCAGACCACGGCCAAGAAGACTGGGCACGCGCCGCCTTCGCCCGGTCACGCGAGGCCTACCCCTCGTCCCAGGCCCCCGTCGACCAGATCCTGACCGCCGCGCGCGCCCGCAGGAAACGCCGCCGTGCGGCGGCTGCCGTGGCAAGTGCCGCCTGCGTCCTCGGCCTCGGCCTGACGGCTGCGTTCCTGAAGCCACCGGCTGATGCCGTCGAGCCTGCGCGCCGGCCCTCACCCCCCGCGAGCTCCTCCTTCACCCCGACTCCCGGCCCGGTCGGTGTCCGGGTGGCCGAGGGGACGACGGACGGGCACCGTTGGTCGGTGGCGCTGGAGTTCCACCGGACGTTGCCCAGGGGCTACACCCTGCCCACGCTTCCCGACGGATCGACGGCCCCCGGCACATCGTTGTTGTGCCAGCGCATGTACATCGGCGGCGTTCGTATTGATCACCAGGGCGGCCGGTGGGCCGACTGCCAGCCCGTCACCGGCACGCAGGACCCCCACGCCTCGGGCGAATTGGGGTTGTGGGGTCTGCACGACAAGGGTCTCAGCGGTAGCCGGCTCATGGTCTCCAACCCCGAGGCCGACGTCGCCTACGGCGTGGTCTCGCTCTCCGACGGCAGCCAGGTCAAGGCCACCACCGTCACCGTCCCCGGCACCACCTACCGCGCCTGGGCCGCACCCATCCCCGACGGACGGACCATCACCGCGGTCGACCAGTACGACACCCACCACAACCGACTCACCCACGACACCAACTGGCACTGACCACCACCGCCAGTAGATGCGGTGAACGCCAGGATGTGGATCGAGATCGACTTCCTGTACGACAGCCGACCGCCGGGTCAGCTGCCGCCCTTCTCCCTCCTGGCCGGCACGCTCAGCCATGCGAGGACCGCGGCGGCCAGGTAGGCGAGGGCTCCGATGGCCATGCTGGTGCGCACTCCGGCGCCGTAGCCGGTGCTGGTGGCCAGCAGGCTGCCGCCGAGTGCCACCCCGGTGGCGCTGCCGATCTGGCGGGTCGTGTTGAACAGCGCGGACGCGGCCCCCGCGTACGCCGGGGGCGCGGAGCCCATCACGGTGGCGGTCGAGCCGGTGAGGGCGAAGGACGTGCCGAACCCGGTGGCCATCATCGGTGCCACCAGCAACGGGTAGGCGGGGTCGGGTCCGGCCGCGGCCCACCCGCCCAGGCCGAGGGCGCCCAGGAGCATGCCGGAGACCACCAGGGGACGGTCGCCGGTGCGGCGGCTCAGTCGCCCGGAAATGACGGAGGCGAACATGGTCATCGCCACCGCCGGGAACAACGCGGCCCCGGTCTCCAGGGCACTGAATCCGCGGCGGCGCTGGAAGTCCAGGCTGGCGGTGAACACCATGCCGTAGAAGGCGAAGTTGAACAGCAGGCCGACGACGGCCGCGCCGCTCATGGTGCGTGAGCGCAGCAGCCGCAGCGGGAGGGCGGGAGCCCGGGCCAGCCGCTCCCGCAGCACGAACGCGGCCACGGCGAGCGCGGCCAGGCCCAGTCCGGCGAGCACGGCGGGGTCGGACCAGCCGCGCCGCCCGGCCTCGTTCAGCGCAGTGGTCAGCAGGGCGACCGCCGCCACCACGGCGCACTGCGCCGGCCAGTCCAGGGCCCGGGCGGCGTTCCGCGGTGAGGGCGCCACGTACCGCAGTGTCAACGCCAGGCAGACCACACCGACGGGCAGGTTGATCAGGAAGACCCACCGCCAGCCCGCCGTGGACACCAGCAGCCCGCCCAGCAGCGGCCCGGCGGAGGCCGCGATGCCCGCCATCGCCCCCCAGAGTCCGAAGGCGCGCGAGCGTGCCGCCGGCGCCGGGTAGGCCTCCTGAAGCAGGGCGAGGGAGCCGGGGACGATCAGTGCCGCGCCGAGTCCCTCCACCAGCCGGGCGGCGACGAGGAAGACCGCGTTCGGCGCGAAGGCGCACGCGGCCGAGGACACCGTGAACACCACGACGCCGAAACAGAAGACGCGCCGGTTGCCCAGCCGGTCGCCCAGCGCGCCTCCGGTCATCAGCAACCCGGCGAAGACCAGGGTGTACCCGTCCGTGATCCACTGGATGCCGGTGAGCGAGGCCGACAGGTCCCGGCCCACCACGGGCACGGCGACGTTGATGATCGTGACGTCCAGGATGACCATGAAGTACCCGGCGCACACGGCCAGCAGCGGAGCCGTGGAGCGCCGCCCGGCGTCCGGGTCCGGCCCCGGGCGTTCCGGCTCACCGTCGCCCGGCTCCGCGAAGGGCACGTCGTCAACTCCGTCCTGTCCGCGGACCCCCTGAGCACTCAGCATGCCAAGCGGCGCGAAACGCCGCATCGGCGACCTGCGCCCCGGAGAGCACACGGACCCCCTGGAGCGACCTCACATGTCGCCATGCCGTCAGTAGCGCCCGTTCAGATACCCGAGCAGCTCGTCGTGCAGCAGGCCGTTGGACGCGGCCGCGTTGCCGCTGTGCGGGCCCGGGCGGCCGTCGAGGCCGGTGAAGGTGCCGCCGGCCTCGGTGACGATGATCGCGTTGGCGGCCATGTCCCACAGGGACAGCTCCGGTTCGGCGCAGATGTCGACCGAGCCCTCGGCGACCATCATGTAGGGCCAGAAGTCGCCGTACGCGCGCGTGCGCCACACCTCGCGGGTGAGGTCGAGGAAGCCGTTCAGGCGGCCCTGCTCCTCCCAGCCGGAGAGCGAGGAGTACGCGAAGGAGGCGTCCGGGAGCTTGCCGACGCGGGACACGTGGATGCGGGTCGCGGCGGACAGGCTGCGGCCGGTGAAGGCGCCGTGCCCCTTCGCGGCCCACCAGCGGCGGCCGAGGGCGGGGGCGGAGACGACGCCGACGACGGGGTGGTAGCCGCCCTCGCCCGCTTCCGTCAGGGAGATGAGGGTGGCCCAGACGGGGACGCCGCGGACGTAGTTCTTGGTGCCGTCGATCGGGTCGATCACCCAGCGGCGGGGGCCGGTGCCCTCGACGCCGTACTCCTCGCCGAGGACCGCGTCCCGGGGGCGGGCCCGCTGGAGCTGGCCGCGGATGAGCTCTTCCGCCGCCTTGTCCGCTTCGCTCACCGGGGTCATGTCCGGCTTCGTCTCCACCTTCAGGTCGAGGGCCTTGAAGCGGTCCATGGTGGCGGCGTCGGCCGCGTCGGCGAGGACGTGGGCGAGGCGGAGGTCGTCGAGGTAGTCCGGCATGTGAGGAACGGTATCCGGCGAGGGAGTACGGGGCCATAGGGGGGACGGGGGACGGGAGCCGGGCCGGTTCCTTCGGTGCATCGGTGGCGGAGGGCGCCCCTCCGCACCACCGCGAACCCTTGACAGTGCATGTACGCGCGTCAAATCTGGGCGCAGAGTTGCTCGCCCCAGGGAGGCGATGATGCCTGCAGCCCGGGAATCGCTACTGGACGCCGCCCGCACGGCGCTCGGGCGGCGGCCGTGGTCCGCGGTGCGGATGGTCGACGTGGCAGCGGCGGCCGGGGTGTCCCGGCAGACGCTGTACAACGAGTTCGGGAGCAAGGAGGGGCTGGCCAGGGCCCTGGTGCGGCGAGAGGCCGACGGGTATCTCGCCGGCGTGGAACGGGCCCTCGCCGCGCACACCGACCCGCGGGACCGGCTGAGCGCCACCGCCGAGTGGATGGCGACGGCCGCCCGGGACAACGCGCTGGTACGGGCCATGCTCACCGGCTGCTGGAGCGAGCGTCTGCCCACGCCGACCCTGTCCGCCGTGCCGTCCTCGTCCGCCGTACCCGCGCAGCGCCGGGCGGACGGACCGCTGCCCTCGCCCCGCGACTTCGTGCAGATCGTGCGGGACCGGGCGGTGACGGTGCTGGCCGGTCCGGGTGTGGCCACCACGGACACCGCCGAACTGGTCCGCTCCTGTGAGCTGGCCGTACGGGTCGCCCTGTCGTGTGTCGCGGCCCCGCCGGGTGAGGGGGGAGTGGCCGAGCTGGTGCGCAGCGCCCTGGTGCGGCAGCGCGTCGGCTAGAGGTCTGCCGGGCGGGTCAGGGCGCAAAGACTCCGAGTCCCGGGTCCGGGTCGCGGGTCATGCCGGAAGGCCCGGGGCCGGGCCGGCCGGCGAGTCGGGACCCGGAACGCCTAGTGCGCCGACCCCGACAGCTGCAGCCCGATTACGCCGACGATCACCAGGGAGATCGAGACGATCTTCAGGGTCGACACCAGGTCGCCGAGGAAGACCATGCCGTAGATCGCGGTGCCCGCCGCGCCGATCCCGGTCCATACCGCGTACGCGGGACCGACGTCGAGCTTCTTCAGGGAAAGGGTCAGCAGACCGAAGCTGCCCAGCGCGAAGGAGGCGAAGGCGACCGTCGGCCACAGGCGGGTGAAGCCGTGGGAGAGCTTGAGGCACACGGCGAAGCCGGTCTCCAGAATCCCGGCCACGATGACCAGCAGCCACGCCATGTGCTGTCCTCCCGTAGGTCCGGCCGTCCGGCTGGGTGCGATTATGCACTTACCGTCCCGGCACCCCGGCAAACAACGCGATGCTCAGTCGCCTTCCCGACGCTCCCGCGTGGCCAGCAGCCGGCGCAGGGAGAACAGCCGCGCCGGGTCCGCGTGACCCTCCTCGACCCACGCGTCCAGCGCGCAGTCCGGTTCGTCGTGGCTGCACGCACGCGGGCAGCCCTCGGTGCCCGTTTCCAGGTCCGGGAAGGCGTGGATCACCCGGGACGGGTCGATGTGCGCGAGACCGAAGGAACGCACGCCCGGGGTGTCGATGACCCAGCCGCCCGCGCTGTTCAGGGGCAGCGCCAGCGCCGAGGTGGTGGTGTGCCGGCCGCGGCCGGTCACCGCGTTGACGCGCCCCGTCGTACGGCGGCGGTCCTCCGGGACCAGCGCGTTGACCAGGGTCGTCTTGCCGACGCCCGAGTGGCCCACGAACGCGGTGATCTTGCCGTTCAGGTGCTCGCGCACCTGGTCCGCGGCACCACCGCTCTCCAGCTCCTCGCGGCTGGTGACGACGTAGGGGATGTCGAGGGTGCCGTACAGCTCCAGCAGCTTGTCCGGCGGGGCCAGGTCCGACTTGGTCATCACCAGCAGCGGTTCCAGACCGCCGTCGTAGGCCGCGACCAGACAGCGGTCGATCAGCCGGGGGCGGGGCTCCGGGTCCGCCAGGGCCGTGACGATGGCCAGCTGGTCCGCGTTGGCGACGACCACCCGCTCGAAGGGGTCGTCGTCATCGGCCGTACGACGCAGCAGCGAGCTGCGCTCCTCGATGCGCACGATCCGCGCGAGCGTGTCCTTCTTGCCGGACAGGTCGCCGACCAGGGCCACCCGGTCGCCCACCACGGCCGCCTTGCGGCCCAGTTCGCGGGCCTTCATGGCCATGACCGGGCGGTCTTCGACCAGGCAGGTCAGCCGGCCCCGGTCGACGGTGAGGACCATGCCCTCGGCCGCGTCCTCGTGCTTGGGCCGGATGTTCGTACGCGGCCGGTTGCCCTTGCGGTTGGGGCGGCTGCGGATGTCGTCCTCGTCGGTGTGCTTGCCGTAGCGGCGCATGGTTCCAGTCCGCCCGTCAGTTCCCGAGCATCCCGGCCCACAGGTCGGGGAAGTCCGGCAGGGTCTTCGCCGTCGTCGCCACGTTCTCGATCTGCACGCCCTCGACCGCCAGGCCGATGATCGCACCGGCCGTTGCCATGCGGTGGTCCTCGTAGGTGTGGAAGGTGCCGCCGTGCAGCGGTCGCGGGCGGATGTGCAGGCCGTCGGCCGTCTCGGTGACGTCGCCGCCGAGTTCGTTGATCTCCTTGGTGAGCGCGGCCAGCCGGTCCGTCTCGTGCAGCCGCAGGTGGGCCACGCCACGGAGCGTGGAGGGCGAGTCCGCGAGGGCCGCGACCGCCGCGATGCCCGGGGTCAGCTCGCCCACGTCGCCCAGATCGACGTCGATGCCGTGGATGGCGCCGGAGCCGGTGAACTCCAGCCCGTACTCGGTCAGCTCGCAGGAGCCGCCCATCTCGGTGAAGATCTCCCGCAGCCGGTCACCCGGCTGGGTGGTGCGGGCCGGCCAGTCCGGGATCAGCACCTTGCCGCCGGTGACCAGGGCCGCCGCCAGGAACGGCTGGGCGTTCGACAGGTCCGGCTCGATCGTCAGGTCCCGGCCGAGCAGTGCGCCCGGCGTCACCCGCCACACGTTCGGCTCGCCGCCCGACTCCGGGGTGTCCACCTGGGCGCCGACCGCGCGCAGCATGTCCACGGTCATCCGGATGTGCGGCATGGAGGGCAGGGACGTGCCGGTGTGGCGGACCTCGACACCCTGGTTGAAGCGCGGGCCGGACAGCAGCAGCGCCGAGACGAACTGGGAGGACGAGGAGGCGTCGATCGACACCGGGCCACCGTCCAGCGCGCCGCTGCCGTGCACGGTCAGCGGCAGCGCGCCCCGGCCGTCGTCGTCGATCCGGGCGCCGAGCACGCGCAGCGCGTCGATCACACCGTTCAGCGGGCGCTCGTACGACCGCGGGTCCCCGTCGAACCGGATGGGACCGTCGGCCAGCGCGGCCACCGGCGGCAGGAAGCGCATCACCGTGCCGGCGTTGCCGACGTCGACGGTGGCCGGACCGCGCAGGCCCGTGGGCAGCACCCGCCAGGCCTCACCGGAGCCGTCCGGTCCCACCCCCTCCTCGATCTCCACGCCCATGGCCCGCAGGGCACCGGCCATCAGCAGCGTGTCGCGGGAGCGCAGCGGGCGGCGCAGCCAGCCGGGCTCGGAGGCCAGGGCGGCGAGCACGAGGGCGCGGTTGGTGACCGACTTGGACCCGGGCACGTGGACCGTCGCGTCGACGGCTCCGCTCGCGTGCGGGGCGGGCCAGAGGGCGGGGTGGGCGGTGTTCGGGGCCATGGGGCCACTTTATAAGGAGGGCCCGGAGTCAACCTTCCAGCAGCCAGCGGCCCCCACCGATGAGCGAACACAGCGACACCGCGTGGAACAGGAACAGCCACAGCCCCGCCGGTACGTGCGTCAGCCGCGACAACTGGTCCGCGTCCGAGTCCCCCGCGCCTCCCCGCGCCCGCTTGGCCTGCAGTTCGAAGGGCGGTCGTACGCCCCCGAAGAGCAGGAACCACACCACCGCGTACGCGAACGCTGCCTGCACCTGCGGTCCCGCCAGCCAGGACACGAGGAGGAAGGCGCCCCCGGTGAGGACCACGGTCAGGACCCCGTACGCGTTGCGGATCATCACCAGCATCACCACGAGCAGCGCGGTCGCGGCCCACAGCAGCAGCGTGATGTGGCCCGCGGCCAGGAGCGCGGCGCCGCCGAGGCCGAGCAGCGAGGGGGCCGTGTAGCCCGCGGCCGCCGTGAGGATCATGCCGAGGCCGTACGGCTTGCCGCGGCTGACCGTGAGGCCGCTGGTGTCGGAGTGCAGGCGTATGCCCGTGAGCTGCCGGCCCGTGAGCAGGGCCACCAGCCCGTGGCCGCCCTCGTGCGCGATGGTGATGGCGTTGCGCGAGAGCCGCCACAGGGAGTGCGGGACGACGACGGCGAGGGCGGCGACGAGGGTGGCGAGCACCACCCACAGATCGGGGTCGGGCTGGGCGCCGGTGAGCCGGTCCCAGAGGTCGGGCAGCGCGGTGGCGGCGAGGCTGTCCATTCTGGATGTGGCTCCCTGTCGTCGAGATCAGTAGGGGGCGGCGCGAAGCGCCGTCGTTGAGGGGTGGTGGCCGGGTGACGGGTGGGCCTGGCAGTGTGGCACGTATGTGCGGACGGTATGCATCCAGTCGTAGGCCCGAGGATCTCGCAGGAGTCTTCGAGATCGAGAAGTGGGAGCCCGAGGAGACCCTGGAGCCGGACTACAACGTGGCTCCGACCAAGGAGGTCTACGCAGTCCTGGACCGTCCTCTCAAAGACGCGTCCGAGCCCCGGCCGGTTCGGCAGCTGCGCAGGCTCAAGTGGGGACTCGTGCCCTCCTGGGCCAAGACGCCCGAGGGCGGCGCCCGGATGATCAACGCGCGCGCGGAGACCGTGCACGAGAAGCCGTCGTATCGCCGCGCCTTCGCCACCCGGCGCTGCATCCTGCCCGCCGACGGCTACTACGAGTGGGTCACCGGCAAGGACGAGCGGGAGCTGGAGGTCGAGGGGAAGAAGAAGCGGCCCCGCAAGCAGCCGTACTTCGTGCTGCCCGCCGACGGCTCGGTGTTCGCGATGGCCGGGCTGTACGAGTTCTGGCGGGACCGGACCCTGCCCGACGACCACCCGCAGGCCTGGTGGGTCACCTGCTCGGTGATCACCACGGAGGCGGAGCACACCCCGCTGGCCGTCGCCCCCGCCGAGGGCCCGCACACCCTCGCCGAGATCCACCCCCGGATGCCGCTGATGCTCACCCCGGACCGCTGGGACGCCTGGCTGGACCCCGCCCGCACCGACGCGGACGACGTCCGCGAGCTGCTCGCCCCGCCGCCGCCCGGCCTGATGCGCGCCTACCCGGTCGGCACGGCCGTCAGCAACGTCCGCAACAACGGCCCGGAGCTGCTGAAGGAGCTGGAGGCGCCGGAAGTGGGCACCCTCTTCTAGCCTTCTGGTGTGATCGAGATTGTCGAGACCGACGCCGGGACCGCCCGCATCACCTGGCACCGGGCGAAGAAGGCGCGGCTGGTGCTGGCCGTGAGCCACGGGGCCGGCGGCGGCATCGAGGCGCGGGACCTGCGGGCGCTCGCCCAGGTGCTCCCGGGGCACGGCGTGACCGTGGCCCTGGTCGAGCAGCCCTGGCGGGTCGCGGGCAGGAAGGTCGCGCCCGCTCCGAAGACTCTGGACACCGGGTGGCGCGGCATCTGGCCCGCGCTGGCCGGGATGGCGCTGCCGGTGATCTCCGGCGGCCGCAGCGCGGGCGCCCGGGTCGCCTGCCGCACCGCGACGGAGCTGGGCGCGCACGCCGTGCTCGCGCTGAGCTTCCCGCTGCACCCGCCGGGCAGGCCGGAGCGCTCCCGCGCCGACGAGCTGCTCGGCGCCGGGGTGCCCACGCTCGTCGTGCAGGGCGGAAACGATCCCTTCGGCAGGCCGGACGAGTTTCCCGAGGGGTCCTTCGGGCTGGTCGAGGTGCCGTACGGCGATCACGGGTTCGCCGTGCCGAAGCGCGCGGAGATCACCCAGGAGCGGGCGCTGGAGATCGTCACCGGCGGTGTCGTGGAGTGGGCCGCGTCACTCGGCTGACCCCCGGGAATGTTGCACGGTGGAGTGCTGTTGTGGCGGACAGGAGTGCTGAAGCACCGGCACCGACGTCGTGGAGAGGAAGTCCGCCGCATGGGTTCGACCATCTGCCCGCCCGTCGCCCACCACCACCCCGTGGACGGGCTTCGCCCGGCAGAGTCCGATCCGAGCCGCAGCAGCCGCGCTGACCTGGACTGGACGGTGCTGCACGCGGCCAAGGCCGCTCCTATTCGAGCGGCGGCAGGCACGGGTGGTGTTCTATCCTCCGAAACGAGTGGGATCGGTTTCGGTCCTGCCCGGGATCTTGAGGAGGTGGGTCCGGTCACTGGGACCGACGCAGGGACCGACAACGGCCAGGCGGAGCTGCCCGAGGGCCGGGGCGACAGCGCGGAGACGACCGCCGAGCGCAGTGCGCGCTTCGAGCGGGACGCGCTCGAATTCCTCGACCAGATGTACTCGGCCGCGCTGCGCATGACGCGCAACCCGGCGGACGCCGAGGACCTGGTGCAGGAGACGTACGCCAAGGCTTACGCGTCCTTCCACCAGTTCCGCGAGGGCACCAACCTCAAGGCGTGGCTGTACCGGATCCTCACGAACACCTTCATCAACTCGTACCGCAAGAAGCAGCGCGAGCCCCAGCGCAGTGCGGCCGAGGAGATCGAGGACTGGCAGCTCGCCCGTGCCGAGTCGCACATGTCGACGGGTCTGCGCTCCGCCGAGTCGCAGGCGCTCGATCACCTGCCCGACTCGGACGTGAAGGAAGCGCTGCAGGCGATCCCCGAGGAGTTCCGCATCGCCGTCTATCTCGCGGACGTCGAGGGCTTTGCGTACAAGGAGATCGCGGACATCATGGGGACACCCATCGGTACGGTGATGTCCCGGCTGCACCGGGGACGCCGTCAACTGCGCGGCATGCTCGAGGACTACGCCCGTGACCGCGGGCTGGTCCCGGCGGGCGCCGGAGAGTCGAACGAAGCGAAAGGTTCGGGCTCATGAGCTGCGGAGATCCGCACGAGACGGACTGCAGTGAGGTCCTCGACCACCTGTACGAGTTCCTCGACAGCGAGATGCCGGACGTCGATCGCGACAAGTTCCAGCACCACTTCGAGGAATGCTCTCCGTGCCTGGAGAAGTACGGCCTGGAGCAGGCCGTGAAGAAGCTGGTCAAGCGCTGCTGCGGCCATGACGACGTGCCGGCCGATCTGCGCGCCAAGGTCATGGGGCGGATCGACCTGATCCGCTCCGGACAGACCGTCCCCGAGCACGACGTGACCGCCACTCCTCAGGAGAGCTGAGGACCGGCCATCACCCGAATGTGCTAATCCTCGGGTCATGAGCCCCCGGACCCCCCGATTCCCGCCCTAGGCTCCGAGCCCGGACAGGCACGGTCGGGGGAGGGGCGTCATGGAGGCGGTTCCAGCGAGGGCACGGGCCTATGTGGTCTGCGTCGCCCTGCTGGCCGTGGTCTGTGTCCTGCCCCTGCCGGTCACCCGCACGCCCTGGTGGGTGCTCGCCCTGCTCACCGCCCTGTACGCGGCCTGCGAGCACGCCGCACGGCGCCGCCTGGGCGGTACTTTCTACCCCGTTCTGCTCGCCGGGGCGTTCCTGCTGCCCCCGCCCGCCGCCGCCCTGGTGCCGGTGCCGGCCGCCCTGCTCGCCTGTGTGGAGGAGCGGCCTGTGGGGCTGCGCCGCATGTGGCGGGCCGCGCAACCCTCGCTCGCCGTGTGGGGCGCGGCCCAGGTGCACTGGGTACTCGGCGGCCGGGACACCGTCGTGGCCTGCGACTTCCCCCATGCGCTCGTGCCCGCAGGGGCGGCCGTCCTCGCCTTCTGCCTGGTGCTCGCCACGCTCGACGGCGGCCTCCTCGCGGCGGGCGTGGGGGTACCGCCCACGCCGTTGCGGCAGTGGGGCGGGGTGCCCCTGCGCCGGGCCTGGCGCGGGCTGCTGTCCCGCTCCCTCGCGCCGGTCGCCGTGCACGGACTCGCCGGACTGATGATGGCCGTGCTGTGGTGCAGCCGGTACGGACCCGTCGCCGCACTGCTCGTGCTGCTGCCGATGTGCGTCTCCTGCTGGGTCTTCGCCCAGTACCACCGGGAACGGGCCGCCCACCAGGCCACCATCCGCGCCCTGGTGCAGGCCGTCGACCTCAAGGACGGTTACACCCGCGGCCACAGCGAACGGGTCGGCCAGGCCTCGGTGATGATCGCCCGCGAACTCGGCATGGACGACGAACGGGTCGAGGTGCTGCGTTTCGCCGGCATCCTGCACGACGTCGGCAAGCTCGGCGTCCCCACCCGGCTGCTGCGCAAGGACGGCCCGCTGACCCCCGAGGAACGGCGGATCATCGAGCTGCACCCCGAGTACGGCCATGAGATGGTCCGCGGGATCTCCTTCCTCGGCGAGGCCCGCGCCGCGATCCTGCACCACCACGAACGGCTCGACGGCAGCGGCTACCCCTACGGACTGGTGGGCGCTCAGATCCCCGAGTGCGCCCGCGTGGTGGCCGTGGCGGACGCCTTCGACGCGATGACCTCCACCCGCTCCTACAGCAGGGCCCGCCCGGTCGAGGTGGCCGTCACCGAACTGGAGCGGTGCGCGGGAACCCAGTTCGACCCGCGCATGGTCACGGCGCTCGCCCGGGCCCTCGACCGCCACGGCTGGCATCCGGCCGTCACGGCCGACGAGACGGCCCAGCCGGTCCCGGAGCGGCAACCGGTCGCCGGCAGTCCCAGCGGGGCATCCCGGTGACCACCCTCCGGTTCATCCACGCCTGCGCCGCCCTCACCGCCGCCGTCTGCCTCGCCGTCACCCTGTGGACCGGCTTGGCGGACCGGGGCGTCGCACTCGCCTTCGGGGTGCTCATAGCCGTCGGCGAGCTGACCCGGTGGAGCGGAGCCCAGGTACGGCAGGCCGCGCCGCTGGGCACCGCCGGATCGCTGTCGTACGCCCTGCTCGGCGCCGACGCGGGACATCCGAGCCTGCACGACGCGCCGCAGGTCGTCACCATCGTCCTCGCCGCCTCCCTGCTCGGCGGCGTCCCGCACATCTGGTGCGGACGCACCCCGACCCTCGACCACCTCGCCCGCCGGGTCCTGAGCGTCGGCTTCGCCGCCGTCTGCTTCCAACCCCTCTACAACGAGGGCGTGTTCGAGTCCTGGAACGGCGCCGCCTACGCGCTGCTGCTCATCGCCCTGCTCGTCCTCACCGCCCTGTGCGACGCCGTCCTCGCCGCGGCCCTCGCCCATTCCCGCACCCACTGGCCCTTCGGCCCGCTCCTGCGTGACGAACTGCGCGGACTGCTCGGCATCGGATCAGCCGTCTGCGCGACCGGCGCGGTGATGGCGCTCGCGGTCGCCGTGGTCGGACTGTGGGCGCTGCCGGTGTTCTGCCTGCCGCTGCTGCTCGCCCAGCTCTCCGTCCGCCGCTACGCCGCCGTGCGCGCCACCTACCGGCAGACCATCGCCTCCCTCGCCCGGGCCACCGAGATCGCCGGGTACACCCCGACGGGACACGCCCGCCGGGTCGCCGCGCTCAGCCTGGCCGTCGGCCGGGACCTGGGCCTGTCCGGGCCCGGGCTGACCGTCCTGGAATACGCGGCCCTCATGCACGACATCGGCCAGCTCAGCCTGGTCGACCCCGTCCCCGCCGGCGCCACCGCCGTCCTGCCCCGAGAGGAGCAGCGGCGTATCGCCCTGCTCGGCGGGGCCGTCGTACGGCAGACCGGGGTGGACGCGGCCGTCGCCGTGGTCGTGGAGCGGCAGGCCGACCCCTGCCGGGAGCAGCCGCTCGCCGCGCGGATCGTCAGCGCCGTCAACGCCTACGAGGAGAAGGCCCGGGACGCGGGGCCCGACGGGCCGCTCAGGGCCCTGGAGGAGCTGCGCCTGGCCACCGCCGGGGACTACGCTCCCGAGGTCGTGGAGTCGCTCGCCCGGGTTCTGGTCCGGGACTGTCTGACGCTGCCCGTGGCGGGGTAACCCATGGGTAATGAGCGGCCCTCCCGCCGTACGTGGTTGGATGCGAGGGAGAGGGTGTCCGGGGGCACAAGCCAGCCCACGTGCGGAACTGGAACTGGCAGGCGGGAATCGTGAGGATCTTCGGCAAGGGACGGCACCGGCCCTCCGCCTCCTGGCGGCAGGCCACAGACCGCGCGTTCACGCTCATCGGCGACGGCCGGTACGAGGACGCGGGCGAGCTGCTGACACGTGCCGCCGACCTGGAACCCTGGCTGGCGGAGTCCTGGTTCAACCTCGCACTGCTGCACAAGTTCCGGCACGACTGGGAGCAGGCCCGCGCGGCCGGACTGCGCGCCGTGGCCCTCCTGGACCGGGAGGCCGGCGCCCCCGACTGGTGGAACGTGGGCATCGCCGCGACCGCCCTGCAGGACTGGCCGCTGGCCCGCCGCGCCTGGCAGGCGTACGGGCTGCGGGTGCCCGGCGGCGCCACGGCCTCCGGCGAGCCGCTCGGCATGGAGCTGGGCAGCGCGGCCGTACGGCTCTCCCCGGAGGGCGAGGCCGAGGTGGTGTGGGGCCGCAGGCTGGACCCGGCCCGGATCGAGGTGCTGTCCATCCCGCTTCCCTCGTCCGGGCGGCGCTGGGGCGAGGTCGTCCTGCACGACGGCGTCCCGCACGGCGAGCGCACGACGTCCGCCGGGCACTCCTACCCGGTCTTCGACGAGATCGAGCTGTGGGCGCCCTCGCCGGTCCCCACCTGGGTGGTGCTGCTGGAGGCGGCCACCGAGGCGGACCGGGACGCGCTGGAGCAGCTGGCCGCCGACGCGGGGTTCGCCGCGGAGGACTGGTCGTCGTCGGTGCGGCTGCTGTGCCGGATGTGCTCGGAGTCGCGGATGCCGTCGGACGAGGGGGACGGGGTCCATCTCGATCCGCACGATCACAGCGAACCGGGTCATCCCGGGCCGCTGGGGCATCGCACGGACGGCCAGCTCTGGGTTCCCGAGCGGGAGTGCGGGGTGGCCGCGCCGGCTTCGCTCGTGAGGGGGTTGCTGGACGGCTGGGTCGCGGACAGTCCGGACTCCAGGGACTGGCGGGATCTCGAAGAGGTGTGCTGAGACCACGGCCGGCCGCGGGTCCGATGCGGCCGGCCGCTCAGTTCCCCGCGCCCCTTCAGGGCGCGCCCACGTACCCTGTACCAGCAACTTAACCCCTGTTTTCCTGAGGAAGGCGTACGTCGGTCATGGCGCAGCAGGACACCGATCAGCAGCACGCGGGCGTGCTCCCCGTCGACGACGAGGGCTATGTCGTCGACACGGAGGACTGCGAGGAGCGCGAGAACGCCTGGCGTGAGCGCGGCACCTCGCGGCCGATCACGGTCGTCGGCAACCCGGTCCTGCACAAGGAGTGCCAGGACGTCACCGAGTTCGGTGCGGAGCTGGACCAGCTGGTCGCGGACATGTTCGCCAGCCAGCGCACCGCCGAGGGTGTGGGCCTGGCCGCCAACCAGATCGGTGTCGACCTGAAGGTCTTCGTCTACGACTGCATGGACGACGAGGGCGTCCGGCACGTCGGTGTGGTGTGCAACCCGAAGCTGGTCGACCTGCCCGCCGACAGGCGCCGGCTCGACGACAGCAACGAGGGCTGCCTGTCCGTACCGACCGCGTACGCGTCGCTCGCGCGTCCCGACTACGCCGAGGTGACCGGCCAGGACGAGAAGGGCAACCCGATCAAGGTCTGCGGCACCGGCTACTTCGCTCGCTGTTTGCAGCACGAGACCGACCACCTGTACGGGTACCTGTACATCGACCGTCTGTCCAAGCGCGACCGCAAGGACGCGCTGCGGCAGATGGCCGAGAACGAGCCACGCTACCCGGTCGTCGCCAACGACTGAGACGTCCGGTCCGACCGTACGGACACCGTACGAGAGCAGCAACGACGCACGTTACGACGCCCGGTCGGGATCCTTCCCGACCGGGCGTCGTTCGTTTGTTCGCCACAAGGTTCCCGCATCATGGGGTGGTGAGTGAAGCAAATCCGTTCCCATAATGGTCAGTTGTGGTGCTGAATGGGAAGGGCGGGGATACGCAACGGCGCACGCCCGGCACGGAACGGAGGGGTGTGCGCTCCTGGCGGCTGAGAGGGGACTGTTCGTGCACGCTTTCTCACACGGCACCACATCGTCGACAGCGGTCGCAGTACCGCCGTCTCTCGCCCTCCCGGTGATCGAGGACGTGATTCCCCGACAACTGCACCCGTATTGGCCGAAGCTTCAGGAGAAGACCCGGCAGTGGCTCCTGGAAAAACGGCTGATGCCGGCGGACAAGGTGCGGGAATATGCCGACGGTCTTTGCTACACCGACCTGATGGCTGGGTACTACACCGGCGCCCCCGAAGAGGTCCTGCAGGCCATTGCGGACTACAGCGCCTGGTTCTTCGTCTGGGACGACCGGCACGACCGTGACCGGGTGCACGGCCGGGTGGCCGACTGGCGCCGGCTGCGGCACCGCCTGCACGCGGCCCTCGACGCACCCCTGCACCATCTGCACCACCGGGACCCCCTGGTCGCGGGTTTCGCGGACAGTGTGCTGCGGCTGTACTCGTTCCTGCCGAGCACCTGGAACCTGCGGTTCGCCCGGCACTTCCACGACGTGATCGAGGCCTACGACCGCGAGTTCCGCAACCGGAGCGCCGGGTACGTCCCGAAGGTCGAGGAATACCTCGCCCTGCGGCGGCTCACCTTCGCCCACTGGATATGGACGGATCTGCTGGAACCGAGTGCCGGATGTGAACTCCCGGACTTCGTGCGAAAACATCCGGCATATCGCCGTGCGGCCCTGCTGAGCCAGGAATTCGCCGCCTGGTACAACGACCTCTGCTCACTGCCGAAGGAAATAGCGGGCGACGAGGTGCACAATCTCGGAATCAGTCTCGTCACTCATGAGGGGCTGAAGCTCGAAGAAGCGGTGGAGGAAGTGCGGCGGCGCGTCGAGACATGCATCTCGGAATTCCTCGAAGCCGAGCGGGACGCCCTGCGGTTCGCCGGTGAACTCGCCGACGGCACGGTCCGCGGAAAGGAATTGAGCGCCGCCGTCCGCACCTGCGTCGGCTATATGCGGAACTGGTTCAGCTCCGTCTACTGGTTCCACCACGAGTCCGGCCGGTACATGGTCGACAGCTGGGACGACCGGTCCTCGCCCCCGTACGTCAACAACGAAGCGGCAGGTGACGAATGACCGTCGAGTCTGTGAAGCCCGTGCTCCCCGAGAGCACCGGACTGCGCGAACCGCCCCTCGCCGGCGGCGCCCTCCCGGTCCTCGGCCACGGCCTGAAACTGGTCCGCGACCCGCTCGCCTTCATGTCCGGGCTGCGCGAGCACGGCGACGTCGTGCGCCTGAAGCTCGGCCCCAGGGCGGTGTACGCCGTCACCGCACCGGCGCTCACCGGCGCACTGGCGCTCAGCCCCGACTACAAGATCGACGGCCCGCTGTGGGAGTCCCTCGAAGGCCTGCTCGGCAAGGAGGGCGTGGCCACCGCCAACGGCCCCCGGCACCGCCGCCAGCGGCGCACCATCCAGCCCGCCTTCCGGCTCGACGCGATCCCCGCCTACGGCTCGATCATGGAGGAGGAGGCGCATGCGCTGACCGAGCGCTGGCGGCTGGGCGAGACGATCGACTGCACCTCGGAGTCGTTCCGGGTCGCCGTGCGCATCGCCGCCCGCTGTCTGCTGCGCGGCGACTACATGGACGAGCGCGCCGAGCGGCTGAGCGTCGATCTCGCCACCGTCTTCCGCGGTATGTACCGCAGGATGGTCGTCCCGCTCGGACCGCTGTATCGGCTGCCGTTCCCCGCCAACCGCGAATTCAACCGGGCACTGGCCGATTTGCATCTGCTGGTCGACGAGATCGTCGCCGAGCGGAGGGCATCTGGTCAAAAGCCGGACGATTTGCTGACGGCATTGCTGGAGGCGAAGGACGACAATGGCGACCCCATCGGAGAACAGGAGATCCACGACCAGGTGGTCGCGATACTCACCCCCGGCAGCGAAACGGTCGCCTCCACGATCATGTGGCTGCTCCAGGTGCTCGCGGAACATCCGGAACACGCCGAGAAGGTGCGCGCCGAGGTCGAATCCGTGACCGGCGGCCGGCCCGTTGCATTCGCGGACGTCCGCGAGCTCAGGCACACCAACAATGTCGTCGTCGAGGCCATGCGGATGCGGCCCGCCGTATGGATATTGACGCGGCGCGCGGTGACCGACACCGCGCTCGGCGGCTATCGCATTCCGGCGGGGGCGGACATCGTGTACAGCCCGTACGCCATCCAGCGCGACGGCGGTTCCTACGCCCACCACCTCGACTTCGACCCCGACCGCTGGCTGCCCGAGCGGGTGAAGGAGGTGCCCAAGTACGCGATGAGCCCGTTCAGCGTGGGCAACCGCAAGTGCCCCAGCGACCACTTCTCCATGTCCCAGCTGAGCCTGATCACCGCGGCGATCTCGGCGAAGTACCGCTTCGAGCAGGTCAGCGGGTCGAACGACACCACCCGTGTGGGCATCACGCTCCGGCCCCACCGGCTGCTCCTGCGGCCCGTGGAGTGGTGAGCCACGTGTGGTGAGAGACGTGTGGTGAGCGACGAGTGGTGAACGACAGCCGCCGACGACCGGCGCGCGCTCAGGCGGCTTGCGAGCCCCGGAACGCGCGCCGGATCGATGGTCGGCCGAGAGCGACCGGACTCAGAAGTCCTCGTCCAGGTCGACCGTGCCCTCGACGGCCACCTGGTACGCCGACGGGCGCCGCTCGAAGAAGTTGGTCAGCTCCTGGACGCCCTGCAGCTCCATGAAGGAGAAGGGGTTCTCGGAGCCGTACACCGGGGCGAAGCCGAGGCGGGTGAGGCGCTGGTCGGCGACGCACTCGAGGTACTGCCGCATCGAGTCGGTGTTCATGCCCGGCAGGCCGTCACCGCACAGGTCGCGCGCGAACTGCAGCTCGGCCTCGACGGCCTCCCGCAGCATGTCCGTGACCTGCTGCTGCAACTCGTCGTCGAAGAGCTCCGGCTCCTCCTTGCGGACGGTGTCGACCACGTCGAAGGCGAAGGACATGTGCATCGTCTCGTCGCGGAACACCCAGTTGGTGCCGGTGGCGAGACCGTGCAGCAGACCCCGGCTGCGGAACCAGTAGACGTACGCGAAGGCGCCGTAGAAGAACAGGCCCTCGATGCACGCGGCGAAGCAGATGAGGTTGAGCAGGAAGCGCCGGCGGTCCGCCTTGGACTCCAGTCGGTCCAGCTTCTCGACCTCGTTGATCCACTTGAAGCAGAAACCGGCCTTCTCGCGGATGGACGGGATGTTCTCCACGGCCGCGAAGGCGGCTGCGCGGTCGTCCGGGTCGGGCAGGTAGGTGTCGAGCAGCGTCAGATAGAACTGGACGTGCACGGCCTCCTCGAAGAGCTGGCGCGACAGGTACAGGCGCGCCTCCGGGGAGTTGATGTGCTTGTACAGCGTCAGCACCAGGTTGTTCGCGACGATCGAGTCGCCCGTAGCGAAGAAGGCCACCAGGCGGCCGATCAGGTGCTGCTCGGCCGGCGTCAGCTTGGCCAGGTCGGCGACGTCCGAGTGGAGGTCGACCTCCTCGACGGTCCAGGTGTTCTTGATGGCGTCCCGGTAGCGCTCGTAGAAGTCGGGGTAGCGCATCGGGCGCAGCGTCAGCTCGAAGCCCGGGTCGAGCAGGTTCTTGGCAGTCATCTCTGTCGGCGCGGAGCGCCGTCCTCCAGGGGTGGTGGTCGGGCGACGGGCGGGCATTACTGGCAGGCCTCGCAGGACTCGGGGTTCTCGAGGGAGCAGGCGACGGCGTCGGGGTCGGCGGCCTGCTGCACGGGGATGGGGGTCTGGGCCTGCGCCCGGGCGGCGCGCGCGATGCGGGTCGCCGGGCGGGAGCGCAGGTAGTACGTCGTCTTCAGGCCCCGCTTCCAGGCGTACGCGTACATCGAGGAGAGCTTGCCGATCGTCGGCGTCTCCAGGAACAGGTTCAGGGACTGCGACTGGTCCAGGAACGGGGTGCGGGCAGCGGCCATGTCGATCAGGCCGCGCTGCGGGATCTCCCACGCCGTGCGGTACAGCGCCCGCACGTCGGCCGGGATCCACGCGAAGTCCTGCACCGAGCCGTTGGAGTCGCGCAGCGCCTCACGGGTGCGCGCGTCCCAGACGCCCAGCTCCTTGAGGTCCTGCACCAGGTAGGAGTTGACCTGCAGGAACTCGCCGGACAGCGTCTCGCGCTTGAACAGGTTGGAGACCTGCGGCTCGATGCACTCGTACACGCCCGCGATGGACGCGATGGTGGCGGTCGGGGCGATCGCCAGCAGCAGCGAGTTGCGCATGCCGACCTCGGCGATCCGCTCGCGCAGGGCCGCCCAGCGCTCGGGCCAGGTCAGTTCGGCGTCGTAGTGGTCGGGGTGCAGGACACCGCGGGCGGTGCGGGTCTTCTCCCAGGCCGGCAGCGCGCCGTTGCGCTCGGCCAGGTCGGCGGAGGCCTCGTACGCGGCGAGCATGATCCGCTCGGCGATCCGCGTCGACAGGGCCTTGGCCTCGGCGGAGTCGAAGGGCAGGCGCAGCTTGAAGAAGACGTCCTGCAGACCCATCGCGCCCAGGCCCACCGGACGCCACTTGGCGTTGGAGCGGCCCGCCTGCTCGGTCGGGTAGAAGTTGATGTCGACGACGCGGTCGAGGAAGGTGACGGCCGTGCGGACGGTCTCGTCGAGGCGCTCCCAGTCGATGTCCCCGTCCCGCACGAAGGCACCGAGGTTGACCGAACCCAGGTTGCAGACCGCCGTCTCGCCGTCGTCGGTGACCTCCAGGATCTCCGTGCAGAGGTTCGAGGAGTGGACGACGTGGCCCGCCTCGGCCGTCTGGTTGGCGGTGCGGTTGGCGGCGTCCTTGAAGGTCATCCAGCCGTTGCCGGTCTGCGCGAGGGTGCGCATCATGCGGCCGTACAGGTCGCGGGCCGGGATGGTCTTCTTCGCGAGCCCGTTCGCCTCCGCCTTGCGGTACGCGGCGTCGAACTCCTCGCCCCACAGGTCGACCAGCTCCGGCACGTCCGCCGGGGAGAACAGCGACCACTGCTCGTCGGCGTTCACCCGGCGCATGAACTCGTCCGGGATCCAGTGCGCGAGGTTGAGGTTGTGCGTACGGCGCGCGTCCTCGCCGGTGTTGTCGCGCAGCTCCAGGAACTCCTCGATGTCGGAGTGCCAGGTCTCCAGGTACACCGCGGCCGCGCCCTTGCGCCGGCCGCCCTGGTTCACGGCGGCCACCGAGGCGTCCAGGGTCTTCAGGAACGGGACGATGCCGTTGGAGTGTCCGTTGGTGCCGCGGATCAGCGAACCGCGGCTGCGGATCCGGGAGTACGACAGACCGATGCCGCCGGCGTGCTTGGAGAGGCGGGCGACCTGGTGGTAGCGGTCGTAGATGGAGTCCAGCTCGTCCAGCGGTGAGTCGAGGAGGTAGCAGGACGACATCTGCGGGTGCCGCGTGCCGGAGTTGAAGAGCGTGGGGGAGGAGGGCAGGTAGTCGAGGCGGCTCATGAGCCCGTAGAGCGCGGCGACTTCGTCGGCGGAGCGGGTCGTGTCGTCCTCGGCGAGACCAGCGGCGACGCGCAGCATGAAGTGCTGGGGCGTCTCGATCACCTTGCGGGTGATGGGGTGGCGCAGCAGGTAGCGGCTGTGCAGGGTGCGCAGACCGAAGTAGCCGAAGCGGTCGTCGCCGGCCGCGTCGATCAGCGTGTCGAGACGCGCGGCGTGCAGTCGTACGAACTCCGCCGTGCGGTCGGCGACCAGGCCCTCGCGGTGGCCCACGGCGACGGACTCGGTGAAGGACGTCACGCCCTGCGAGGCGGCCTCGGCGCGGATCGAGATGGTCAGCAGCCGGGCGGCCAGCCGGGAGTAGGCAGGGTCCTCGGAGATGAGGCCGGCGGCCGCCTCCGTGGCCAGCTCGCGCAACTCCGCCTCGTCGGCCCGGGCGGAACGGCCCCGCAGCGCGGCCGCGGCGACCCGGCCGGGGTCGGCGTCGGGGAGGTCGGCGGTCAGCTCGGTCAGGGTCCGCAGCAGCGCGGCACCGGGACCGTCGGTCTCCACCGGTGCTGCGGTCGCCTGGACGGCTGAAGCCGGGTCGGCTGGCGCGATGGTCACGTGGGGCTCTCCCTCGCTCGGCACAGGGCCTGGCGGAGGGCGGGGGGCAGCACGAGCGCGCACGGCGTCGCGTCCACCGGCCCACTCCACGAGGCCCGGACGTCTCAAGGCACCCGGACCGGACGGCCGGGCGCGCGCTGCCGGCAGGTCCTCGGACTGAACGGGCGTGCGGATACACGCAAGTACACCGTTGCGGGACAGTTCCGGATTCGCACCGGATTCCCCTGCGGCGACAGCGAGGATGAGCATACATCTAGTGCCGGGTTGTGGTGTCACCCCCAGATGTTGTGTCTGCTGCGTGTTGTGGCGGCTTCAGAGGGTCAACAGCGGGCCGCCGTGGTGCTTGTTGCCGGCGGCCCGCTGCGGGTGGATCGTGGTTGCTCGCGCCCCCTTCGGGGCGCCTCTCAGTGCCCGGCGCCCGCCGTGGCCGGGGGGAGTTCCACCTGAACTCCCGCGTCGCCCGCGTCCGCCGTGTAGTCCGCGGGGCTCGTCTCGTCGAGGCCCTCAGGGGCCTTGAGAGCCTTCAGGACGAAGGTCAGGACCACCGTGACGGCGACGTTCAGGACGAAGGCCGTGAGGCCGATGTAGCCGATCTCACCGATACCCGGGATCTCCTTGGCGGAGCCGCCGAAGTGCTTCTGGGTCGGCGAGGCCACGCCGTACGCGGCGGCGGTGCCGTAGACCATGCCGACCGCCCAGCCGGCGAGCAGCGCCCAGCGGTGGAACCAGCGCGTGAACAGGCCGCCGACCAGGGACGGGAAGGTCTGCAGGATCCAGATGCCGCCCAGCAGCTGGAAGTTGATGGCGACCGTCTTGTCCATGGTGAGGACGAAGACCAGGGCGCCGACCTTCACCAGCAGCGACACGAGCTTGGAGACCTGGGCCTCCTGCCTCGGCGTGGCGTCCGGCCTGATGAAGTCCTTGTAGATGTTGCGGGTGAAGAGGTTCGCCGCCGCGATGGACATGATGGCCGCGGGCACCAGGGCGCCGATGCCGATCGCCGCGAAGGCGACGCCCGCGAACCAGTCCGGGAACATGTCCTCGAACAGCTGCGGAATCGCCAACTGCCCGTTGGTGACGTTCACCCCGGCCGCGATCGCCATGAAGCCGAGCAGCGCGAGCAGGCCCAGCATCAGCGAGTACAGCGGCAGGATCGTGGTGTTGCGCCGGATCACCTCACGGCTCCTGGACGAGAGCGTCGCGGTGATCGAGTGCGGGTACATGAACAGCGCGAGCGCCGAACCGAGCGCCAGCGTGGCATACGTCCACTGGCCCGCGGGGGCGGGGACGAGCCCGCCCGCACCCGCCTTCGTGAACTTCTCGCCGGCCTTGGCGAAGATGTCGTCGAACCCGCCCAGCTTGATCGGGATGTAGATGATCGCCACCGCGATGACGATGTAGATCAGCGTGTCCTTGACGAACGCGATCAGCGCGGGCGCGCGCAGGCCCGACGAGTACGTGTAGGCGGCCAGCACACCGAAGGCGATGAGCAGCGGGAGGTCCTTCACGAACCAGTTGGTGTTCTCGCCGCCGCCGACGCCCATCACGTCCAGCACCGCCTGGATGCCGACGAGCTGGAGCGCGATGTACGGCATCGTCGCGAGGATGCCGGTGAGCGCCACGGCCAGCGACAGGCCCTTGGAGCCGAAGCGGCCGCGCACGAAGTCCGAGGTCGTCACATAGCCGTGCTTGTGCGAGACCGACCACAGGCGGGGCAGGAACGTGAAGATCAGCGGGTAGACCAGGATGGTGTACGGCACGGCGAAGAAACCGGCCGCGCCCGCCGTGTAGATCGCCGCCGGCACGGCGACGAAGGTGTACGCCGTGTACAGGTCGCCGCCGAGCAGGAACCAGGTGACCCAGGTACCGAACGACCGTCCGCCCAGGCCCCATTCGTCCAGGGAGTGCTCGTCGTCGGCCCTGCGCCAGCGGGCGGCCAGGAAGCCCATGACCGTGACGGCCAGGAAGAAGAAGATGAAGACGCCGAGCGCGACGCCGTTGACGCCGTTCTTCACTGCGCCGCCCCCTTGCCCTGAGTCGCCCTGCGGGCGCTCTGGTCACGCTGCCAGAGCTTGTACGCGAGCACCGTGAGCACGGTGGAGACCGGCACCCACAGCATCTGGTACCAGTAGAAGAAAGGGATCCCGATGAACGCGGGGTCCGTCTTGGCGTACGAGCCCACCCACAGCATCGCCACGAAGGGCGCGACGAGACACAGGCCGATGATCACTCGGGCCGGCGTCACAACCGGTGGTCTCACTTCAGGCGTTTCGGACATGCCACGGCTCCGTCCCCTGGTTGATCACCTGTGTAATGCGCAGGCAATCTAGGTGACGGTGTCGTGGCAGCGGAAGACCTCGTCCGTATAACGGCATGTCGATTTGGAGGTTGTGGCGTGAAGACGCCAACTTCCCTCAGTCCTGCGGGCGCTTGAGCCTCGCCACGAACTTGTACCGGTCGCCCCGGTAGACGGAGCGCACCCACTCCACCGGCTTGCCCTCGCGGTCCAGGGAGTGGCGGGAGAGCATCAGCATCGGCAGGCCCACGTCGGTGCCGAGCAGGCCCGCCTCGCGCGGGGTGGCCAGGGAGGTCTCGATGGTCTCCTCGGCCTCGGCGAGATGGACGTCGTAGACCTCGGCGAGGGCGGTGTACAGGGACGTGTACTTCACCAGCGAGCGCCTGAGCGCCGGGAAGCGCTTGGCCGAAAGATGGGTGGTCTCGATCGCCATCGGCTCACCGTTGGCCATGCGCAGCCGCTCGATGCGCAGCACCCGTCCGCCGGCCGTTATGTCGAGCAGCTCGGCGAGCCGGTCGTCGGCCGTGATGTAGCCGATGTCCAGCAGCTGCGAGGTGGGCTCCAGGCCCTGGGCCCGCATGTCCTCCGTGTACGAGGTGAGTTGCAGCGCCTGCGAGACCTTCGGTTTGGCGACGAAGGTGCCCTTGCCCTGGATGCGCTCGAGGCGGCCCTCGACGACGAGCTCCTGCAGGGCCTGGCGGACGGTGGTGCGGGAGGTGTCGAACTCGGCCGCCAGCGTGCGCTCGGGCGGGACCGGCGTGCCCGGCGCCTGCGTCTCCGTCATGTCGAGCAGATGCTTCTTCAAGCGGTAGTACTTGGGCACGCGCGCGGTACGGACCGTCGTCCCGGCCTCGTTCTCCGCACTGCCGACGTCGGTGCTCATGCTCTGCCTTCCCGGCTCCTGATGCCGAAAGCGACCGACATCCCATCGGCCACGGCTCACATCGTGGCACGGCTTCGTGTGTCAGGGCTCCACCCGCACGCTCCGTGATCTCCTCTGTATACCGTCGCACCCGTTGTTGGTCTAGTCCAACGGATGGTGTGCCGGTACCGGTGCGGGTACCGGTGCCGACGCCGGTGTCCGGGCTAGATCCCCTGCCAGTCCGGCTTGTTCGCGTAGGTGTGCCGGAAGTAGTCGGCCAGCTTGAGCTTGGACGCGGCCGCCTCGTCCACGACCACCGTGGCGTGCGGGTGCAGCTGGAGCGCGGAGGCCGGGCAGACCGCCGCGACCGGGCCCTCGACGGTCGCGGCGACCGCGTCCGCCTTGCCCTCGCCGGTCGCGAGCAGCACCAGGTGCCGGGCCTCCAGGATGGTGCCGATGCCCTGGGTGATCACGTGGTGCGGCACCTGCTCGATGTCGCCGTCGAAGAAGCGCGCGTTGTCGACGCGGGTCTGCTCGGTCAGCGTCTTGATCCGGGTGCGCGAGGCGAGCGAGGAACAGGGCTCGTTGAACCCGATGTGCCCGTCCGTCCCGATCCCCAGCAGCTGCAGGTCCACGCCGCCGGCCTCGGCGAGCGCCCTGTCGTACGTCTCGCACGCCGCCTGGACGTCCTCGGCCGTGCCGTCCGGCCCCATGAACGCGTCCATCCCGATGCCGAGCGGCTCCAGCACCTCCCGGCGCAGCACCGAGCGGTAGGACTCGGGGTGCTCGGCGGGCAGCCCCACGTACTCGTCGAGCTGGGCTATCCGGGCCCGCGCGGTGTCCACTGCGCCGGAGCTCACCTTGGCGGTCAGGGCCTGGTAGATGGGCAGCGGGGTCGAGCCGGTGGCCACGCCGAGCAGGGCGTCGGGCTTGCGCCGCAGCAGCTGGGCCATGGCCTCGGCGATCAGCTCGCCGCCCGCCGCCGCGTCCGGAACGATGACAACTTCCACGCTGGGCCTGCCGTTCTGAAGAGGGCCTGGAGAACAGGGGAGAGGTCGGAGCAAGAGTCGCTATGTGGTTTAGACCAATCTAACAGAATCGGACTCCTGGGCCCAGGTGGGACGCCTGCTATGTCAGTGACCCCCCGGTCGCGTCCACCCAGCTCCCCGTCACCCATCGCCCGGCGTCGGACACGAGGAACGCCACCACGTCCGCCACGTCGGCCGGCGTCCCCACCCGGCCGAGCGCCGATATGGCAGCGGCCCGTGCCCAGCCGTCCGGTGTCCCGTGCAGGAGCCCGGCCGTGTTGTCCGTGTCGATGATTCCCGGCGCCACCGAGTTCACCGTGATGCCGCGGGGGCCCAGCACCTTCGACAGGTCGCGGGTGAAGACGTCCAGCGCGCCCTTGGTCATCGCGTAGGCCGTCCTGTCCGGCATGACCGCGGTCCGGGCGAGCCCCGAGGAGACGTTGACGACCCGGCCGCCGTCCCGCAGCCGCGACAGGCCGTGCCTGACGAGGAAGAACGGCGCCTTCACATTGACCGCGAAGACCCGCTCGTACTCCTTCTCGGTGATCTCGCCGACCGGGGGCGCCGTGCCGATCCCGGCGTTGTTCACCAGGATGTCCAGTCCGTCCGCCTGCCGGTCGAACTTCTCCCACAGCCGCTCCGCGTCCCCCGGCGCGCCCAGCTCCACCCCGATCGCGAACGCCGATCCGCCCGCCGCCTCGATCGCGGCCACGGTCTCCCCGGCGGCCGCCTCGTTGCTGCCGTAGTGCACCGCCACCCTCGCCCCGTCCCGCGCCAGCCGCTCGGCGATGCCCCGCCCGATGCCCCGGCTCGCACCCGTGACCAGGGCCGTCCTCCCCGTGAGCACACCCATGTCCGCCACCCCTCCACATTTGTCTAGTGATCGCTACACAAAAACCGTACAACACTCCGCCGACATTTCTCTAGGGGGCGCTATAAAATGCACCCCATGGTGACCAGCGAGGACGCGAAAGCGCAGGCCAAGCCCGCCAGGACGCGCGGCCGCCCGCGCTCCTTCGACCGCGCGACCGCGCTGGAGAAGGCGCTCATGGCCTTCTGGGAGCACGGCTACGAGGCCACTTCCGTCTCCGATCTCACCCGGATCATGGGCATCGGCGCCCCGAGCCTCTACGCGGCCTTCGGTGACAAGCGCAGCCTGTTCGAGGAGGTCGTCCGGGTCTACGGCGACACCCACGGCGCCTTCGTCGACCGCGCCCTCGCCGAGGAACCCACCGCCCGCGCCGCCGTCGAACGCACACTGCGCGAGGCCGCCGCCGAGTACACCGACCCCGCCCACCCCTACGGCTGCCTGGTCGTCCACGCGGCCACCAACTGCACCAGCCCCGAGGTCGAGCAACTGCTGCGGGAACGGCGCAACTCGGGCATCGCCGCCCTCGAGTCCCGCATCCGGGCCGACGCGGCCGAGGGGCGACTGCCGGCCGGCGCCGATCCGGCGACGCTCGCGCGGCACACCGGAGCCATGATCCAGGGCATGTCCCAGCAGGCCCGGGACGGCGCGAGCCGGGCGGAACTGGAGGCGCTCGCGGAAATTGCCATGGCCATCTGGCCCCGTGGCTGACCCGGGCGGGCTAGGCTGCGTGGCATTGCGTGCCAGCAGACTCCAACGCATACCCCCACGCGCATGGACACGCCATCGTGGTCTAGTCCAGAATGCGTAGGGGAAAATCGTAGGGAAAACTGAACAGCTTCCGTCTTCCCCGCACAGGAGGACGGACGAGGAACCGGGGCTCTCTGCCCTGACTGCACCGGCTCCTCGACCTTCGGCCGACCGGGACCGCACACCCCACGGCCGATGATGCTCCGGGCTGCGGTGCCGGGAGGGCTGAGGGTCCCTCCCAGGCGCCGCGGCCCGCGGGTGTTTTTTCGGCCATCACCGGGCCCCGGGTACGCTCACAGCGTGCCCTCCATGAACGAACTCGTACGCCAGCACACGGCCCTCGGTGACTCCGACCTCGAGTGGCTCCACCTGCTGGTCTCGGAGTGGCAGCTGCTCTCCGACCTCTCCTTCGCCGACCTGGTCCTGTGGGTCCCCACCCGCGACGGCACGCGGTACGTCTCGGTCGCCCAGATGCGCCCCAACACCGGCCCGACCTCCTACCAGGACGACATGGTCGGCCACCTGGTCCCGCGCGGCCGGCGGCCCATGCTGGACGCGGCACTGGACGAGGGCCGGATCGTGCGCGAGGGGGACCCGGAATGGCGCGAAGAGGTCCCCGTCCGGGTCGAGTCGATCCCCGTACGGCGTGAGGGCCGTGTCCTCGGCGTCATCGCCCGCAACACCAACCTGCTCACCGTCCGCACCCCGAGCCGCCTCGAACTGACCTACCTCCAGAGCGCCTCGGACCTCGCGCAGATGATCGCGGCCGGCGCCTTCCCCTTCCCCGGCCAGCAGGTCGACATGGACGCCTCCCCGCGTGTCGGCGACGGCCTGATCCGGCTGGACGCCGACGGCATCGTCCAGTACGCCTCCCCGAACGCCCTCTCCGCCTACCACCACCTCGGCCTCGCCGCCGACCTGGTCGGCCAGCACCTGGGGCAGACCACGGCCGAACTCGCCCCGACCCGGGGTCCGGTGGACGAGGCGCTCGCCAAGGTGGCCAGCGGCTGGGCGCCGCGCGAGTTCGAGATCGAGGCGAACGACGGGGTGATCCAGTTCCGGGCCATCCCGCTCAAGCCCAAGGGCACCCGTATCGGTTCCCTGGTGCTACTGCGGGACGTCACCGAACTCCGCCGCCGTGAGCGCGAGTTGATCACGAAGGACGCGACCATCCGGGAGATCCACCACCGGGTGAAGAACAACCTGCAGACCGTCGCGGCGCTGCTGCGGCTGCAGGCCCGGCGCATCGGGTCCGAGCGCGGCCGGGAGGCCCTGGAGGAGGCCGTGCGACGGGTCGGCTCGATCGCGATCGTGCACGAGACGCTCTCCCAGAACCTGGACGAGCGGGTGGAGTTCGACGACATCGCCGACCGGGTTCTCGCGATGGTCGCCGAGATCTCGCCGGGCAAGGTGACCGGCCGGCGCAGCGGACGCTTCGGCATCCTCGACGCCGAGGTCGCCACCCCGCTGTCGATGGTTCTCACCGAGATCCTGCAGAACGCGCTGGAGCACGGCTTCCGCGAGGGCGACACCGGCACGGTCGAGGTCTCCGCGGTCCGCGGCGGCACCACCAAGGAGGCCCGCCTCCTCGTCACCGTCCAGGACGACGGCGTCGGCCTGCCCGAGGGCTTCGACCCGCAGACGGCGGGCAACCTGGGTCTGCAGATCGTACGGACGCTGGTGGAGGGCGAGTTGGGCGGCACCTTCGACATGGTCCCGGCACCGGAGCGGGGCACACAGGTCATCCTGGACATTCCGGTGCGCTCGCAGAAGTAGGACCTGCCCGGCAGGCCCGACCTGCAGTGCCCCGAACAGCATTGAGCCCCGGACCACCAAGTGGCCCGGGGCTTAAAGCTCGTTGCTGCTCTGCTTGTCGCTAAGCGCATCGGGGGTACTGCGCGCTGCGGCTCGGGGGCGGGAGATGCGTACTCGCTGTACGCGCCGCCAAGCTCAGGCTGTCAGCAGGGGTGGGACTGTCAGGCGGAGGCCTGACGGGCCCGGTTGCGGGCGGCGCGGCGCTTCATGGCGCGGCGCTCGTCCTCGCTGAGACCACCCCAGACGCCGGAGTCCTGGCCGGACTCGAGCGCCCACTGCAGGCACTGCTCCATGACGGGGCAGCGACGGCAGACGGCCTTGGCTTCCTCGATCTGCAGCAGCGCAGGACCGGTGTTGCCGATGGGGAAGAAGAGCTCGGGGTCTTCCTCGCGGCAAACGGCGTTGTGACGCCAGTCCATGGCTGCTACCTCTCCTTGGTATTACATGCAAGTTGCTTGTGAATGTGAACGCTTTCACGAATCCCTCAACAAGTGAAGGGCCGACCGCCGAGTGTTCCCCGGCGTGGTCCTTGGTTCGAAGAGGGGTTCTGGTGATCAGTGGAGGCCGGTGTTGCGGGCCGTCCCGATCGCCACGTAGAGACTCGCAAACCTCAGCGACGGATACAACCCCTTCCGGAAAGTTTTTTTTGATTCCTCGGTGTCGACTGGGTCACAGCCGTACTTCCATGGGGTGGATCCTGGCCTAAACGTTCGAGTGAAAGGACTTTGGCCCGTTCCGCTCACACAATCACACGCAGTGCGCGGCGTACGCCTGTGAACGTCACGCTCGTACGCAGTCCGAGGTGGTCGCCGTCCATCTGAAGGGGCAGGGGGGCCTTCGAATGCAAGGTGAACTGGTCCATGTCGTGCAGTGAGACCGCATGCCTGCCATGGGGTCCGCGCTCGGGGGACGAAGTGAGCAACTGCGTGCCATACCGGGCAACCGCGGCCGTCGACAGGCGGCTGAGACCGAGCACGTCGATCCCTGTATCGAACGACGCCTTAGGTGACGTGTACATCGGGCGATTGCCGAGATACGTCCAAGGGGACGTGTTCGAGACTATGGCGACAACTAGATCGGTGATCGGGTCGGCGCCGGGGCGCTCCAGAGTGATCGCGCCGTGCCGGCGGTGCTGCTCGCCGAGGAACTGCCGGACCACCTGTCGCACGTACAGCGCGTGGGTCGACTTCCTGCCGCGCTCGCGCTGCTGCTCGACCCGGCCGACCACACCCGCGTCGAAGCCGAGCCCGGCGTTGAAGGTGAACCAGCGGTCGGGCACCGCCTCGTCCTCGGTGCCGGGCGTGCCCGAGGTCAGGCCGAGCCCGACGACCCGCTCGGTTCCGTCGCGCAGCGCGTCCAGCAGGGCGCCGGTGGCCTCGACGGGATCGTTGGGCAAGCCCAGGGCGCGGGCGAAGACGTTGGTGGAGCCGCCGGGGACCACGGCGAGGCCGGGCAGGCGGTCCGGGTCGGGGCCGTCGTGCAGCAGGCCGTTGACGACCTCGTTGACGGTGCCGTCGCCACCGAGGGCCACGACCAGGTCGATGTCGTCGCTCTCCGCGGCCTGCCGGCCCAGGTCGCGCGCGTGGCCGCGGTACTCGGTGGTGACCGCCTCCAGCTTCATCTCGCTGGCGAGTGCGTGGATCAGCACGTCACGCCTGCGTGCGCTTGTGGTGGTTGCCGCCGGATTGACCACGAGAAGTGCACGCATGGATGGCAGCGTACCTACTGGGGGGTACCCGGCCCAGACCGAGGTAGGGATCAGGTAAGAGGCGAGGGCGTGAGCCTGGACACTCACCACCGCGCCGGACCCGGGGCGGAGGCCGCCGCCGTAGGGTGCGGGGCTACGCTTCTGGCGTGAGCAGTGAGCAGAAATCCGCCCCGGAAACGACCGAAGCCGCCGAGCCCCGCCCGCGCCGGCTGACGTACGCGGCGGCGCTGGCCGGGCTGGAGGGTGCCGCCCTGGTGGTCGGTGGCGTCTGGATCCTCGTCCTCGGACTCACGGGCGATCCCGACGACCGGCAGCAGGCCGTGACCGGTGGGATCACCCTGATGGTGCTCGCGCTGCTGCCGCTGCTCGCCGCGCGCGGTCTGCTGCTCAGGCGCAGCTGGAGCCGTGGCCCCGCCGTCATCACGCAGATCATGGCGCTTCCGGTGGCCTACAACCTGCTCAAGGCCGACAGCATGGCCATCCCGGGCGGCATCGCTCTGGCCGTCGTGGCGATCGCCGCGCTGGTGCTGCTGGTGAACTCGGCGACGACCCAGGCCCTCGGGATCAAGGGACCGGGCCGGGCCGAGTAGGGCTCACCCCTGGGCGCCCACCCAGTGGCGCTCACCCGTCGACGCTCACTCCTCGACGAGCAGCTTCTCCCGCAGCTGGGCGAGGGTTCTGGCGAGCAGCCGGGAGACGTGCATCTGCGAGATGCCGACCTCCTGCGCGATCTGCGACTGGGTCATGTTCCCGAAGAAGCGCAGCAGCAGGATCCGCTTCTCGCGCGGCGGCAGGTCCTCCAGCAGCGGCTTGAGGGACTCGCGGTACTCCACGCCCTCCAGCGCCTCGTCCTCGGCGCCGAGGGTGTCGGCGACCGCCGGGGACTCGTCGTCGGTGTCGGGGACGTCCAGGGACAGGGTGGAGTACGCGTTGGCGGACTCCAGGCCCTCCAGGACCTCCTCCTCGGAGATGGCCAGCTTCTCGGCCAGCTCGTGGACCGTGGGGGAGCGGCCGTGCTGCTGGGACAGCTCGGCCGTCGCCGTCGTCAGCGCGAGGCGCAGCTCCTGCAGCCGGCGCGGCACGCGGACCGCCCAGCCCTTGTCGCGGAAGTGCCGCTTGATCTCGCCGACGACGGTCGGGGTGGCGTACGTGGAGAACTCCACGCCGCGCTCGGGGTCGAAGCGGTCGACCGACTTGATCAGGCCGATCGTGGCGACCTGGGTGAGGTCGTCGAGCGGCTCGCCGCGGTTGCGGAAGCGGCGCGCCAGGTGCTCGACGAGCGGCAGGTGCATACGGACCAGCTGGTTGCGCAGCTCCGCGTACTCCGCGCTGCCCTGGTTCAGTTTGCGCAGCTCGATGAACATCGCACGCGCCCCGCTGCGGTCCTGCGGGTCGTGCTGAGTGGCCTGCACGGCCTTCGCGCCCAGCGCGTCGTCCTCGGCGTATCGCTCGTGCTCGCTCATCGTCCCGCCCGTAGCCCTTCCCCGAGCCCTCGCCTCCGCGTGGGCGGCGGATCCGACCCCGCCGTGTCCCGCCGGAGGAGTGCTCTGCACGGCACCGTCGCTGCCGGCCTCGGCCGAGTCCTCCTCCGGGTGCGGCCTGGCCTGCTCGGGGATGCCGTCGATGCCGTCCGCCATGCGTCGGGAACCGTCCGCGGGGCTTCGGTCCCCCGTCGGCAGCTCCCGTGTGCCGCGCTCTTCGTCCCGCACCGGCCCGTCCCCGTTCCTCACGCCGGCCCGGGGCCCGCGCCGCGCTGTTTGTAGAGGCTGATCGACACGGTCTTGTCCTCGTCGACGGCGGACGAGACCTTGCCCGCGAGGGCCGAGAGCACCGTCCAGGCGAAGGTGTCCCGAGAGGGGGCGTGGCCGTCGGTGGTCGGCGCCGACACCGTGACCTCCAGCGAGTCGTCGACGAGCCGGAAGACGCAGCTGAGCACAGAGCCGGGCACGGCCTGTTGCAGCAGGATCGCGCAGGCCTCGTCCACGGCGATGCGCAGGTCCTCGATCTCGTCCAGGGTGAAGTCCAAGCGGGCCGCAAGACCGGCCGTGGCCGTCCGCAGCACCGACAGGTAGGCACCCGCAGCCGGCAGCCGGACTTCCACGAAGTCCTGGGTCGCGGGCTCGCCTGCGATCTGGGACACCCTCACCTCCATGGTGGTACAAGCTTTACGGGGCCGAGGGTTGCCCCTCGGGGTAACGCACATGTGGTTCCGCGGTGACGCTATCGCGCTCCGAACGGTCCTGTCCCCGGGACCCCAACCCCCTGGCGTCACTCACAGTAAAGCTGTGGATACGCTCCGTGTCTAGAGGGTCTGCGGGCCCAAATGGGAAGAGCGCGCGCCGGGTTGATTGACGTACCCCGGCGTCAGACGCTCGAACCGTCCACGGCCGCGGCCTTATGCCGTGTCAGTGCAGTGTCACACGAGAACGTGGTCGACGAAGCACCACCGCCAGTCCTCGCCGGGTTCGTAGGTCCGCATCACCGGGTGACCGGACGTCTCGTGGTGCTCCGTCGCGTGTCTGCCGGGCGAGGAGTCGCAGCAGCCGATGTGGCCGCAGGACAGGCAGAGTCGCAGCTGCACCGGATGCGTCCCGCGCGCGAGACACTCCGGGCAGGTCTCGCTCAGCGGGTCGGGCTCGGGGTGCGGCAGCGCGTCGGAGTGCGTGCACTGTTTCATGATTGCCAGATTACGACGGGCGTGCGGGTGACCGCGCGGAAAAACGAGGGTGGGCGAGGACCATGGATGTGATGCCGCTGCTGTTGCTGGTGGCGGGCAGTGCCGCGGTGGCGGGGGCCGCCCGGCGCACCCCGGTGCCGGCGCCGCTGCTGCTGGTCGCGGTCGGTCTGGCGGTCTCCTACGTCCCCGGGATGCCGGACTACACCCTCGACCCCAAGATCGTCCTGCCGCTGCTGCTGCCTCCGCTGCTGTACACCTCGGCGACCGACAGCTCCTACCTCGACCTGCGGGCCCAGATCCGGCCCGTGGCGCTGCTGTCGGTGGGCTACGTGCTCTTCGCGACCTTCGCCGTCGGCTGGGCCGCCTACGTGCTCATCCCCGGGATGCCGCTGACCGCCGCGCTGGTGCTGGGCGCGGTGGTGGCGCCGCCGGACGCGGTGGCCGCCACGGCGGTGGCGCGCCGGGTCGGTCTGCCGTCCCGGATCACGACGGTCCTGCAGGGCGAGTCGCTGCTGAACGACGCCACCGCGATCACCGCCTACAAGGTGGCCGTCGCCGCGGTCGTCGGCGAGGGCGCCACCTGGGCGGGCGGGATCCGGGAGTTCCTGCTCGCGGCGGTCGGCGGTGTCGGCGTGGGTCTTGTCCTGATGGCACCCCTGCACTGGCTGCGCACGCACCTGAAGGAACCCCTCCTGCAGAACACCCTCTCCCTGCTGATCCCGTTCGTCGCCTACGGCGTCGCCGAACAGCTGCACGCCTCCGGGGTCCTCGCGGTCGTGGTCGTCGCCCTCTACCTCGGTCACCGCGCGTGGGAGGTCGACTTCGCCACGCGGCTGCAGGAGGAGGCGGTGTGGAAGATGGTCGCCTTCATCCTGGAGTCGGCTGTCTTCGCCCTGATCGGCCTGCAGCTGCAGGTCGTCCTCAAGGGGCTCGGGGGATACGAGGGCGTCAAGGCGACCTGGTACGCCGTCGCCCTCTTCCTCGTCGTCGTCCTCGCCCGGTTCGTCTGGGTGTATCCGGGGACCTTCCTGCCCCGCCTGCTGTCGGCGGGGATCAGGGAACGCGAGGAGAACCCCACCTGGCGGGGCGCGATGGTCACCTCGTGGGCCGGCATGCGGGGTGTGGTCTCCCTGGCCATCGCCTTCTCCATCCCCACCGTGTACGACGGCCACCCCTTCCCGCAGCGCAACCTGATCCTGTTCCTGACCTTCACCACCGTCATCGGCACCCTGGTCGTGCAGGGCCTGACGCTGCCCCCGCTGATCCGCCTACTGAGGTTCCCCGGCCGCGACCGGCAGGCCGAGACGCTCGCCGAGGCCAACGCCCAGGCGCAGGCCTCCCGGGCCGCCGAGAACCGCCTGGACGAACTCCTCTCCGACGAGCGCAACGCCCTGCCCCCGCCGCTCGCCGACCGCCTGCGCATGGTCCTGGAGCGCCGCCGCAACGCTGTCTGGGAGCGCCTCGGCCAGGTCAACCCGGTCACCGGCGAGTCCGTGGACGACACCTACCGCCGGCTGTCGCGCGAGATGATCGGCGCCGAACGCGAGGTCTTCGTCCGCCTCCGCGACCACCGCTACATCGACGACGAGATGCTCCGCGCCCTGCTCCGCAGACTCGACCTGGAGGAGGCGGCCGCGTACCGGGAGGCGGGCTAGGGCCCGTCCCGCCGCGCAGATCGCCGGCCGGCCGTCCGCTCCGCCGTTGCTCCGCCGGCACCCGGCGACGGCTCTCGACCACGTCTACGACACCGCACGTACGACGCGTTCGGCTGCCTCTTCGGGGTCCGGATCCAGTGCTTCGAGCCCCTTGCGGCGGGGCGGGGCCTGGCCCGGGACGCGTCCCGGGCCGTCGCGCGGGCCTTTTGGGAGGAGACTCAGGACAACCACAGCTCTTCCTGGATCATCTGGGCCGAGCTGGAGGCGGCGGACCGGGAGGCGGCGGCGCGGACCGCACAGCTGCCGGCAGGCCCTGGGCCTGCGGGAAGGGCCGTCCGGTGATGACCGCCGCGATCGTCGTGCCGCGGGTGAAGGCGCCCTCCTCCGCCAGCGTGGTGAGTCCGTACAGCAACTTGGCGACATAGAGACGTTCTACGGGCAGTCCGTGGCGCCGCTCGAAGTGCTCGGCGAAGGCGTCGAGCTCGGGGGGCGTGCGGGCGTAGCCGCCGAAGTGGAAGCGGTCGTCGAGGGACCAGGTGCCGGTGCGGCTGCCGAAGGCGTGCTCCTGGAGGGTCTGTATGTCGGTCTCCAGGAAGCCGCCCTTCAGGACCGGTATGCCCAGTGCGCGCTGTCCGGGGGCCAGGCCGGCGGCGAGTCCGGCGAGGGTGCCGCCGGTTCCGCAGGCGACCGCGACGACGTCGGCGCGGCCGCGCAGCTCCTCGCCCAGAGCCCGGCAGCCGCGTACGGCCGCGGCGTTGCTGCCTCCCTCGGGTACGACGTACGCCCCCTCGGCACCGGCCTCGCGCAGGATCGCGGCGAGAGTCGCCGGCTCGCTCTTGTGCCGGTACGTCGACCTGTCGACAAAGTGCAGCCGCATGCCGTCGGCCGCGCAGCGGGACAGGGACGGGTTGAGCGGGCGGTCGGCCAGCTCCTGGCCGCGGACCACACCGACCGTGGCCAGGCCGAGGAGCCGGCCCGCGGCGGCGGTGGCCCGCAGATGGTTGGAGTACGCCCCGCCGAAGGTGACCAGCTCGCGGCCGCGCGCCGCCTCCAGGTTCGGCGCCAGCTTGCGCCACTTGTTGCCGATCAGCTCCGGGTGGATCAGGTCGTCCCGCTTGAGCAGCAGGCGCAGGCCGTGCCGGTCGAACCGGTCGTCCCGGACCTCCACGAGCGGGGAGGGCAGGCGCGGGGCGAGCGGGGCGGTGCTGGTCACCGCCTCATTGTCGCCCTGCGCCGGTCCGGTCCGGCAACCGCACCTACGCCTTCAGGCGCTCCTCGACCCGGTCCCGCAGCCAGGCCATCGAGAAGCCGCGCGGGTCCACCTTGCCCGGCTGCCACTCCAGGTGGCCGATGACCGAGCGCCCGGTCCAGCCGTGGTGCCGGCACACCGCCGTGGCGGCGCGCACGATCGCGTCCAGCTGCGCATCGGGCCAGGAATCCTCGCCGTCGCCCAGGTTCTCGCACTCGAAGCCGTAGAAGTGCCGGTTGCCGTCGGTGTTCACCTCGTTCTCCGGGGGCAGCCGTTTCTCGGCGATCACCGCGCGCAGGACGTCGTCGTCGCCGAGGCCGGCGTGGTTGGCGCGGCCGTAGCCGACCAGGTGGACCGTGCCGTCCTTGGTGATCACTCCATGGCACAGCGGGCCCGGCAGCTCCGCGTGGCCGGTCCGGCAGAGCTCCACGGTGCGGGCGCTGCCCCGGGTCACCGTGTGGTGGATCATCACGCCGTGGACGGGACCCCAGGGGCCCTTGTGATTGCGGTTGTGGGTCCGCCAGTCGCCGACCTCGAGGACCTGGACGCCCTCCGCTCGAAGCGCGTCCAGGAACCCGTTCGCGGACATGGGTGGGGCCATGACCGCCTCCTTCGTGCTGTGCCCGGTGGCCGCGGGGCGCGGCCCTGTCGTACCGCTGCTTCTACCGAAACCGGACGTCCCGGACTACATCGTTCGCACGCTGTGCGAGCCGATCCGGACAGGTCACACGGGGTGGGGCACTGGACAGGGTCCCTCTTTCTGCCCAGTAGTCCGATGATCCATTCCCGCTCTTTCGGGTAATGGCGCGTGCGCTCTCCGTAATGGAAGGCTCGCTCGCGAGACCGGTGTGCGACTCGGCGCCGGACATACATGAGAGGGCATTTCCTTATGTCGGTAGGCGAAGAGGTCCGCACGGAGCAGGGCAAGCCGCAGCAGTCTCTCGGCACGGCGGCAGCGCGGAACCTGGCCACCACGACCAAGTCCGCCCCGCAGATGCAGGAGATCACCTCCCGCTGGCTGCTGCGGACGCTGCCCTGGGTGGATCTCCAGGGCGGCACGTACCGGGTGAACCGGCGCCTGACGTTCGCCGTCGGCGACGGCCGCATCACCTTCGTGAAGACGGGGGACCAGATGGAGGTGATCCCCGCCGAACTCGGTGAGCTCCCCGCCCTGCGGTCGTACGAGGACCAGGAGGTGCTCACCGAGCTGGCCCGGCGCTGCCGGCAGCGGGACTTCGCACCCGGCGACGTCATCGCCTCCTTCGGCAACCAGACCGACGAGGTGTACCTGCTGGCCCACGGCAGGGTCGAGAAGGTCGGCACGGGCCCGTACGGCGACGACGCGGTCCTCGGTGTCCTCGCCGACGGCGCCTACTTCGGCGAGTCGGCGCTGCTGGACCCGGACGCCATCTGGGAGTACACGGCCCGCGCGGACACCGCGTGCACGGTGCTGATCCTCGCCCGCCAGGACTTCGAGCAGGTCGCGGAGCGCTCCGACTCGCTGCGCGAGCACGTCCAGGAGCTGCGCGCGCTCCCGGAGCAGCGGACCAACAAGTACGGCGAGAAGGAGGTCGCGCTGGCGGCCGGCCACAGCGGCGAGCCGGAGATCCCGCACACCTTCGTCGACTACGAGGCCCGGCCGCGTGAGTACGAGCTGAGCATCGCCCAGACCGTGCTGCGCATCCACACGCGCGTGGCCGACCTGTACAACCAGCCGATGAACCAGACCGAGCACCAGCTGCGGCTCACGGTCGAGGCGCTGAAGGAGCGCCAGGAGCACGAGCTGATCAACAACCGCGAGTTCGGGCTGCTGAACAACTGCGAGTACGACCAGCGGCTCCAGCCGCACGACGGTGTGCCCAGCCCGGACGACCTGGACGAGCTCCTCAGCCGCCGGCGCGGCACCAAGCTCTTCCTCGCCCACCCGCGCGCGATCGCCGCGTTCGGGCGCGAGCTGAACAAGCGCGGACTGGTCCCGGAGACCGTCGAGATCGGCGGCAACCGCATCCCCACCTGGCGCGGTGTGCCGATCTACCCGTGCAACAAGATCCCCGTCACGCCGGAGCGCACGACCTCGATCATCGCCATGCGTACCGGCGAGGACGAGCAGGGCGTCATCGGTCTGCGGCAGTCCGGCATCCCGGACGAGATCGAGCCGAGCCTGTCCGTGCGGTTCATGGGCATCAACGAGCAGGCCGTCATCAACTACCTGGTGACGGCGTACTACTCGGCCGCCGTCCTGGTGCCCGACGCGCTCGGTGTCCTGGAGAACGTCGAGATCGGCCGGTGGAGGTGACGTTTCCGCACTTCACGGCCGTGTTCCCGCCCTTCGGGGCGGGTACACCCTCGGGGTATGCGTCCAGCCGGAGCGGAAGCACCACCGTCCGCGGACTGTGCGAGGGGGACTCATGGCCGAGTTCATGACGGAGACCAAACAGCGTTCACCCGCGACGGGCGAACGGCGAGGGCCGGCCGATGACGCCGGGGGCGGCCCGCTCGACGGGCAGGAGGCGGCCGCGCTGCTGGAGCGGACCCGGGCCGTCGTCGACCCGGAGCTGCGTGCGGCGGTCGAGTCGCTGCCCGGCTCGATGCGCCGGATCGCGCTTTACCACCTCGGGTGGGAGCACGCGGACGGCACTGCGGCGGCAGGCAACGCGGGCAAGGCCATAAGGCCCGCGCTGGTCCTCGCCGCGGCCGCCGCGCTCGGCGGCCCGCGGGCGCGGACGGCGGCCGTCCGGGCGGCCGTGGCGGTCGAACTGGTCCACAACTTCACACTGCTGCACGACGACGTGATGGACCGCGACAGCTCCCGCAGGCACCGGCCCACGGCGTGGACCGTCTTCGGCGACGCGGACGCCATCCTCGCCGGGGACGCCCTGCAGGCGCTGGCCCTGCGGCTGCTCGCCGAGGATCCGCACCCGGCCTCGGGCGCGGCCGCGGTCCGGCTCGCCGACTGTGTCGTGGAGCTGTGCGCCGGACAGCACACCGACACGGCCATGGAACGGCGTGCGCCGGGCGAGGTCACCCTGGACGAAGCGCTCGCCATGGCCGAGGCCAAGACCGGCGCTCTGCTGGGCTGCGCCTGCGCGCTCGGCGCGCTGTACGCGGGCGCCGACGCGCAGGACGTGGCGGCGCTGGACGGCTTCGGCCGCCAGGCGGGGCTCGCCTTCCAGCTGATCGACGACGTGATCGGCATATGGGGGGACCCGCAGCACACCGGCAAGCCGGCCGGCGCGGATCTCGCGGTCCGCAAGAAGTCCCTGCCGGTCGTGGCCGCGCTGGTGTCCGGCACCCCGGCGGCCGCGGAACTCGCCGCGCTGTACGGGAAGCCGTATGTGCAGGGGGAGTCCGGGGACGGCGGGGAGATCGCGCGTACGGCCCTCGCCGTCGAGCGGGCCGGCGGCCGGGACTGGGCGCAGGCCGAGGCGGCCGACCGCATGGCCCGGGCCATGCAGGAGCTGGCCCGTGCCGTGCCCGCGCCGGAGGCGGCGGGCGGTCTGCTGGCCCTGGCCGAGTTCGTGACCCGGCGCAGCAGTTGAGGCCGCGGTGACACGCGGCCGGTAAGGACCCCGGAGTCACCGGGACCGTGCGGCTCCTGACCCCGCACGACCTCCCGGGGGCTCCGGCCGGAGGGCCCCGCACATCCCCACGGTGTGCGGGGCTCGCCCACTGCCCGGTCCGGGGGCGGGCTCTCGCTGCCGGCGCCGGAGGGTACCGCTCTTCTGGGGGCGGGCTGCCCCGGCGAGCGGTGCGCCGGGCTACCCCTCCGGCACGATCGTCGTGACGATCCTGTCGACCAGCCCCTCCGGTACGCCCACCCCGTCCAGGACGCCGTCCAGGACGCCCGGCAGGGTCAGATGCTCCAGGATGAGGCCGAGCATCGCGAGGTAGAGCACGGTGACGGTCTCGTCGCCGCCGGGCAGGCCGGACTGCCGGTGGAACTCGATGCCCTGCTCCAGGTCTCCGCGCACCGACTTGGTGAAGGAGGCCCGCAGCTCGGGGCGCCGGGTGGCCTCCAGCCGCATCTCCAGCAGGGCCAGATAGCCGGTCCGGTCACGGGTGGCCCGGTCCATGATGTCCTGCATGAGGGCCCTGACCAGGGAGCGGTCACGGGACCGGCGCAGCAGCGCCTCCATCACCTCGGGATCCGGCGCGAGCCGTACGTGCAGCCGGGCGTCGATCTGGCGGAGCAGGTCCTCACGGCCGGCGAAGTAGTTGGACGCGGTGCCGGTGGGCACGCCCGCCTCGCCGTCCACCGCGCGGAACGTCAGCCCGCGCGCGCCCTCCCGCGAGAGCACCTCGATGCCGGCGTCCACCAGCGCCGCCCGCCGTTCCGGATTGCCCGCCATGCGGAATCCCTTCTCTTACTTGTCCTCGGTGCCGACAGCATCCCGGAAAAAGCTTGCCACCACTACATCCGGAGTACTACAACTGAAGCACTACAGCTGGAGTGGTTGTTTGATCGCTCCGCAGCCTACGGAAAGAGACCGGCTTGCGAAAGCTCACGTACTTCATCGCCTGCTCGCTCGACGGCTTCATCGGCGACGAACACGGCGACGCCACCGCGATGTTCCGCTTCCTGGACGAGGAGTACATCGACTTCCTCAAGGCGGAGTTCGCGGAGACCCTGCCCACCCATGCCCGCAGGCAGCTCGGCATGGACCACCTGGAGAACCGGCGGTTCGACACCGTCATCCAGGGCCGGGCCAGCTACGAGGTGGCGCTGAAGGAGGGCATCACCAGCCCCTACGCCCACCTGCGCGAGTACGTCGCCTCGCGCACCCTGGGCGCCTCGCCCGATCCGAACGTCGAGATCATCGACGGCGACCTGACCGGCCGGGTCCGCGAACTCAAGGCGCAGGACGGTGGGTTGGACATCTACCTGTGCGGCGGTTCCCAGCTCGCGGGGGCCCTGCTCGACGAGATCGACGAACTCGTCATCAAGACCTACCCGATCGTCTACGGCACCGGCATGCCGATGTTCGGCACCGGCCTCGACATCAAGGAGTTCACCCTGGACTCGGTGCGCACCTTCGACAACGGCGCGCTCGTGCGCACGTACCGCAGGAAGCGCTGAGGCCCCGCCCGCCCTACCCTGGGGTCATGGACAGCGAAGAACACGTCTGTCCCGTGTGCGGACAGCCTGTCGACACGGTCGTCCGGCGGCACAAGACGCTGGGCATCTGGGTCCCGCTGTGGGGTCCAGGACCCTGCTACAACCCGAAGTGCGCGGCCCACACCGATCTCACCGTCGGGCAGGAGCACCCCGCCCCGCAGGACTCCGCCGCGAAGAGGTCCTGAGCCCGCGTCGAAAATCCGGCCCGGCTCCGACGTCCCCCGTGCGAGCCGCCCGCAGGGGGCGGCCCCGAGCCGAAGGAGCGGACCATGAAGTACCTGGTCATGGTGCAGGGCACGCAGGCGGACTACGACGCGATGGCCGGCCGGCCCTCCGAGCACGTCCCGTCCTGGTCCGAGGCGGAGCTCAAGGCCATGTACCTGTACATGGGCGCGATCAGCGACGACCTCGCCGAGTCCGGTGAGCTCGTCGAGGCCCAGGGGCTGGCCGAGCCCGCGCGGACCCGGCTGGTCGCGCGCGGCGGGGACGGCCGGACCGTGATCACCGACGGCCCGTACGGCGAGACCGAGGCGCTGATGGCCGGCTACTGGGTGGTGGACTGCGCGAGCCTGGACCGGGTCACCGAGATCGCGGAGCGCGTCACCCGCTGCCCCGGCCCCGAGGGCCTGACCGACTACCCCGTGGTGATCCGGCCCGTCATGGACGGTGCCGGGGACATCCGCGCCGGATGACCCGTCACCGGACTGGTGGTGCCGGCCGTGGAGCCCTGGGGGTGAGCGAACAGCGCGGTGCGCGCCGCCGGTTGTGGCGCTGGGTGCTCTGCGCCTGGGCCGAGGTGGTGCTGGCCGGGGGGGCGGGCTCACCCTGTGGCTCCAGGACTCGGTCCGGCCGCAGGGGCCTTACGGGTGGGAGAACGGGGACGGGGCGACGCCGCGGAACGGGTACGGCAGTACGCCCGGCCCGCTCCACACCTCGGGCGGGGACGACGACGCGTGCCCGGCCGGCCCGGAGCCCGGGCCGACGCAGCGGGCGGGCCGGAGCGCCGTCCTCTGCCTGTACGCGACTACGCGTCGCCGACCGCCGCCGGCAGCCCGCCCGTCTCGGGGTCCCGGCCGGTCAGGCAGTACGTGCCGCCGGCCGGGTCGCGCAGCACCGCCCAGTGCGGGCCCTGGTGGACGCGTACGGCGCCGAGGCGCTCGTGCCGGGCCCGGGTCGCCGCGATGTCCGCGCAGGCGAGGTCCAGGTGGGCGGAGGCCGGGCGCTCGTCGTCGAGCCGCTGGAGCAGGATCCGGACGGGCAGGCCCGCGGGCGGCCGGAGCACCCGGAACTCCGGCAGGGAACCCGCCAGCAGCTCCCAGCCGGTCAGCGTGGCCCAGAACGCGGTCTCGGCGTCGTACACCGAGGGCGGGACGTCCAGGCACACCTGGTCCAGGCGGCTGCCGTCGACCACCGGTGGCCGTACCGCCTCCGTGTGCCACGGCACGGCGCAGAACAGCTGCCCGGCGGGCGAGCGCAGGACCGCCCAGTCGCCGTGGTCCGCCACGAGCCCCGCGCCGAGGTCCAGGGCCGCCCGGACCAGGGCCGCCGGGTCCTCGACGCAGAGGTCGAGGTGCGCGCCGCCCGCCCCCTCGGCGACACCCTGGAGTTTCACGCACGCGTCCGTCCCGTCGGGCAGCAGCGTCATGAACTCGCCCTCGTCACCGCGCGGTTCGGAGAGCCGGGTGCCGGTGACCGCCGTCCAGAAGGCGCGGGCCTCGGCGAGGCGGGCTGTGGGGCGGTCGACGAAGGCGTAGGTCCAGCGGATGGTGTTCATGGCGGGGATCGTAGGCATCCGTCCCCGCCGCGCCGGCGGAATTTCAGTCCGCGGGCCGCTGCAGGAACCGCAGCATGTTCCCGGCCGGGTCCCGGAAGGCACAGTCGCGGACCCCGTACGGCTGGTCCGTCGGCTCCTGGAGCACGTCGCCGCCCGCCTCCCGGACCCGCGCGTACAGACCGTCGCAGTCCTCGGTGGTGAAGATGACCCCGCGCAGCAGCCCCTTGGCGAGCAGCTCGGCGATCGCCTGCTTGTCGGCGGGGGAGATGTCCGGGCTCGCGCCGGGCGGCTCCAGCACGATCTCCACGTCCGGCTGGAGCGGCGAGCCCACGGTGACCCATCGCATCCCCTCGAAGCCCACGTCGTTGCGGACCTCCATGCCGAGCACGTCACAGTAGAAGTGGAGCGCCTTGTCGTGGTCGTCCACGGCGATGAAGCACTGCTTGAGTTTCAGGTCCATGGCTTCACGCTAGGGCCAGACGTCTCCGGCCGCTTCAGTACGGCCGGCGGCGCGGGCGGGTGAACGTACGGGCCACGCAGGACGGGATCACCGCGCTCTCCTCGTGCGGGCGGGCCCGGTAGGCGCTCGGCGTCTCGCCGACCAGTTCGGTGAACCGGGAGCTGAAGGAGCCGAGGGAGGTACAGCCCACCGCGAAGCACACCTCGGTCACGGTGAGGTCGCCGCCGCGCAGCAACGCCTTGGCCCGCTCGACCCGGCGGGTCATCAGATAGCTGTACGGCGTCTCCCCGTACGCCTTGCGGAAGCTGCGCTGGAAGTGTCCGGGCGACATGTGGGCGCCACGGGCCAGCTCGGTCATGTCGAGCGGCTCGGCGTACTCGCGGTCCATGCGGTCACGCACCCGCCGCAGCCGTACCAGGTCCTCCAGAGTCACCTCCCCAGCTTGGCACAGAGCGCCTCGGGCCCGGCCCGGACGTCCACGGCCCGGCCGGAGCGTGTTCACACAGGAACGCACAACAGAGACCCACGAGTTCGACCCGGGCTTCGCCTCCGGTTCGTCTCACATTGGTCCGGGCTTGCTTTCCTCTGGGAATGGACCACATCACGTTCCTCGTGACGGTCGTCATCGTCACGGCTCTGGCCTTCGACTTCACCAACGGATTCCACGACACGGCGAACGCGATGGCGACCTCCATCGCGACCGGGGCGCTGAAACCGCGGACGGCGGTCCTGGTGAGCGGCGTCCTGAACATCGTCGGCGCGTTCCTGTCCACCGAGGTCGCGAAGACGATCTCGGGCGGGATCGTGGACGACACGGTCGTCACCCCGGCGATGATCTTCGCCGGTCTGGTGGGAGCGATCCTGTGGAACCTGCTGACCTGGCTGGCCGGACTGCCCTCCAGCTCCTCGCACGCCCTGTTCGGCGGTCTCATCGGGGCCGTCTGGGTCGGGGCGGGGGCCGACGGCGTGCACTTCGACAAGGTTGCCGAGAAGGTGCTGATCCCGGCCGTTGCCTCGCCGGTGGTGGCGGGCGTCGCGGCGCTGATCGCCACCTACCTCGCCTACCGGCTCACCGAGCGGGCCCGCAAGGAGTCGGTCACCAAGGGCTTCCGGATCGGCCAGATCGCCTCGGCCTCGCTGGTCTCGCTGGCGCACGGCACGAACGACGCGCAGAAGACGATGGGCGTCATCACGCTCACGCTGATCTCGACGGGCGCGCTCGGTCACGAGGCCGGTCCGCCGGTCTGGGTGATCGCCTCGGCGGGCCTCGCCATCGGCCTCGGCACCTACCTGGGCGGCTGGCGGATCATCCGCACGATGGGCAAGGGCCTCACCGAGATCCAGTCCCCGCAGGGCTTCGCCGCCGAGACGGCCTCCACGACCGTGATCCTCACCTCCGCCCACCTCGGCTTCGCCCTGTCCACCACCCAGGTCGCCTCGGGCTCCATCCTGGGCGCGGGCCTGGGCCGCCGTCTGGCGGAGGTCCGCTGGGGCGTCGCCGGCCGCATGGCGGCCGCCTGGCTGATCACGCTGCCCGCGGCCGCGCTGGTCGGAGGACTCGCCGCGAGCGTGGTCAAGCACGGCGGCAACGCCGGTACGGCCGTGATCGCGCTGGTCGCCGTCGCCCTCGCGACGGTCATCGTGCTCGCCTCGCGCCGCAACCCGGTGCACGCGAACAATGTGAACGACCACCACGAGGTCACCGTCCGCACCACCACGCCGGCCGACGTCGACACGGCCGCCTGAGCCACGGAGAGCCGACATGCATCTGGACTGGACCGCACTCGGCCAGGTCACCGCGGTGAGCATCGGCGTCACCGTCGCGGTGGTCGCCGTCTTCGCCCTCGGTGTCCTGGGCCTCGCCCGCGTCGAGGCCGCACGTGAGCAGCCCGGCGCCGGCTCGTCCCTGGGCCTCGCCCAGGCGGGGCTGTGCTTCCTCGCCTGTGTGGCCGTGGTGGCGTACGGGATCTTTCTGATCGTGCCTCAGTTCCACTGAGCGGCGCCGAGGGGACGAGATGACACCGCTGATGACGGACGGCCTGCGGGTCGACCACACCGACCACGACGACCCCGTGCTGATCCGGCCCGACGGCAGCCCGGTGGACACCTGGCGCGAGAACTACCCGTACGACCTGCGCATGGAGCGCAAGGAGTACGAGTGGCACAAGCGGCTCCAGCAGATCGAGCTGCTGAAGCTGCAGAGCTGGATCAAGGAGACCGGACGCCGGCTGGTCATCGTCTTCGAAGGACGGGACGCGGCGGGCAAGGGCGGCACCATCAAGCGGTTCACCGAGCACCTCAATCCGCGTGGCGCGCGGGTGGTGGCGCTGGAGAAGCCGACCGAGCGCGAACGGGGGCAGTGGTACTTCCACCGCTACGTCGAACACCTGCCGACCGCGGGCGAGATCGTGCTCTTCGACCGCTCCTGGTACAACCGCGCCGGTGTCGAGCGGGTGATGGGCTTCTGCTCGGACGACGAGTACCGGCGCTTCATGCGCCAGGCACCCCTGTTCGAACGGATGCTCGTCGACGACGGCGTCGACCTGGTCAAGTTCTGGTTCTCCGTCTCGCAGAGCGAGCAGCGCACCCGCTTCACGATCCGTCAGGTCGACCCCGTACGGCAGTGGAAGCTCAGCCCGATGGACCTGGCCTCGCTGGACCGCTGGGACGACTACACCGCAGCCAAGGTCGCCATGTTCCGCGAGACGGACACCGAGCACGCCCCGTGGACCGTCGTGAAGAGCAACGACAAGAAGCGCGCCCGGGTCGAGGCCATGCGCAGTGTCCTGGCGCGCTTCGCCTACACCGACAAGGACGAGGAGGTCGTCGGCACGCCCGATCCGCGCATCGTGGGTGCGGCGGCGGGGCTGCTGGAGGCGGGGGAGGACGACCAGGGCCACCGGGCCCACCAGGCCCGGTCCTAGGGGCGGTCCCAGGGGCGGGCGGGCCGAGTGCGAGGGCCGCCCTGCCGGGCGCGGAAAAACCACACCCGGCCCCCGGGCGTGCCGTGTTCGGCGGCCCCGGGACCGGGTGTGGGAAGGCGGGACGCTCAGGCCTTCTTGGTCTCCCAGAAGATCTTGTCGATCTGGGCGATGTAGTCCAGGGCCTTCTGGCCCGTGGCCGGGTCGGTGGACGCCTTGGCGGCCGAGAGGGCCTTCAGGGTGTCGTTCACCAGCTGGTGCAGCTCCGGGTACTTCTCGAAGTGCGGGGGCTTGAAGTAGTCGCTCCAGAGCACGGAGACGTGGTGCTTGGCCAGCTCCGCGCGCTGCTCCTTGATGACGGTGGCACGCGCCTGGAAGTGCGGGTCGTCGTTGGCGGCCATCTTGTCCTGAACGGCCTTCACGGACTCCGCCTCGATGCGGGCCTGGGCCGGGTCGTACACACCGCAGGGCAGGTCGCAGTGCGCGCTGACCTTGACCTTGGGGGCAAACAGGCGGGAAAGCATGGAGCATTCCTTCCTCGTGATCGTCTTCTCAGGTGCGACATTACTCCCTGGGGGACGGGTTTTCGTGAGTGCCCCCTAGGGCTTAGGACAAAAGTCCAGGGTCAGACTGAGACTGGTGGAGGAACGGACCGGGGAGGTGCCGGGGATGCCGGAGCTGTCGCAGGAGACCGAGCGGGGGAGGGCCGGGGCGCCCTTCGGGGTGGCCGAGGTGACCGGCCCGTCCATGGTTCCCACGCTGCATCACGGGGACCGGCTGCTGCTGCAGTACGGGGCCGCGGTCAGGCCGGGGGACGTCGTCGTCCTGCGTCATCCCTTCCAGCAGGACCTCCTGGTCGTCAAGCGTGCCGTGGAGCGGCGCGACGGCGGCTGGTGGGTGCTCGGGGACAATCCGTACGCGGGCGGGGACAGTACCGACTACGGGGTCGTGCCCGAGGAGCTGATCCTCGGCAGGGCCCGGTTCCGGTACCGGCCGCTCAAGGACGGTCAGCGCTCGCCGCTGGCGCTGGCGCGCTGGGTGCTCTCGGCCGCCAGGCCCCTGCTGCCCGACCGGTCGGCCTCCAGGCGCTTGCGGGCGCGGTAGGCGGCCACGTTGGCGCGGGTCGCGCAGCGGTCCGAGCAGTAGCGCCGGGAGCGGTTGGTGGACGTGTCGAGGTAGGCGTTGCGGCAGGGCGTGGCCTGGCACAGGCCGAGGCGGTCGACGCCGTACTCGGTCAGGTGGAACGCCAGGCCCATCGCCGCTATGGCCGCGTAGCCCGCGGTGGCGTTGGACGGGTGGTCGGCCAGGTGCATGTGCCACAGCGGGCGGCCGTCGTCGTCGCGGTAGTCGTGCCCGGAGATCTGCGGGCTGACCGGGAACTCCAGCAGCAGGGAGTTCAGCAGGTCCACGGCGAGCGTCTCGTCCCCCTGGTCCGCCGCCTCGAAGACCGCGCGCAGCCTGCCCCGTACCGAGCGGAAGCGCGTGACGTCGGCGTCGGTGGCGCGGCGGGCCGCGGACGCGTTCACCCCGAAGAGGTCGCGGACGGCCTCGACCGAGGTCAGCGAGTCCTTGCCCCGGACCGGTTCCTCGCTGTTGACGAGGCGTACGGCGTAATCCGAGTAATAGGCCAGTTCCACTTGTAGTCCTTACAGAGGCGCTCTATGGTCATGTCTGCGGTCGGGTAACAGCCGGTCGTGCTTCCAGGGTATTACGCATGCATGAGGGGACGGGGAATCCATGACCACCAGTACCGGAACCGACTGGGCCGCCTGGCAGGAGAGCTGGGACCGGCAGCAGGAGTGGTACATGCCGGACCGCGAGGAGCGGTTCCGGATCATGCTCGACATGGTCGAGGCGCTGGCCGGCACCGCCCCGCGCGTGCTCGACCTCGCCTGCGGCACCGGCAGCATCACCGCCCGGCTGCTGGCGCGGTTCCCCGGGGCCACCAGCACCGGCGTCGACCTCGACCCGGCCCTGCTCGCCATCGCGCGCGGCACCTTCGATGGCGACGACCGCGTCTCCTTCGTCACCGCGGACCTCAAGGACCCCGACTGGCCGGCGCGGCTGCCGTACGACTCCTACGACGCGGTCCTGACCGCCACGGCCCTGCACTGGCTGCACAGCGACCCCCTCGCGGCCCTCTACGGTCAGGTCGCGGGGCTGGTCCGCGACGGCGGTGTCTTCATGAACGCGGACCACATGATCGACGAGAGCACGCCGCGGATCAACGCGGCGGAGCGCGCCCAGCGGCACGCGCGTATGGATCAGGCCAAGCGGGACGGTGCCCTGGACTGGGCCGAGTGGTGGCAGGTGGCGGCGAAGGACCCGGTCCTCGCGGAGCCCACCGCCCGGCGCTTCGAGATCTACGGCGAGCACGCCGACGGGGACATGCCGTCCGCGGCGTGGCACGCCCGCGTGCTGCGCGAGAAGGGCTTCGCCGAGGCGCGGCCCGTGTGGTGCTCGCCGTCGGACACGCTGCTCCTCGCACTCAAGTAGGTCCGGTCACGCCGAACAGGCCTGGTCACGCGCTCGAAGGGGCGGTACGAGAAATTCGTACCGCCCTTTCTGCGTCCCCGGCGGCCCCCCACCGCACTGGTACGGGTGAGACGGTCCGTACCCGGTGGACCGGCGGAGAGGGGGAGGGATGACGCGGGGCGCGGAAGCGGCTCTGCACGCCTTCGTCGAGGGCAGACGCACGGCGCTGTTCCGCAGTGCCTACCTGTTGTGCGGCAACCGCGACGAGGCGGAGGACCTCGTCCAGACGACGCTGGTGAAGGTCGTCCTCGGCGCACGCAGGCACGGGCGGCTGGAGAATCTCGAGGCCTATGCGCGCAGGACGCTGGTCAACAGCTTCATCTCGGCCCGCCGCCGGTTCTGGCGGCGCGAGCAGGCGTACGGCGAACTGCCGGATGTGGCCGCAGAGACGGCCGACAACGACACCGGACTCGTGGTGAGGGCCGCTCTCGCCTCTCTCGCGCCCAAACAGCGGGCGGTACTGGTGCTGCGCTACTGGGAGGACCTCAGCGTGGCCGCCACCGCCGAACTGCTCGGGATGCGGGAGAGCACCGTCAAGAGCCACACGGCCAGGGGACTAGCGGCGCTGAAGGCCGCGGTGCGGGAGGAGTACGTATGAGTGAGAACGAGAACGAAGTCGTACGGGAGCTGCTGTGGAAGGCGGCGGCCACCGTTCCGGTTCCGGAGAGCCGGGGCGGCGAGACGGTGTTCGCGCAGGCCTGGCGGCTGCGCCGGCGGCGGCGTGCGGCGGTGACGGGCGCGGTCGCGGCCGTGGTCGCGGCGGGCGTCGTCCTCGGGTCCGGCGTCCTGCCCGGCGGGGAGGGGCAGAGCGTGGCCGCCTCGCCGACCGCCGGGGAGTTCGGCGGCGGCGCGGCCGGGTTCGCCAAGCTGCTGCCGCCGGGCGTCGGCAACGTCCGGGAGGTGTCGCTGCTGCGGCTGATCAAGGGGGTGCCGAAGGCGCCGCCGGCGAAGGACGTGGGGCCGTACGACGGGGACTACGCGGTCGCACGGGACGGCGGGGTCGGGTACGTCACCGTGCGGGTGATGCCGGCCAAGGCCGTGGCCGCCAAGGACGTCGACCCGGATCCCTGCCACATCGGCAACGTGACTCCTCCGGTGCTGAAGTGCACCAACGAGAAGGTGCCCGGTGTCGGCGTGCTGTCGCTCTGGCAGACGCCCGCCCAGAAGCTCACCCGGCCGTCGTACTACGGGGACACGCTGGAGGCACGGATGCTGCTGAAGGACGGCAGCATCCTCGCCGTCCGTGACTGGACGGGCTTCCTGGGCACGGGGTCGCAGGGGCCGGTACTGAAGACGTTCCCGCTGACGCGGGGGCAGCTGCGTGAACTGGCGCTGAAGCCGCAGCTGTTGCCGTAGGGGACACAACGCGCAGGGGCGGTACGAGGATCGTGTACCGCCCCGTCCGTGCGTGCGCTCGCACAATTTTGCGAGGGGCCTGGCGTGGTGCATGATCACCGGCCGAGGGCGTTCCGTCCGGGCGTCCTGGAAACGGGAGGAAGAGTCTGTGATGCAGCTCAGGAAGTCTGCTGCCGTGGCAGCGGTGTGCGCGGCCATGTCGGTGGCGGGTGTGGTCACCGCGCCGTCGGCCTACGCCGAGGGGAACGGCGGGTGCTACTCGTACTCGAACATCGACACGTTCCCCAACAATGACACCGTGATGATCTGGAAGGCCTGCCTCAGCAAGAAGGCCACGCGGGCCGGGCACCCCTCCGCGATCGTCTCCATGGGGAAGAAGCACGCGAAGTGCAAGATCGTGATCACGGCCGTCACCACGGGCGAGAAGGTCGTCTCCCAGAAGACCTACGCCTGCCCGAAGGGGAAGGTGGTCAACAAGCACTACGCCGGTAAGGACTTCCACGGCAGGGGGCAGTTCACGACCTTCGTGCACATGTACAAGGTCAAGACGGAAGGCAATCTGTCGCCGCGCAGTCCGTGGCTCAACCTGCACTGACCTTCGGAAACGGCGGATGCCGCCCACCTTGACCGGGGTGGGCGGCATCCGCCGTTTGTGATCGTTCAGAGCACCTTGGACAGGAACGACTGCGTCCGCTCGTGCTGAGGGTTCGTCAGCACGTCGCGGGGATGGCCGGATTCGACCACCACACCGCCGTCCATGAACACCAGGCTGTCGCCCACCTCGCGGGCGAAGCCCATCTCGTGGGTGACGACGACCATCGTCATGCCCGACTCGGCGAGGTCGCGCATGACGTCCAGGACGTCGCCGACCAGCTCCGGGTCGAGGGCCGAGGTCGGCTCGTCGAACAGCATCAGCTTCGGGTCCATGGCGAGGGCCCGGGCGATGGCGACACGCTGCTGCTGGCCGCCGGAGAGCTGCGAGGGGTAGTTCCCGGCCTTGTCGGCCAGGCCCACGCGCTCCAGGAGCTGCATGGCGCGCTCCTTGGTCTCGGCCTTGGAAGCACCCTTGACCTGGACCGGCGCCTCGATGACGTTCTCCACGGCCGTCATGTGCGGGAACAGGTTGAAGCGCTGGAAGACCATGCCGATGTCCCGGCGCTTGAGCGCGACCTCGCTGTCCTTCAGCTCGTACAGCTTGTCGCCCTTCTGGCGGTAGCCGACCAGCTCGCCGTCCACGTACAGACGGCCCGCGTTGACCTTCTCGAGGTGGTTGATGCACCGCAGGAAGGTCGACTTGCCGGAGCCGGAGGGGCCGATGAGGCAGAACACCTCGCCCGGCTTCACCTCCAGGTCGATGCCCTTGAGGACCTCGACGGGACCGAAGGACTTGTGCACGCCCTCGGACTTGACCATCGGGACGGACGAGTGCTGCGGGGCGGAGTCCGTCTTGCTCAGCTTGTCGGTCATGCCGCGACCTTCCTGCTCGAGAAGGTCGTCAGGTGCGCCCTGACCTTCTGCCACGGGGTGGGCGGCAGGCTGCGGCTGGAGCCGCGGGCGTAGTACCGCTCGATGTAGTACTGGCCGACGCTGAGGATCGAGGTCATGATCAGGTACCAGGCCGCGGCCAGGAAGTACATCTCCACCGGGGCGCCGGAGTTCTGGCCGATGTCCTGCGCGTAGCGGAACAGCTCCGGATACTGGACGGCCGCCACGAGCGAGGTCGTCTTCAGCATGTTGATGACTTCGTTGCCGGTCGGCGGCACGATCACCCGCATCGCCTGCGGGATGACGATCCGGCGCAGCGTCTTGCCGTGGCTCATGCCCAGCGCGTGGGCCGCCTCGGTCTGGCCCTCGTCGACAGCGAGCAGACCGGCACGGCAGATCTCCGCCATGTACGCGGCCTCGTTCAGACCCAGGCCGAGCAGCGCCGTCAGCAGCGGCGTCATGAAGTCCGACCAGTAATTCTTGTAGATCGGACCGAGGTTGATGTACTCGAAGACCAGGCCCAGGTTGAACCACAGGAACAGCTGGACCAGGACCGGGGTGCCGCGGAAGAACCAGATGTAGAACCACGCGATCGACGAGGTCACCGGGTTCTTCGACAGGCGCATCACGGCGAGGCCGATGCCGCCGAGGATGCCGATCAGCATCGACAGGACCGTCAGCAGGAGGGTCTTGTAGACACCGGTCAGGATCCGGTCGTCGAAGAAGTAGTCCGGAACCGCGTGCCAGTTGATCTTGCCCTGGCCGAACGCGTAGATGATCGCGACGAGGAGCGCGATCGCGATGACGGCGGTGACGTACCGCCCGTAGTGGCGGACCGGGATGGCCTTGATGGCCTCCGGGCCGGCCGGCGGGGTGTCCGCCGGCTGCGCCGTCTTCTCGATGTCAGTCACGGGTGTTGCCTCTCGGTGGCCGCTGGGGTGCCGCGGGTCACTTGCCGCCGTTGATCGCGGACTCCTTGACGGCGCCGTCCTGGGCGCCCCACTTCTCGAGGATCTTCTGGTACTCACCGCTCTTGATGATCGCGTTCATCGCCGCCTGGAGCGCGTCCCGCAGCTGGGTGTCGTTCTTGGCGACGGCGATGCCGTACGGGGCCGCCTCGACCTGGTCACCGACGATCTGGAAGTCCTTGCCGCCGCCCGAGGTCTTCACCGCGTACGCGGCGACCGGGAAGTCCGAGGAGGCCGCGTCCACGCCGCCCGAGCGCAGGCGGGTCTGGGACTGCTGGTCGTCGTCGAACGCCTCGATGGCGAGCTTCTTGCCGCTCGGACACTTCTTGGCCTCCTGCTTGGCCAGGTCCTCCGAGACGGTGCCGCGCTCGACGGCGATCTTCTTGCCGCACAGGTCCGCCCAGGACGTGATGCCCTTGGCGTCGCCCTTGCGGGTGTAGATCGAGACGCCGGCGGTCAGGTAGTCGACGAAGTCGACGCCCTCGCCGACCTTCTTGCCGGTGTCCGGGTCGACGCCCTCCTGACGGTTCTTGTTGTCCGTCATCGCCGACATCGCGGTGTCGTAGCGACCGGAGCGCAGGCCGGTGAGCAGGGCATCGAAGGTGCCGTTCTCGAACGTGAGCTTCACGCCGAGCTGCTTGCCCATGGCCGCCGCCAGGTCGGGGTCGAGGCCGACGACGTTGCCGGAGGAGTCCTTGAACTCGACCGGGGCGTAGGCGATGTCCGAACCGACCTTGATCTCGCCCTTGTCGCGGATCTCCTTGGGGAGCTTGTCGGCGAGCGGGGCATTGCTCGTGGACGCACTGCCGGAGCCGTTGTCCTTGCCCTTGGTCTGGTCACCGCAGCCGGTGAGCAGCAGGGCGCCTGCGACCGCGATCGCACCGACCGCGGTGAGCCGGGAGTACGCGGCGGTCGTACGACGGGTGGAGCTTGCGGTCATCGTGGTTCCTCCGGCGGATGGGAAGAGGTGCCGATGGGTCGACGGAAACACACACCATCGGGTGTCGCGACCTCGTGGGTTTACCGCATCTTGCCATTCGGACTACGCCATTCAGGGGCGTGACTATGTCAAAATCGCATAACGGGTGACCCCCGAACCGCGTCAGGTCCCGCCAGGACGGGACTTCACGGCCGCAGATCTGCGGAAATCCATCACTCCGGCCGGAAAATCTTCGGGTCATCTCACGATGTGGTCCCCCCGTTGCGCGATGATCGATCAAGTCCGAGTTACCCATGAGTCACATCCGTGTTGTGCTCGTGTCAGCCGCGTGTCATCCACGTGTGGCCTTCTGGTCGCGAGATGTGACCTTGCACCTAATGGACTCGTCGTGAGCGCCGTCCGTCCGGTAAGAAGGTTCTTTACACCCCTCATCCGGGGCTCAGGGCGCGTGTGCGGCGCGCCCGTCGCGTATGTGCTCGTACGTATCAGCAATCGGGCCTTGCGCGGTGCCCGCCCACCCCTCACCAGGAGTGGTCGACCCTCAAACCATGCATACCTAAGGGGTAAATCAAAGTGGCAGCGGAGATCGTCAATCCTCGCAGCGACAGCAGTACGGATCAGGACGGGGCCGAGCCCCTCGATTCCTTCGATCCGGCATTCGCGCTGCACCGTGGCGGCAAGATGGCCGTGCAGGCCACCGTGCCGGTCCGCGACAAGGACGACCTTTCCCTCGCGTACACGCCCGGCGTCGCGCGCGTGTGCACCGCGATCGCGGAGCAGCCGGACCTGGTCAACGACTACACCTGGAAGTCCTCCGTGGTGGCTGTCGTGACCGACGGTACGGCCGTGCTCGGGCTCGGGGACATCGGTCCCCAGGCCTCCCTCCCCGTGATGGAGGGCAAGGCGATCCTGTTCAAGCAGTTCGGCGGCGTCGACGCGGTGCCGATCGCGCTCGACTGCACGGGCGTGGACGAGATCGTGGAGACCGTGGTCCGGCTCGCTCCCTCCTTCGGCGGAGTGAACCTGGAGGACATCTCGGCACCCCGGTGCTTCGAGATCGAGAAGCAGCTCCAGGAGCGGCTCGACATCCCGGTCTTCCACGACGACCAGCACGGCACGGCCGTCGTGACCCTCGCGGCGCTGCGGAACGCGGCGCGGCTGAGCGGGCGCGAGATCGGGCAGCTGCGGGCCGTCATCTCGGGCGCCGGTGCGGCCGGTGTCGCCATCGCCAAGATGCTGGTCGAGGCCGGCATCGGGGACGTGGCGGTGGCGGACCGCAAGGGCGTCGTGTCCGCGGACCGCGAGGACCTGACGTCGGTCAAGCGCGAGCTGGCCGGATTCACGAACAAGGCCGGCATCACCGGCTCGCTGGAGGACGCCCTCGCGGGCGCCGACGTCTTCATCGGCGTCTCCGGCGGTACGGTCCCGGAGGAGGCCGTGGCCTCCATGGCGGAGGGTGCCTTCGTCTTCGCGATGGCCAACCCGAACCCGGAGATCCACCCCGACGTGGCCCACAAGTACGCGGCGGTCGTCGCGACCGGGCGCTCGGACTTCCCGAACCAGATCAACAACGTGCTGGCCTTCCCGGGAATCTTCGCGGGCGCGCTGCAGGTGCGGGCCACTCGGATCACCGAGGGCATGAAGATCGCTGCCGCGGAGGCGCTGGCCGCCGTGGTCGGGGACGACCTCGCCGCCGACTACGTCATCCCGTCGCCGTTCGACGAGCGGGTGGCTCCGGCCGTGACCGCGGCGGTTGCCGCCGCTGCCCGTGCCGAGGGCGTTGCGCGTCGCTGACGTTGCGCTGAATGGCCCCGTGCGTTCGGACGGGGCCATTTTTTTACGCACCCGCCCGCCCGTTCGGGTGCCGCGAGGGCGCCCCTGAGGGCGTGGGCTGCGGGCTGCGCCGCACGGGTGCCGTCACGCAAGAGGGCATGTGTCACAGCGCCGTGCAGTTCCGTCAGCTGCACGGCGCACCTATCGTCGAGCCCATGTTCGCTGCCTACGCCGCCCGAATCGACCGCGACCAGCCGCTCTCCGGCCTTGAGTTGGGGGAGCGTCCGGCCCCCGGGGCCCGGCCCGGCTGGAGCACGATCACCGTGCGGGCCGCCTCCCTCAACCACCACGACCTCTGGTCCCTGCGGGGCGTCGGACTCCCGGAGGAACGGCTGCCGATGATCCTCGGCTGCGACGCCGCCGGGATCGACGAGGACGGCAACGAGGTCGTCCTGCACTCCGTCATCGGCCAGACCGGTCACGGCGTCGGCCCCAAGGAGCCGCGCTCCATCCTCACCGAGCGCTACCAGGGCACCTTCGCCGAGCAGGTCGCCGTGCCGACCTGGAACGTCCTGCCCAAGCCGAAGGAGCTGTCCTTCGCGGAGGCCGCCTGTCTGCCGACCGCGTGGCTGACGGCGTACCGGATGCTGTTCACCAACGCCGGGGTGCGACCCGGTGACTCGGTCCTCGTGCAGGGCGCGGGCGGCGGTGTCGCCACGGCCGCGATCGTGCTGGGCAAGGCGGCCGGCCTGCGGGTCTTCGCCACCAGCCGGGACGAGGCGAAGCGGAAGCGGGCCCTGGAACTGGGCGCGGTCGAGGCGGTGGAGCCGGGGGCCCGGCTGCCGCAGCGGGTGGACGCCGTCATCGAGACCGTCGGCGCCGCCACCTGGTCGCACTCGGTGAAGTCCCTGCGGCCCGGCGGGACGATCGTCATCTCCGGCGCCACCAGCGGCGACCGTCCCTCGCACGCCGAGCTGACCCGGATCTTCTTCCTGGAGCTGAAGGTCGTCGGCTCCACCATGGGCACCAAGGAGGAGCTGGAGGACCTGCTCTCCTTCTGCGCCGCCACCGGCGTACGGCCCGTCATCGACGAGGTGCTGCCCCTGGACCGGGCCCGCGAGGGCTTCGAACGGCTGGAGTCCGGTGACCAGTTCGGGAAGATCGTCCTGACCAACGGCTGACGTGCCGCGGCCGCCGAGGTGCGGCCGAGGTCTCTCCGTCCGGCGGCGTGTCCCGGGTGTCCGGGGCACGCCGCCGGGTCGTCCCGGGCGGTCAGACCTTCGGGCCGCGCAGCAGTGCCCCGATGTGGGCCGCCGCCGTGGACAGATGACGGCGGGCGTCGCGGAACTGCTCGGCGGTGACGCCCTGGTCGCGGGCCGCGTCGCGGATGTCGTCGCGGAAGCGGTCGAGCAGGCGGTCCAGGTCGCGGGTGGGGTCGCCGCTGCCGTCCTCATGGGCCCAGGACGGCTCGTACTCGGCCGGGAAGTCCTCCGGGCCGGCGGAGTAGTCCGGTCCCTCGGCGGCGGCCGGTTTGCGGGCGGCCCGGCCCGGCCCCCCGGCGGTGCGGCCGAAGCCCCGGTCCCTGCCGAACTCCTTCCCGTAGTCCTTCCCGAACTCGCCGAACTCCTTGGCCAGTTCGGTCAGGCCCTCCCGTACGCCGGTCGGCCAGTCGCCGCGCGTGAAGTGGTCCTGCACCCGCTCCTGGACATGCCGGGCGATGCGCTGCATCTCCTCCTGGGCCTGCGCCCGCGCCCGGGCCTGGGCCTCCTGGGCCTGGTGGCGGGCCCGCTGGGCCTCCTCGCGGGCCCGGCGGCTCTCGTCCTTGGCGCGGCGGGCCTGTTCCTTCCACTCCTGCTTGACCCGGCGCATCTCCTCCTTGGCGGCCCGCCAGGCCTCCTTCTCGGTGAGGTCGCCGTACTCCGCGAAGGGGCCCGCCTCGCCGCTGTCCGCCTTGGCGCCCCGGCGGGCCTCGGAGGCGGCGGCGCGCATCTCGCGCCGCAGGTCGCCCGCCGCGCCGCGCACGTCCGCCTTTATCTCGGCGGCGAGTTCGGCGACGGACTCGCGGATCTCCAGTTCCAGGTCGGCCAGCTCGCCGCTGCGGTCGGCCAGTTCGGCGCGGCCGGCGTCCGTGATGGCGTACACCTTGCGGCCGCCCTCGGTGGTGTGCGTGACCAGGCCCTCGGCCTCCAGCTTGGCCAGGCGGGGGTAGACGGTGCCCGCCGAGGGGGCGTACAGGCCCTGGAAGCGCTCTTCGAGGAGCCTTATCACCTCGTAGCCGTGGCGCGGGGCCTCGTCGAGCAGCTTGAGCAGATAGAGGCGGAGGCGGCCGTGGGCGAAGACGGGGGGCATGTCAGAGCACCTTCTTGTCGGTCGTGCCGTCGGCCGGGTCACCGGGGGCGTCGGGGCCCTGGCCGGAGACGGAATTGTCCCCCGGGGCGGCGGCAGGTCCGGCCGCCGGGTCGGCCGGTGTCCCGGTGGCCGCGGGGCCGGCGGGTGCCGCCGCCTCCCACGGGGTGTCGTGCTCGTCCTCGCCCGGCGGGCGGCGCAGCAGGGCGATGGAGCCGGAGACCGTGGTGGCCCGGAGCTTGCCGTTGCCCGCGCCGAGGCGGCCGGTGATCTTGTGGGCGCCCCACTGGCCGTGCACCCGCAGGCCGTCGAAGGCGTTGGAGATCGTGCCGCTCGCGGTGTTCGCCTCCACGTCCGCGTCCGCCGGATGCGGCAGGCGGATGGCGATCTCGCCGGAGACGCTGGTCAGCCGGACGTCGGTGGGGCCGTCCGGGTCCAGGTCGATGATCATGGAGCCGCTGACGGAGTCGGCGCGGACGGAGGCGCCCGATCCCTCGACCACCGTCAGGTCACCCGAGACCGAGTTGAACCGCAGGTCGCCCGTGACGGCCTGTGCCACCAGGTTCCCGGCGACGGTGTCGGCGCGGACCGGGCCGGAGAGGCCGACGAGGGTCGTGTCGCCGTTGACGCCCTTGATCACCGAGGGCCCGCTGAGGCCGGAGACGACCGCGCCCGCGCCCACCACGCCCACCTCCACGCGCGTGTCGGCGGGGACCGCGAGGGAGACGACGGCGCTGCGCCGCCAGCCCTTGCGGTCGAGCCACTTGAGGAACCCCTTCCAGGGCAGGTCCTCGTACGCCACCGTGAGGGTGCCGCCCTCCTGCGTGACGGTCAGGGGTGGGCCCTCGATGTCCGAGACCTCCAGACGGGCGGAACCTTCGTCCGTGCCCACGACGTTCACCGTTCCGTTGACGATGCGCACGTGCAGGTCGCGCACAGGGGTGTCGAAGGTGAGCTTCTGCGGCTCGGCGACGGACCACTCGGACATGGGGAGCCTCCTCGGCGGGACACGGTCGCGCTGCCGCGACACGCCATATCGCGTCTTCTGTCAAACACGATATATCGCGGTCGCCGAAAGTCAAGACACCCTTTCGTGTCGCTCCGGGCGCACGCGGTGCCGGGTCCGGCGTGTGAAGGACCGCGCGGGCGCGGGTGGCCCATGCGCCGGGGCGCGGCCCTGTGCGGGTGCACGGGCACGCGGCCGTTCCGCGTTGCATAGGCTGTCCCTGAGCTCCGTACACGCAGGAAAGGCAGCCCATGTACTTCACCGACCGCGGTATCGAGGAGTTGGAGAAGCGGCGCGGCGAGGAAGAGGTCACGTTCGAGTGGCTTGCCGAGCAGCTGCGCACGTTCGTGGATCTGAACCCCGACTTCGAGGTGCCCGTCGAGCGGCTCGCGACCTGGCTCGCGCGGCTCGACGACGAGGACGACGGCGAGTAGGCCGCAGCGGTCACTTCCGTCACAGCAGGGGCGATCATCGGCCTTCTCGTCCCATGACCCTCCCCCGTCGCTTTATCCGGAGTTAGCCTTCTCCTCCCATTCAGCGAACGGGGGCGTCATGGGTGGAGGGGTCGAACGCATACGGCTCGACGACGGAACCGTCGTCTGGGCCAGGCTCGCAGCGGCCGACGAGGAAGCGCTGGGCGACGGCGCGTACTGGGACACCGGGTTCGGGGACCGGGTCATCGACATGGCGGGCGGTCTGGCCGGCACGGTCGGGGGCGTCGTGCGCTCTCTGCGCGCCGGTCTGGACACACCCGCACCGGTCGAGGTGTCCGTCAGCTTCGGAATCGAACTGACGGCGCAGGCCGGCAAGATCGTGAGCGCCATCGCGGAGGGCGGCGGCAAGTCCTCCCTCACGGTCTCCCTGACCTGGACCGAACCGCCCGCGACGGCGGACGGCACGGACCCCGCGGCGCCCGGCGGCGCCGTCGTACCGCCCCGGTCCCCGGACCCCGGCACCGTATGAGCGCCTTCGACGAGATGGTGCGCCCCTCCCTCGCACGCATCGGCGCACCGGGTGACGGGTATGCAACGGACCGTGACCTGTACTGGGGGTCGGGGTTCTTCATGGCCCCGGGCTGGCTGTTGACCTGCGCCCACGTCGTGGGGAAGGGGGGAGCCGCGGTGTGCCGAGGGGAGAGCGCCATACGCGTGACCTGGCAGGAGCGCACCGCTGCCGGCACCTGGGAGGAGCGCACCGGCGCCGGGACGGCCGAACTCCTCGCGCCACGGCCCGCGACCCCCGAGTCGTTCCGCGACCCCTGGCCGTTCCCCGACCTCGCGCTCGTCCGCGTCAGCGGCGCGGACGACGTGCGCTGCCTCTGGCTGAGCGACCGCGAGCCCGGCGCCCGCACCCCGGTCGGGCTGTACGGCTGGTCCGCGCAGACCGGCGAGCTGGGCATCCGGCACGGCACCGGCGAGCTGGCGGGCTCCGACGCGCGGGCGCTGCTGCTCGGCGGCAGTCTGCCGATCGGCGGGCTGTCCGGCGGGCCCGTCCTGGACCTGCGGCACGGTTCGGTCATCGGCGTGATCAAGGGGCGCCGCCGGGAAGAAGGGGTCGCCGTCCCGGTCGCCGCGCTGCACGAGCTGCCGGACCCGCGCGAGGGCCCCGCCGTCCTGCACGAGGTCCTGCGCGCACACGACCTGCACCACCTCCGCCTCCTCGACGACCCGTCGCCGTACGCGAACTGGACCACGCTGCAGGCCGCCCTGCCCGCCCTCGCACCCCCCGCCTCCGGGATCACCGCCGACCTCCGCGCCCGGCTCCACGGCCATCTCGCCGAGCTGCCACCGCCCGCCGGGGCGGGCGAGATCGTCCACCTCGTGGAGGAGGTCAAGGAACAGGTGCGCGGCGAGCGGCTGCGCTCGCTGGTGCTGCAGAACGTGCGGACGTGGCGGGAGGGCGCCGGGCTGCTGTACGGGCTGCGCACGCTGGAACCGGGCGGCGGCGGCACACTGGTCGACCTCGACGCCGTCCTGCTGTACGCCGCCAAGGTGGTCCGCAGGTGCGTGAAGGAGCGTCCCGGCGAGGTGGATCCCGCGCGGCTGAGCGCGTTCGCCGGCTGGCTCGGCGGGCAGGCGGACGGCCACCGGAACTGGGCGGTGGGCGAGGCGATCCGGGGGCTGCTGGAGGGCGTGGACGGCCAGGCCGCCGGCGGACCGGGTGACGGTGGCCAGGGGAACGGCGGCCTGGGTGACGGCGGTCAGGGGGACGGAGGTCGCCCCGCCGGGCCCGCGGCCCCGCCCCCCTCGCGGCCGGACGCCACCCGGACCGACGTCCTCGTCAAGGTGGGCCGGCCCATGTACGACGGGCGCTACCCGTGGAGCGTGCAGCTGATCTACGACGGCCTGGACGTCACCCCGGTCGACGCCGACGACCGGGGTGTCCGTGTCGAGGAGCTGGCCGCGGCGCTGCGCGCACCGCTGGCGCAGGCGCTCAGCCAGGGCGACCACGGGGAGCATCTGGCCGCGCTCGAGGTGTTCCTGCCCCGCAAGCTGTTCGATCTGCCGGTGGACGAGTGGCAGTTGCTGCCGGGCGCCGAGGCCATGACGGCCCTGGACACGGACGAGTACGAGGAGGGGTACGAGGGCGAGGAGGACGACGACGGTGACTTCGTCGACGAGCGGTCCATGCCGCTCGGGATGCGCCGGACCGTCATCATCCGGGACCTGCTGCGCAACGACCGTCCGCCCACGCCGGAGTGGCGCAGGCGCCGGCGCGGCGTGGTCGGTGGGCCGCTCGCGCACGAGCCGCTGCACGGCCGGGCCCCGGACGACGGCCACCCCGCCGCGGCCCGCCCCGCGGGCAAGTACCCGTACTACGGCGCCCTGTCGGCGATGGACGACGCGTGCGTTCCGGTCTACTGCGGTCCCGTCGGCAGCGGGGAGGGGCAGGCGGCGATGAGGGACGCGCTGATGGCCGGCCACTCGGTGGTGCTGTGGCGCCGGGACCGGCACGACCACGACGAGTGCAAGGACTTCCACCGGCAGGCCGCCCATCTGCTGGGGATGGCCCGGAACGCCGAAGGCCTGCACGGCCCGGTGCGTGACCTGCGCATCCGCCTGTACGACCCCGAGTCGGCCCGGGCCCAGGGCCTGCGCGGGAAGCTCGCCGTGCTGTTCGATCCGCCGGACCGGCCGCCGTACGGCACCGAGACGATGCGACCGCCGCCACTGGCCGCCCCCGGCGGCTGACCCGCTCCGCGTCCACTCCGGACACCCAGTCAATTCCCATGATTCGCAAGGCTGTTCGGCGGGCCGGAAGTGAACGCCGGACCCTCCGAACCCAAGCGGACACGGCCGCCTGATGGCTATTCTCGTACGGCCGGGCCCGCAGCATGATCACCAGAGCCGGGAGGAGCCCAAGGTGAACGACTGGCGGATCTACCGCGGAGTGGGCCAGCCGCACGACGGCATGCTGCGGTTGCCGGCACCGCCGCCCTGGCGCGATTTCGAGGCCTCCCGGGAGAGCACGGAGACCGGCCCCGAGGACCCCAGCAGTGCCCGCAGGCTCGGTGTCCGCCGGCGTCTGGTCGAGAGCTACGCGCCCCGGCCGGCCGAGGTGGACGCGGTCAACGCGGCCCTCTATCTGCGCCGGCCGCTGCTGGTGACCGGCAACCCGGGCACGGGCAAGTCCACCCTGGCGTACGCGATCGCCCATGAACTCGGTCTCGGCAAGGTGCTGCGCTGGCCCATCGTCAGCCGCACCACCCTCCAGGACGGCCTGTACCGGTACGACGCGATAGGCCGCCTCCAGGACGTCCAGCTGGAGCGCGCCCGCGGCGCCGAGGGCGCGACGGCCGCCCCCGGCATCGGCTCGTACATCCGGCTCGGCCCGCTCGGCACCGCGCTGCTGCCCTCCGAACAGCCCCGCGTGCTGCTCATCGACGAACTCGACAAGAGCGACCTCGACCTGCCCAACGACCTGCTCAACACCCTGGAGGAGGGCGAGTTCTCGATCCCCGAGCTGGAACGGCTCGCCGACCGCGAACCCGTCGTCGAGGTGCTCGACCACGACGGCGGCCGGGTCGCCGTGCACGGCGGACGGATCGCCTGCACCGCCTTCCCGGTGATCGTCCTGACCTCCAACGGCGAACGCGACTTCCCCGCCCCCCTCCTGCGGCGCTGCGTCCAGCTGGAGCTGGACCCGCCGGGCGAGGAGCAGCTCACCGCCATGGTCGAGGCCCATCTCGGCGCGGACGGCGTCGAGGCCGGCCCGGATCTCATCCGCAGGTTCCTGGAACGCGAACCAGGCGAGGTGCTCGCCGCCGACCAGCTCCTCAACGCCCTCTTCCTCACCCGGCACGACCCGCGCGCACAGAGCCTCACCCGGGAGCGGATCGCCGAGATGCTCATGCAGCCGCTCGACCGTACGAGGTGATGGCCCGATGCCCGGGATGCGCCTGGACGAGCTGATCGGCAAGCTGCGCCAGGGCGGGCTCGACCTCACCGCGGAGGACGTGGCGGACGCGGTCTGGCTCGCCCGGCGGCTCGGCGCCGCCCCGCCCCGCGACGCCCCCGGACCGCCCGGCACCACCCCGGCCCGCCGGTCCGACGCCGACTCGGAGCCGTCGCCCGCCGACTCGGCCGCGACACCGGTCACCGACCCGCCCCCGGCCCGGACGGACGCCCCCGCCGCCCCGGTCCCGCTGTTCACGCCCGGCCTCACGCCGCGCCCGCGGTCCGACTCCGCCGCGCCCGCCGCGTTCCCCGTCCGCGCTCCCGCCGCCGGCGCCCTGCCCGGACTGCTCGGCCTGGAGAAGGCGCTGCGCGCGCTCGGCCGCTACCGGGTCGCCTCCGTACGCTCCGAGGACGACCCGATCGACGAGGAGGCGACCGCCGACCACGCCGCCGCGAGCGGCATCGTGCTCCCGCTCACCCGGCCCGGCCGCCGCCGGCGCTGCGACGTCCAGCTCCTCATGGACACCGGGCCCGCCATGGCCGTCTGGGGGCAGCTGGTCGAGGAACTGCGCCAGGCCTGCCAGCAGTCCGGCGCGTTCTCCTCCGTCCGCGTCCACCACCTGTACGCCGACGCCTCCGGTGCGCCCCTCGTCGGTACGACCGCGGGGCCCGGCCGGCACACCCGGCTGCGCCCCGCCGACGAACTGCACGACCCGACCGGCCGCCGGCTCACCTTCGTCATCAGCGACTGCGTGGGCCCGCTGTGGCAGAACGGCAGCGCACAGCGCCTGCTGCACCAGTGGCCGCGCACCGCCCCGCTGGCCGTGGTCCAGCCGCTGCCGCCCCGGCTGTGGGGCCGGACCGCGCTGCCCGCCGAGCCCGGCGTGCTGCTGCGCCCCGCCGAAGTCGGCGGCCGCCTCGGCTTCCTGCCCGACGACGAGCCCTGGGAGGAACCGGCGCCGGGCGCCCGGCCCGTACCGGTGCTGCAGCCCACCCCGGAAGCCTTCGAGGCCTTCGCCCGGCTGCTCGGCGGCGCCGGCCCCACCAGCGAGCGCGCCTGGGCGGCCTTCACCGACCCGGGTACGACCCCGGCGGCCACCCCCGCCACGGCGGCACCGCGCAGCGACGACGACCTGCTGCGCGCCTTCCGCGCCGGAGCCTCACCCGGCGCCCTGCGCCTGGCCGTCTACCTCGCCGCGGCCCCCCTGACGCTGCCCGTGATGCAACTGGTCCAGCGGGCGATGCTGCCCGACACGGGCCCCATGGAACTGGCCGAGGTCCTGCTCGGCGGGCTGCTCCGGCAGCTCCCCGGCACCGAGGGTCAGCCCTGCTTCGCCTACTCGGGCCGGGTGCAGGACCTGCTCCTGTCCTCCCTGGACCAGGACACGGCCGGGCTCGTGCTCAAACACTGCTCGGCCTATGTGGAACGGCACTTCGGCCGGGGCACCCGCAACTTCGCCGCCCTCGCGGCCGCCCGGCTCGCCGACCACGGCCCGGCCGCCGGAGCCGCGCCGCCGCCCGAGGACACCGGCCCGGCGGAGCGCGGCGGCAGCGTCGAGGCCGAGCTGTTCGCCCGCATCCCGGCCCGGGTCCTGCGCTTCTACCTGCCGGACCTGGTCACGCCCGACCCGCTGACCGAGGCCGAGCGCCTGCTCGACCAGTGGCACCACCTGGCCGACCCCGAGGTGCTGCACCGCGCCCGCGAACAGGCCCTCGCGGCAGCCGCCCCCGGCACCGGGACCGTCCCCGGCACCGGCCGGCGGTCGCACCTGGTCCTCGGCCGCATCCTGCGCGCCGAGGCGGGCACGGCGGCGGCGCGTACGGCGGGCCGGCGCGCCGAGCTGCTGCGCGAGGCCGCGGCAGAACTCGCCGCGGCCCACACGGCGGCCCCCGCCGACAGCCGCGAGCGGGCCGAGGCCGCCCTGGAACTCGCCTCCTGCCGACGCGAGTTGTGGCAACTGACGGCCGAGACCGACCACCTCACGGCCGCCCTGGACGTGCTCGACCCCGAGCCGGCTCCCTGGCCGGGGCTGACGGATCAGGCGCGGTCCTGGTTCCGGGCGCGACGACAGGAGGACGGGGACACCGAACCCGACGGCTCCGGCGGAACCGACGCGCGTCAATCCGAGCCGGACGGTTCCGGCGAAACCGGCGGGCGCCAACCCGAGCCGGACGGCTCCGGCGCAACCGGCGCGCACCAACCCGAGCCGGACGGCTCCCGCGCCGGCCCGGGCGATCCCGTGGCGTTCGGACCCGCCCCGGCGGGCTCCGTGGACCGTCCGGGCCACGGCCCGGCGCAGGAAGCGTCCGGTGTGCCGCAGGCCGCCGGGACGGGCTCCGTGCCGTGGCCCGTCGCCGCCCACCGGGCCCGGTTGTTGCTGCGTGGCCGGATTCTGCTCGATCTGCGGCATCCCGGTGCGGCCGTCGGGGAGCTGCGGGAAGCCTGCGGGATCCTGGACGCCGAGCAAGCCGCGGATGCCGTACGCGGGCCCGCGTTGCTCGATCTGGCGCGGGCGCTGCGGGAGTCGGGGGCCGAGGACGGTCAGACGCGGCGGGCGCTGCTGCGGGCCCGGCGGGCCGCCGGGGACGACCCCGAGCTGCTGCTGCCCTGTCTGGCCGCGCTGGCGGCCTTCCACGACGCGGCGGGGGAAGCCCGGGAGACCGACGAGACGTACGAACGGGCCGCGCTGCTCGCCCCCGCCGACGGCACCCTGCGCTGCCAGCTCCTCACCGCCTGGGGCGAGTCGCTGCTGCGGCGGGCCTCGGCACGGGACGGCGCGGGCATCGTGGACCGGGCCGAGTACGTCCTGCGCGAGGCGCTGAAGTCACTGCCCGCCCGGTCCGCCCAGCGTGGGCGGCTCCAGGGCCTGGTCGGCAGCGCACTGGCCCAGCGGTTCCGCCATCTCGGCTTCTTGCCCGACCTGTTCGAGAGCCGTCACCTGCTCGGCCAGGCCGTGCGCGCGGCGGCCGACGCGGCCGTAAGGGCCGAGGCGTGGCTGCAGTTGGGGCGGGTTCGGCTGGAGGGGTGGCGTCACGCCGGTGCGCCGCTGCTGATGGACGCGTTGCAGGCGTACGAGAACGCCGAGCGGGAGGCGCAGGCCGCGCACGGCGCGGACCCGGGCTCGGTGACGGCCGCGCGGGCGCGGCACAGCAGCGGGGCGGTGCTCGCGCTGATGGGGCGGCCCGCCGCGGCCCACAACGCCTATCGGGCGGCCCGGGACCAGTGGCAGCGACTGGTGGCGGTCCTGCGGGAGGTCGACTGGGCGGACGTGGAGTTGACCCGTGGCGCCGCGGAGGAGCCGACCGCGGACGGGTCCGGGTGGATGCCGGATGAACAGTGGCGCCGAACTGCCCCACCGTGGTGGCCTTGGAACCCGGAGTGGAACAACTCGATTGAGCTTGACCGGAGTTGATCCCGGTCGGGTTTCTGCTCCCCGCCAGTCGGGAAGAACTGGGCAGCTGTCACGGCCGTGCGGGGCGGGCGTGGGGCAGGGAGGAGCCGAGGTGGGGGAGGACAGGATACGGGCGGTCGGCCTCGGCCGGACGACAGGAGAGGGCCTGGTTCTGCCCGACCTCACTGACGTCGACCTGCGGACTTTGCGGGACCTGGACGATCCGGAGCTGATCGCGGCGGTGGAGGGGGTGCTGGCGGACCCGGAGGAGCTGCGCCGCGTCTGGTACACCAACCCGGACGACGACGCCGTACCGGAAGGGCCCGAGGGGCGCGCGTTTTCGGCCGGTCGTGCACCGCGCCCTTTACTGAGTGAGGACACCGTGGCATGACCTCGGGGCCGGTCACGTCGGAGATCTTCGCCGAGCTGGCGCGGACCCGGCCGCTGCCCGTGACCACCACCGCGCTGCGATCCGCGCTGCATGCCCGCCGGATGCTGCTGCTCAAATCCCTCCTCGTCCGCGTCGAACGCCGGCACGATGCGCTGCCGCCCGCGGTACGACGGCGCTTCGAGGAGGACTGGGCACTGCTGGAGCGGGCCGAGCGGGCCGACCCCGCGGTGGTCCGTGACGTGCTCGACTATCCGACGACCGGCTCCTGGCTCGCCGAGCTGCTTGCCGCACCCGACGGTCCGGCCTTCGAGGAACGGCTGGGTCGGCTGGGCGATGTGGCGGTCGCCGCCGCGCTCCGGGCGGGGTGCCGTTTCACCACCACGTACCCGCTGCCGACGGGCACCCTTTCCCTGCCCGGCATCGGCCTGCTGCGCTGCGCCCCCGGACCGGCCCGGCTGAGCGGCCGCGCCGGCGTCGTACGGCTCACCGACAGCGCGGGCGGCACGGTCCTGCTGTCCGCGGCGGCACCGGAGGTCCCGGAGCCGCGCCGGGTGCCCCACGGCCTGCCGGCCTGGTCCGCGCTGCACATGCTGCCCGGTGGCGCAGCCGTCCTCGACGATATGGACCCCTACCGGGTGCCTTCGGGCGGCATCGGCCCGGCGGCCCTGCCCGCGGCCGAGCGTCCGTACTCCGACCACCTCGCCTGGACCACCCGCTGGCGTGACGCGCTGGCCCTGCTGGTCACCACGCATCCCGGCCGGGCCGCCGAGACGGCGGCGCTGGTCCGTTGCGTCGTACCGCTCACACCCCCGGCGGGCGCGGGTACGCCGATGAGCGCGACGCTGCGCACCGCTCCCGGCGCCGTCCTCACCCAGCTGCCGGCCGACCGGCGGGACCTGGCGGAGTTGCTGGTGCACGAGACGCACCACACCAAGCTGGCCGTGCTCGACGAACTCGTCCCCCTGCGGCGGCCCGGCGGCGGCACCCTGCACCGGGTCGGGTGGCGGCATGATCCGCGGCCCGTCTCGGGAGTGCTGCAGGGGGCGTACGCGCATCTGGCGCTGATGGACCTGTGGTGGAGGGCCCGGACCGGGCCGGGGGGCGACTGGACCTGGGGCCGGCGCGCGGCAGAGCGGTTCGAGGTACACAGGGACCAGGTCGGCCAGGCCTTGTCCGTGCTGCGCGATTCCGATGAACTGACCCCTGAGGGAAGGGAGTTCGTCCGGAACATGGGTGCGCACCACGGGAGTCTCGGGGCGACCGCCCGGCAATCCGGATAACGCTCCGTAGAAGCGCCTTTGCGTTACGTTATGTGTGTGGCTGCCCGAGAGGGCGGCAGCCGCGGGAACAGGGAGCGACGATGGCGGAACAGCGGCGGGCGGGCGAGGCCGGTGCGGCGGCACACGAGCACGTTCTCGTGGTCTTCCCGGGATACCACCGCTCATGGGCGGCATGGATCGCGCAGTGCCTGGAGCGCCACGGGCACCGGACCACCCTGCTGCGCTGGGACCCGCCGCGCGCGGTGCCCCTGGAGGACTCGCTCGGCGACCTGCTGCTGTCCAGCGGCAAGGTCCTCCTCGTTCTCAACGACTGGTTCTTCGAACTCGGCCCGCGTCCGCCCGGCGAGTGGAACGATGCCCTGCGCGGTTTCGTGGCCGCTCACGCCGACCGCTTCGCCGCGGTCAACCTCACCAACCGGCCGCTGCTCCCGGCCACCGCGGTGCTGGAGCCGGCCAGTCTGTGGGCGCTGAGCGAGGAGGCCGCCGAGGAGCGTCTGCTGAGCAGGCTCGGCCTCGAGCGCCGCCCGCGCCCGCGGCCCCTGCCGGATCAGATGCGTTACCCCGACGAGCGCTGCGAGATCTGGGGCGAGGTGCCGCGCCGCAACCCGCGCTTCACCGGCCGCGACGACCTGCTCAACGATCTGCACCAACGGCTCGCGGACGCCGAGCGCGGGGCCTCCGCCTGCACGCTCGTCGGCATGTCGGGCATCGGCAAGACCCAGCTCGCCGCCGAGTACGCGCACCGCTTCAGCACCGACTACGACCTGGTGTGGTGGGTCAACTCCGACGACCGCAACATCCAGCGCGACCGACTCGGCGAACTCGCCGTGGAACTGGGCCTGCGGATCGGCAGCGAGCCCGGCGAGCGCATCCGCGCGGTGCGCAACGCGCTGCGGCGCGGAGATCCGTACGCCAACTGGCTGGTGGTCTTCGACGGTTGGGACGACACCGAAGGCGTGTCGGCCCTGCTCCCGCAGGGCACCGGCCACGTCCTGATCACCTCACGCAACCGGGCCTGGAGCGAGCACACCGACGTCCTCGCGATCCCCTCCTTCCTGCGGGCCGAGTCCACCGCGTACCTGATGCGCCGCGCCCCGCACATCAGCGCCGCGGAGGCCGACGAGGTGGCCGCAGAGTTCGGCGACGTCCCGCTGCCGCTCGTGCAGGCCGCCTCCTGGCTCGGCGAGTCCGGCATGGACGTGGCCGAGTACCTGCGGATGGTCCGGGAACGACGGCTGTCCACCGTCGACGAGCCCGTCACCGGCGAGGGCTTCCCGCGCTCCTCCCTGACCTCGTGGGCCATACTGCTCAACCGCCTGCGCCGCTCCCAGCCGCAGGCCATCGACGTGCTGAGCCTGTGCACCTCGTTCGCACCCGGTCGTATCCCGCTCGGCCTGATCCGCGCCTACCCGCGGGCCGAACTGCCCGAGGAACTGCGCTGGATGTCCACCGACCTGCCGGCCTGGACCAGGGCCCTGGACACACTCGTCAACTTCTCCGTGCTCACCCGGGAGACCCGCGGACCGCTGGCCGCCGAGATGGGCCCGCACCAGGAGTCCGTGCACATGCACCGTCTCGTCCACGACATCGTCTCCAAGCTGACCAGCGAGGACAGCCGGGACCTGCACCAACGGGCGGTGCGCACCCTGCTCGCCGAGGCGGACCCCGGTAACCCCGCCGACAGCAGGAACTGGCCGCGCTACGCCGAACTGCTGCCTCACCTGGAGCCCTCCGGCGCCCTGGAGAGCCGCCAGCCCCGCGTCCAGGAACTGGTCCTGAACTGTCTGCGCTACTGCTCACGCAGCGGGGAGTACAGCGGCGGCCTCGAACTGGCCCAGCAGGTGCGCCCCCACTGGTCCCGGTTCATGGAGCCGCTCGACCAGCCCATGCTCGACCTGGCCACCCAGGAGAGCAACATGCTCCGCAACAGCGGCCGGTTCCGCGACGCCTACGAGCTGCACCGCGGCGTGCTGGACCGGCTGCAGGCCGCGCCCGGGCGGAACGAGATCGGCGAGCTGGTCACCAAGAGCGCCATGGCGTCCGGCCTGCGCAACCTCGGCCGCTACCAGGAGGCGTACGACCTGCAGCGCGAGGTGCTCGACGGCAACGAGCGGCTCCTCGGCCCGGACGAGCCCCCCACCCTGGTCGCCCGGCACAACCTCGGTGTCGGCCTGCGCCTGCTGGGCCGCTACGCGGAGGCGCTGGAACTCGACCTGGAGACGCTGGGCAGGCGCGAGAGCGTGCTGCGCGCACGGCACATCAACACCCTCAACTCGGGCAACGCGGTCACCCACAGCCTGCGGCTGCTGGGCCGCTACCGTGACGCACTCGCCCGCCAGGAACCGGTCGTACGCCTCCATGTGCAGGTGCTCGGCCCGCAGCATCCGCAGACCCTCGAAGCCCGGGCCCAGCTGGCCATGTGCAGACGTCGCGAGGGCGGTCACGCCCCGGAGGTAGGCCCGACCTTGGCCAGCCTGCTGGAGCAGCTGATCCAGCTGCACGGCCGCGAGCACTACCGGACCCTGGCCTTCATCACGAACTACGGCAACTACCTGCGGGAGCACGGCGACCTCTCCCAGTCCCGCGAGCTGATCGACGAGGCCGAGGCCGGCTACCGGGCCCTGCTCGGCCCGGCCCACCCGGTCGCCACCGGCATGCTCTCCAACACCGGCCTGGTCATGCAGGCCGCGGGCGAGCGCGGAGAGGCCCTGTCGATGTTCGAAGCCGCCCTCGCCGGTCTCACCGCCACCCTGGGCGCCGACCACCCCTGGGTCCTCGGCTGCGCCCTCAACGCGGCCAGTGCCCGCAATCTGAACGGCCGGATCGCCGATGCCGTCGAACTGAGCCGGGACACCCTGCGCCGGGCCCGGCACACCCTGGGGCACGAGCACCCGCTCACCCTCTCCGGCCAGGTGGCACTCGCCGCGGACCTGCGCGCCGCCCGTGAGCAAGAGGAGGCCGGGAAGCTGGAGGACGACGGCCTGCTCGGGCTCACCCGCACCCTGGGCGCCCAGCACCCGCACACCATCTCGGCCCGCCAACGCACACGCCCCTACTGGGACTTCGAGCCGTACCTGGGCTGACGGTCACAAGCGGAAAAGGGCCCGGCCCCGAGTCACTGTGAACTCGGGGCCGGGCCCTGCTTTCGGCTGAACCGCCGGAGGCTCAGGCCTCGAAGACCTCACGCACCAGCTGCTCCTGCTCGGCCTGGTGGCGCTTGGCGGAGCCCACCGCCGGGGACGAGCCGTGCGGACGCGAGATGCGCCGCAGCCGCTCGCCGGCCGGGATGTCCGCGCCGACCGCCAGGTCGAGGTGGTCGATCAGGTTGAGCGCGATGAACGGCCAGGCACCCTGGTTCGCCGGCTCCTCCTGGGTCCAGAGGTACTTCTCGGCGTTCGGGTACTTGTTGACCTCCGCCTGGAGCTCGGCACCCGGCAGCGGGTACAGGCGCTCGATGCGAATGATCGCCGTGTCCGTGACACCGCGCTTCTGCCGCTCGGCCTCCAGGTCGTAGTAGACCTTGCCGGCGCAGAAGACGACCTTCCGGACCGCGGCCGGGTCGGTGATCGACTGGTCGCCGATGACCGGGCGGAACTGACCGTTCGTGAACTCCTCCGCCTTCGAGGCCGCGGCCTTCAGACGCAGCATCGACTTCGGGGTGAAGACGACCAGCGGCTTGTGGTGCGGGTTGTGCACCTGCCACCGCAGGAGGTGGAAGTAGTTCGACGGGAGCGTGGGCATCGCGACCGTCATGTTGTTCTGCGCGCACAGCTGCAGGAAGCGCTCCGGGCGGGCGGACGAGTGGTCCGGGCCCTGGCCCTCGTAGCCGTGCGGGAGGAGCAGGGTGACGCCGGAGGTCTGGTTCCACTTCTGCTCGGCCGACGAGATGAACTCGTCCACGACCGTCTGCGCGCCGTTGACGAAGTCGCCGAACTGCGCCTCCCACATCACCAGCGCGTCGGGGCGGGCGAGCGAGTAGCCGTACTCGAAGCCCATCGCCGCGTACTCGGAGAGCAGGGAGTTGTAGACGTTCAGGCGCGCCTGGTCCTCGGAGAGGTACTGCAGCGGCGTGTACTCCTCGCCGGTGCTGCGGTCGATCAGGACCGCGTGGCGCTGGCCGAAGGTGCCGCGCTGGGAGTCCTGGCCCGCGAGGCGGACCGGGGTGCCCTCGAGCAGCAGCGAGCCGACGGCCAGGGTCTCGCCCATGCCCCAGTCGATCGTGCCGTCCTCGACCATGGCCGCCCGGCGCTGCAGCTGCGGCAGCAGACGCGGGTGGACGGTGATGTGGTCGGGGATGTTGACCTGGGACTCGGCGATCCGCTTGACGACCTCGGCGGAGATGGCGGTCGGGACCGCGACCGGGAAGCCGTCCTGCGGCTCCTGGACGACCCCGGCGGCCGGCTGCGACGTGGCCTCGCGGACCTCCGTGAAGACCTTCTCCAGCTGGCCCTGGTAGTCCTGCAGCGCCTGCTCGGCCTCTTCCAGGGTGATGTCGCCGCGACCGATCAGGGACTCGGTGTAGAGCTTGCGCACCGAGCGCTTCTTGTCGATCAGGTCGTACATCAGCGGCTGGGTGAAGGCCGGGTTGTCGGACTCGTTGTGACCGCGGCGGCGGTAGCAGATGAGGTCGATCACCACGTCCTTGTTGAACGCCTGGCGGAACTCGAAGGCCAGACGGGCGACGCGGACGACCGCCTCGGGGTCGTCGCCGTTCACGTGGAAGATCGGGGCCTCGATCATGCGGGCCACGTCCGTCGCGTACATGGAGGAACGCGAGGACTCGGGGGCCGCGGTGAAGCCGACCTGGTTGTTGATGACGATGTGGACCGTGCCGCCGGTGCGGTAGCCGCGCAGCTGCGACATGTTCAGGGTCTCGGCCACCACGCCCTGGCCCGCGAAGGCCGCGTCGCCGTGGATCGCCACCGGCAGGACGGTGAAGTCCGTGCCGCCCTTGTTGATGATGTCCTGCTTGGCGCGGGCGACGCCCTCCAGGACCGGGTCGACGGCCTCGAGGTGCGACGGGTTCGCGACCAGGCTGACCTTGATCTGCTCGCCGTCCAGGCCGGTGAAGGTGCCCTCGGCGCCCAGGTGGTACTTCACGTCGCCGGAGCCGTGCATCGACTTCGGGTCGAGGTTGCCCTCGAACTCGCGGAAGATCTGCGCGTAGGACTTGCCGACGATGTTGGCGAGGATGTTCAGACGGCCGCGGTGGGCCATGCCGATGATGACCTCGTCCAGGCGGGACTCGGCGGCGGAGTCGATGACCGCGTCCAGCAGCGGGATGACGGACTCGCCGCCCTCCAGCGAGAAGCGCTTCTGGCCGACGTACTTCGTCTGCAGGAAGGTCTCGAAGGCCTCGGCCGCGTTCAGACGGCGCAGGATGCGCAGCTGCTCCTCGCGCTCCGGCTTGGAGTGCGGGCGCTCGACGCGGTCCTGGATCCACTTGCGCTGCTTCGGGTCCTGGATGTGCATGAACTCGATGCCGGTGGTGCGGCAGTACGAGTCGCGCAGTACGCCGAGGATGTCGCGCAGCTTCATCATCGACTTGCCGGCGAAGCCGCCGACCGCGAACTCGCGCTCCAGGTCCCACAGGGTGAGGCCGTGCTCGACGATGTCCAGGTCGGGGTGCTTGCGCTGGCGGTACTCCAGCGGGTCGGTGTCGGCCATGACGTGGCCGCGGACCCGGTAGGAGTGGATCAGCTCGAAGACGCGGGCGGCCTTGGTGACGTCGTCGTCGTGCGAGGCGTCGATGTCCTTGAGCCAGCGGACCGGCTCGTAGGGGATGCGCAGCGCCTCGAAGATGTCGTCGTAGAAGCCGTTCTCGCCGAGCAGCAGGTTCGCGACCTGGCGCAGGAACTCGCCGGAGGCGGCGCCCTGGATCACCCGGTGGTCGTAGGTCGACGTGAGCGTCATGACCTTCGAGATGCCGAGCTTGTTCAGGGTGTCCTGGCTGGTGCCCTGGAACTCCGCCGGGTAGTCCATGGAGCCGACGCCCATGATCACGGACTGGCCGGGCATCAGACGCGGCACGGAGTGGACGGTGCCGAGGCCGCCGGGGTTGGTCAGGGAGACCGTGACACCGGTGAAGTCGTCCATCGTCAGCTTGTTGTCGCGGGCGCGACGGACGATGTCCTCGTAGGCCTGCCAGAACTCGAAGAAGTTCAGGGTCTCGGCCTTCTTGATGGCGGCCACGACGAGCTGGCGGTCGCCGTTGGGCTTCACCAGGTCGATGGCCAGGCCGAGGTTGACGTGCGCCGGCCTGACGAGGGTCGGCTTGCCGTCCTTCTCGCCGAACGACCAGTTCATCGACGGCATGGCCTTGATGGCCTGGACCATCGCGAAGCCGATCAGGTGCGTGAAGGAGATCTTCCCGCCCCGGGCGCGCTTCAGGTGGTTGTTGATGACGATCCGGTTGTCGAACAGCAGCTTCACCGGGACCGCGCGGACCGAGGTGGCCGTCGGCAGCTCCAGCGAGGCGTTCATGTTCTTCGCGACCGCGGCGGCCGGGCCGCGCAGCGTGATCAGCTCGGGGCCCTCCGGGGCCGGCGCGGCCTTGGCCTGCGGCTGAGCGGGCGCCTGTGCGGGCGTCGCCGGCTTGGCCGGGGCAGGGGCCGCGGCAGGTGCCGCAGGAGCGGGGGCCGGAGCCGCGGGAGCGGCGGCCGGAGCCGCGGCGACGGGCTTCGGGGCCACAGGTGCGGGCGCGGGGGCGGCCGGGGCCGCGGGCGCGCTCGGGGCCGGGGAAGCCGTGGTGGTGGTCCCTGCGGCCCCCGCGGCCGCAGTACCCGCCGGAGCCGCGGCGGCAGGAGCGCCCGGCTTGTAGTCGGCGAAGAAGTCCCACCAGGCACGGTCAACCGAGTTCGGGTCCTGGAGGTACTGCTGATAGATCTCGTCGACGAGCCACTCGTTGGGACCGAACGCAGCAGCGGGGTTCTTCCCGGCTTGGTCGTCGGTCGAGATGCTCGAGTTACTGGGGGACTGTGGCGACACGGCGGCAACCGCCCTCTTCCGCTTCACAAGGTTATGGACAGCGGAAATAAAGGCTACGCCCCCAAGACCGCGAAGGTCAGGTCGGGCCGGTTCATCGTCGCGTAAGTCACATCAGAAATCTTGTTTCAGGGCTTGATATGGCGGGAAACAAGCGTGGTTCCGGATGTGGGCCGGGGTGTGCGGGATCGCCGAGCGGGGCCCGGCGCGACCGACTGCGGTGCGCGTCGCGGGCCTGTGCCTGATCACACGTGTCCGACTGCGGGGACGCACGTGGATCTTGTGGCTCCGGTTCGGACTTTACGTCAACTTGGGACGGAAGTCAGTCCCGGAAGAGTGACGATGATCCTGCAGCCCCGGTCGGATTCGGCCACACCGATTCGGCCGTTGTGCAGATCGACCGCCCACCGGGCGATCGCGAGGCCGAGCCCGGTGCCGCCGTCGCTGCCCGGACCGTGCGGCCGGCTCACCGAGCCGCGGTTGAACCGCTCGAACACCCGGTGCCACTCGGACCTGGGGATTCCGGGCCCCTCGTCCAGCACCTCGAGCTCCAGCGACTCCGGCTGCGGCCCGCGCCGCGCCTTCACGGTGACCCGCCCGTGCGGCGGGCTGTGCTTGACCGCGTTGTCGATCAGGTTGGCGACGACCTGGTGGATGCGCTCGGGGTCCGCGCGCGCGGTCAGCTCCGGTGGGGAGACGTCCAGGTGCAGATGTACGTCCGTGCGCGTGTGGCTGCCGGATCCGGAGGCCATGCCCGCGCGCGCGGAGGCGACCATGTTGGCCTCCTTCAGTACGCCCGACAGGTACGGCCACACCTCGAAGCGGCGCAGCTTCAGCGGTACGACGCCGTTGTCGAGCCGGGAGAGGTCCAGCAGGGTCTCGACGAGCCGGCCGAGCCGCTCGGTCTGTTTCAGGGCCGTCCGCATGGTCTCCGGGTCGGCCTCGGTGACACCGTCGACGATGTTCTCCAGCACCGCGCGCAGGCCCGCGATCGGGGTGCGCAGCTCGTGCGAGACGTTCGCCACCAGCTCCTTGCGCTGGCGGTCCTGCGCCTCCAGCTCGTCGGCCATGAGGTTGATCGTCTGGGCCAGGTCGCCCAGCTCGTCGCGGCGGTTCTCGCGGACCCGGCGGGTGTAGTCGCCCTGCGAGATCGAGCGGGCCACCAGATTCATCTCGTCCAGCGGCGCGGTGAGTGAATGGGCCACGAACTGCGTTATCAGCAGTGTGGCGATCATCGAGAAGACCGTGATGAAGCGAAGCTCCGTCTTCGTGTGCACCGCGACGATCGAGAGACCTGTGGTGATCAGCACCGAGATGACGACGAGCGCGCCCAGCTTGGTCTTGATCGAGAACGGGCGTACGCCACCCCAGGGGTCCTCCCCGCGGCTCCTCCGTGCGGCCTCCCGCCCTTCGCTCATGGCGTCGGTGTCTCCAGCGCGTAGCCCACGCCGTGCACCGTGCGGATCCGCTCGGCGCCGATCTTCCGTCGCAGGGCCTTGATGTGGCTGTCCACGGTCCGTGTGCCCGACGCGTCCGCCCAGTCCCACACCTCGGCCAGCAGCTGCTCCCGGGAGAGCACCGCGCGCGGGGTGTTCGCCAGGCACACCAGCAGGTCGAACTCGGTGGGCGTGAGGTGGACGTCCTCGGACTTCACCCGCACCCGGCGCTGTGCGTGGTCGATCTCCAGCTCGCCGAGGCGCAGGATGCCCGAGCGGGGCGTGGACGCGGCGATGGCCGCCCGCTCCACGCGCCGCAGCAGGACGTGCACCCGCGCGGCCAGCTCCCGCATGGAGAAGGGCTTGGTCATGTAGTCGTCGGCGCCGACGCCGAGCCCGACCAGCATGTCCGTCTCGTCGTCCCGCGCGGTGAGCATCAGCACCGGCACCGGGCGCTGGGCCTGTACGCGCCGGCAGACCTCCAGGCCGTCGAAGCCGGGCAGCATGATGTCGAGGATCAGCAGGTCGGGCTGCCAGGCCTCGGCCGTGTCGACCGCCGCAGGACCATCCGACGCGGTCTGCACGAGGAATCCCTCGGCGCGGAGCCGGGCCGCGATGGCGTCGACGATCGTCGGATCGTCCTCGACGACCAGCACACGGCGCTGCGCGCCCTGGGTCGTCGTGGCCGCGCCGGTCTGGGAGGTGTGTGTCTGCTCCATCGCCCGCCCCTGTTGCTTTCCGGAATCCGTGGGGTGATCCCATGACTGCGATTGACGCTTGAATGATCGGCGTCAGGGCAGCACATTACGGGGACTCACCGCGCCGTCGCTATCCAGGTCGGACGGCGAGGTGTACGGCGTCCGGAACGCCCCGGGCAACGGGGACCTCTTCGGTACGCACCTGACGGAACCCGGCATTCCGCATGGTTCCTTCAAATTCCGGAGAGGGTTCGGCAGACCATACCGCCAACACCCCGCCCGGCCTCAACACCCTTGCACACGCCGCGAGTCCGGACGACGAGTAGAGGTCGTCGTTGTCCTCGGTGACGGTCCAGCCGGGACCGTTGTCGATGTCGAGACACAGGGCGTCGAACGTGTCCGATGTCTCTTTGACGTAAGTGACGAGATCGGCTTCGACGATCTCGGTACGGGGATCGGCGAGCGCGTGCGCGGAGACGGCCGACAGGGGTCCGTCGCCCCGGTGCCAGTCCACGACGGCCGGCTCCCGCTCGACGACCGTGATCCGGCCCCACCTGCCGGGATCCGCCGCGGCGTGTGCGAGCGAGAATCCCACCCCCAGTCCGCCGATCAGCACGTCCGGCGCCGGGCGCCCGTCCAGGGCGTCGTACGCGGCGTCGACCAGCAGCCGCTCCGAGCGGCCGTCGGAGGTGTCCATGAGGAAGCACCCGTTGGCGATGATCTGCAACAAGTCGCCGTGCCTGCGCAGCACCACCTCCCCGTACGGGCCTTCGCGACGGTCCAGGACCACAGGAGTGTCGTAGACGGCAGTCATACGCTCATCCTGCTTGAACGAGGCCCTGCGTTCACGGGAATTGACCACGAACCCGCGGGTGACACGGGTGTCACGGGTGGCGGGGCGGTGCGGACCTGATGCCGTCGCGCGCCGCCACCGCGCGCCTCGCGCGCGCCGACCGGAGCTCGTCCTGGCGTTCGTCCTGGAGTTCGAGGAGTGGCGGGAGCGGGCCGCGCGGCGGGGGCGGACGCGTTTGGAGCCTCTGAGGTTGCTGTGAATCCGCTCTCGCGTGGCGTCGGTCATAGACAGGGGCCGCGGGAACACGAAGGGTGGGGCGCGACGGAAGGAGCGCCTCAGCGTGGAACGGACCGTGACCGGGCCTGCGACGGCCACGCCCCCGCCCTCGGGCACGCCCCTTCCCGCCGACTCCCTGCCGGATGTCGCCGGCCTGCTCGACGGGGTCCCACGCCAACGCGAGCTGCCCGCCCCTGCCGCGACGCCGGCCCCGGCGACTGCGGCGCCCCGCCCCTCCTTCCGGTCCTGGTACCTCCTGCCGACCCCCACCGGCACCCCGTTCACCTTCTCCTACGCGGCCCTCCTCGCCCTCACCTCGCTGGTGGCGGCCTGGGCCGACCCCGCCCTGATGCACACGCTGTACCAGGGCTCCAGCACCGACGTCGCCCACCTGGTGCGCACACCGGTGCTGGTGCTGCTGACGAGCGCGCTGTGGATCGCGGGCGGCGTCGTGTCGCCGTACGCGGGTGCGTTCGTACTGGTGCTCACCGCGCTGGAGCGGCGGATAGGAGGTGCCCGGGCGGCCTGTGTGTTCCTGGCGGGCCACGTCCTGGCCACCCTCGCGACCGAAGTCCCGGTGGGCCTCGCGGTCCTGTTCGGCCACCTCCCGGACACCTCCCTGCACCGTCTCGACTACGGCATCAGCTTCGGCGTCGCCGGCAGCATCGGCGCCCTGTCCGGCCTGCTCACCCCCTGGGTCCGCTGGCCCCTCCTCGCCCTGGTCGCGAGCACGCTCCTCGACGACCTGATCGCCTTCCACGACCCGATGACCAACTGGGGCCACCTGATCGCCCTGGCCATCGGCATCGCCGGCTGGCCGCTGGTGCGGCGCTGGCGCCTCCAGGCGAATTCCCCGGTGTCCGTATGACCGATGCGGTGACGCGGATCGAACGGGCGGTCGAAGTGAACGGCGTTACGGACGCCCACAGGATGCCGGGCGTTTTCGGCCCACAGGTCCCCGCCCCGTCGGACGCGCCCCCGCACATCCGCCTGCCGGCCTTCCTGGGCCGTACGGTCGGTACGGGCTGAGCTGTTCCCCCTCCGAGGGCGGCAGGAGCAGCTCGCGCATCCGACGGCTCGCACCAGCGCGTCGTGAACCAATCGTGCGCGCCCGTCCGCTGACGCGTCGTCGAGACCGTCGCACCAGTCCGCGGCGGTGTCGTTGCCGAAGGGGCCCGTGTCCCAGGTGCCCATGCGGCCTCCCCGTTCGTGCCGATGTCCGGGCATCCTGGCAGGCCCCACCGACATCACCTCTGGCCTGCGACAACACCAGGGTCGCCGGTCGATCGCTCACAGCGAACAGGGACCCGGGAACATTGGCGGAGCGCCGTGCATTGAGTCGGCATAGCTCAAGTTGACTGCCTAAGGGGAGATCATGGCTGCTGAGTCCACGGCGTTCACGCTCGTGTTGCCCGTGCTGCCGCTCGACGACGAGGTCGTGCTGCCCGGGATGGTGGTTCCGCTGGACCTGAGCGACGCCGAGGTGCGGGCCGCGGTGGAGGCCGCGCAGGCCGCCGCCCGGTCGGAGCCCGGGAAGCCCAAGGTTCTGCTGGTGCCGCGCATCGACGGCACGTACGCCAAGACCGGTGTGCTGGGCACGGTCGAGCAGGTCGGCCGGCTGGCCGACGGCGACCCGGGGGCCCTGATCCGCGGCCGCGGCCGGGTGCGGATCGGTGCCGGTACGACGGGTCCCGGTGCCGCGCTGTGGGTCGAGGGCGCGCGGGTCGACGAGACCGTGCCGGACCCGCTGCCCGGGCATGCCGCCGAACTCGTCAAGGAGTACAAGGCCCTTGCCACCAGCTGGCTGAAGAAGCGCGGCGCCTGGCAGGTCGTGGACCGCGTCCAGGCCATCGACGACGTCTCCGCGCTCGCCGACAACTCCGGGTACTCGCCCTTCCTCACCACCGAGCAGAAGGTCGAGCTGCTGGAGACCGCCGACCCGGTGGCCCGGCTCAGGCTCGCCGCGCAGCAGCTGCGCGACCACCTCGCCGAGCAGGACGTGGCCGAGACCATCGCCAAGGACGTCCAGGAGGGCGTCGACAAGCAGCAGCGCGAGTTCCTGCTGCGGCGTCAGCTCGAGGCCGTCCGCAAGGAGCTGCGCGAGCTGAACGGCGATCAGGACGGCGAGGAGTCCGACGACTACCGCGCCCGTGTGGAGGCCGCCGACCTGCCGGAGAAGGTCCGCGAGGCCGCCCTCAAGGAGGTCGACAAGCTGGAGCGGTCCTCCGACCAGTCGCCCGAGGGCTCGTGGATCCGCACCTGGCTGGACACGGTCCTGGAGATGCCGTGGAACGAGCGGACCGATGACAGCGCCTCCGCCGACATCCAGGGCGCCAGGGCGATCCTGGACGCCGAGCACGCGGGCCTGGAGGACGTGAAGGAGCGCATCACCGAGTACCTGGCGGTGCGCAAGCGGCGCAGTGAGCGCGGCCTCGGTGTCATCGGCGGGCGGCGCGGCGGGGCCGTGCTGGCTCTGGTCGGGCCGCCTGGTGTCGGAAAGACCAGCCTGGGCGAGAGTGTCGCCCACGCCATGGGGCGCAAGTTCGTCCGGGTCGCCCTCGGTGGCGTCCGGGACGAGGCGGAGATCCGCGGTCACCGGCGTACGTACGTCGGCGCGCTGCCCGGCCGGGTCGTGCGTGCCATCAAGGAGGCGGGGTCGATGAACCCCGTGGTCCTGCTGGACGAGATCGACAAGGTGGGGTCCGACTACCGGGGCGACCCGGCCGCGGCCCTGCTGGAGGTGCTGGACCCGGCCCAGAACCACACCTTCCGGGACCACTACCTGGAGGTCGAACTGGACCTGTCCGACGTGGTCTTCCTCGCCACCGCCAACGTTCTGGAGGCCATCCCGGAGGCGCTCGCCGACCGTATGGAGATCGTCCGGCTGGACGGCTACACCGAGGACGAGAAGGTCGTCATCGCCCGTGACCACCTGCTCCCGCGTCAGCTGGAGCGGACCGGCCTGGCCGAGGACGAGGTCACGATCGACGAGAGCGCGCTGCGCAGGCTCGCCGGCGAGTACACCCGCGAGGCGGGCGTGCGCACCCTGGAGCGGTCCATCGCACGGCTGCTGCGCAAGGTCGCGGCCCAGCACGAACTCGGCGAGCGGAAGCTGCCGTTCACCGTCCGGGACGAGGATCTCCGCGCGCTGATCGGGCGTCCGCACCACGTGCCCGAGTCCGCCCAGGACCCGGCCGAGCGCCGTACGTCCGTGCCGGGCGTGGCGACCGGTCTCGCGGTCACCGGAGCCGGTGGTGACGTCCTCTTCGTCGAGGCGTCCCTCGCCGACCCGGAGACGGGTGCGGCGGGGCTGACCCTGACCGGTCAGCTGGGCGACGTGATGAAGGAGTCGGCGCAGATCGCGCTGAGCTTCCTGCGCAGCCACGGCGCCGAACTGGAGCTGCCGGTGGCCGACCTGAAGGACCGGGGCGTGCACATCCACTTCCCGGCGGGCGCGGTCCCGAAGGACGGACCGAGCGCGGGCATCACGATGACCACGGCCCTCGCGTCCCTGCTCTCCGGCCGGCTGGTCCGCACCGACGTGGCGATGACCGGCGAGGTGTCGCTGACCGGCCGGGTGCTGCCCATCGGCGGTGTGAAGCAGAAGCTGCTCGCCGCCCACCGCGCCGGGGTGACCACCGTGATCATCCCCAAGCGCAACGAACCCGACCTGGACGACGTCCCGGCCGAGGTGCTGGACAAGCTCGACGTCCACGCCGTGACCGACGTCCGTCAGGTCCTGGAGCTGGCGCTCGCGCCCGCCACGAACGGCGCGGCACCGGAGGTTCCGGTCGCGGCGTGACGGACGTGACCGGATGAGGCGAGGCCCGGGTCCCGTGAGGGAGGCCCGGGCCTTCGCCGTGCCGTGGACGAGCGCGGCCGTGGACAAGCGCACATATGGATCAACTGGATAGAATTCAGGCGTGAGTGGGCAGGTGGTGCAACCCTCCGGCCCGATCGGGACGGAGATCGCCGGCTACCGCGTGGAGCGCGAGCTGGGCCGCGGTGGCATGGCCGTCGTGTACTGCGCCAAGGATCTGCGCCTCGGCCGTACCGTCGCCCTGAAACTCCTCGCCCCCGAGTACACCCGCAACGACGCCTTCCGCCGCCGCTTCACCCAGGAATCACGGGTGGCCGCGGCCATCGAGCACCCGCACATCGTGCCTGTCTTCGAGGCCGGCGAGACCGACGGGATCCTGTACATCGCGATGTGCTTCGTGCACGGAATGGACCTGCGTGCCGTGCTCGACCGGGACGGCCCGCTCTCCGTGCCGGCCGCGCTGCGCATCGCCGCCCAGCTGGCGTCCGCGCTCGACGCGGCCCACGAGCACGATCTGGTGCACCGGGACGTCAAGCCCGGCAACGTCCTGGTCACCAAGGGTGTCGACAGCGACCACCCCGAGCACGTCTACCTCACCGACTTCGGGCTGGCGAAGAAGTCCCTGTCACTCACCGGGTTCACCACCGCGGGAGAGTTCGTCGGCACCCTCGACTACGTGGCGCCGGAGCGGGTCGCGGGCCGCCCCGTGGACGGCAGATCCGATCTCTACAGCCTGGCCTGTGTCGTCTACGAGACCCTCGCGGGCGCGCCGCCCTTCCGCCGGGACGACGACCTGGAGCTGCTGTGGGCGCACCAGTACGACCCGCCGCCCCTGCTGAGCGAGGAACGGGACGGGATCCCGGCGGCCGCCGACGCCATCCTGTGCAGGGCGCTGGCCAAGGCCCCGGACGACCGGTACGGCACCTGCCTGGAGTTCGTCGCGGCCCTGCGCGCAGCCCTGGCCGACTGCGGCCCGCAGCGCCGTACGCCCACGCAGGTGGACGCCCGTGCGACCGACGCCCTCCCCGCTGCCGACGCCGTCCCCGCTGCCGACCCGGTGCCCGCCCCGCCCGCACCGCCGGCCCCGCCCGGCTGGGCCGGCCCGGTCCTCGGGGGACCGGCGTCCTAGGCGCGCCGCGCTGAATACCCGGTGCTTTCCTCTTCGTCAAGTCCCGAGTCCTCGGAACATGACCGCGTGCCGGCATTCCGGCCTACTTGAAGCACGGCCCCACCGGAGAAACCGGAAACCGAAAAAGGGCCCCGAATCAAGTAGGAGAAAGTCATGAAGCGCATCGACGAGAACCGTGAGTCCGTCCGTACCAAGCGTGGTCTCCGCCTCTCCACGATCGTTGCCTCGGCAGTGGTCGTCGCCGGCGGAATCATTCTCCCGGCCACCGCCGCCTCGGCCGCCCCGGCGCACGAGTCGTCGGCCGTCACGCTGGTGGCCAAGCACCACGACAAGCACGACGGTAACCACCACAAGAAGGCCAAGAAGGGCAACGCGACCGGCGGCAACGGCGGTAATGCCACGAGCAATGGCAAGGGTGATGCGACCGGCGGTGACGGCGGTAATGCCACTAGTAACGGTAAGGGTGATGCGACCGGCGGTGACGGCGGTAATGCCACGAGCAATGGCAAGGGTGATGCGACCGGTGGTGACGGCGGTAATGCCACGAGCAATGGCAAGGGTGATGCGACCGGTGGTGACGGTGGCAATGCCACGAGCAATGGCAAGGGTGATGCGACCGGTGGTGACGGCGGCAATGCCACGAGCAACGGCAAGGGTGATGCGACCGGTGGTGACGGCGGTAATGCCACGAGCAACGGCAAGGGCGACGCGACCGGTGGTGACGGCGGTAATGCCACGAGCAACGGTGGTGGCGACGCGACCGGCGGCAACGGAGGTGACGCCACTGCCAACTGAGGCCCGCCTCGCTGACAGCAGCGAGTGAGCGACGGCGGATCCGGGTGGCGCGGTCAGCGGCCGCGCCACCCGGTCACCGGCCACCGGCCACGAGCCCCCACCCCCCCCGCAATCCCGACCACCCCCCTCAAGAAACGGCACCTCCCCCCATGATCCGCAACGTCCGCAAGAGCAGCCTGGCCGTGGCCGCCGCCTCCCTCCTGTTCCCCCTCGGCGCAGTCCTGATCCCCGCAGGCGCCGCCTTCGCCGCCCCCGCGCCGTACAGCGTGACCGCTTCGGCGAAGCACGACGACCACGGCAGCAAGGACCACAAGAAGAGCGACGATCACCACAAGGACGACCACGGCAAGAAGCACGGCGATCACGGGGACGGGCACCACGACGACCACGACTCCTGCCAGGCCGGCAACGCCACGGGGGGCAACGGCGGCAACGGCACCGGCGGTGACGCCACGATCTGCACGGCTCCGGGCGGTACCGGCACCGGAGGCACCGGTGGCCGCGGCAGGGGCTCGTGCGGCGGCAAGGGCACGAACGGCCGCAACGGCACCGGCACCAACGGCAGCGACGGCCCGCCGTGCCCCGACCACAAGCCGGACCCGTCCGGTGGGGACACAGGCAGCACCTCCACACCGGCGACGCCCGCCCCGCCGGATCACCCGGCCGACCCCGGACCCGCGGCCCCGGACCCCGGTCAGGACAGCGGCGGCACCACCGGCCAGGACGCGCCCGCTCCGCCGGACGTGGTCGTCAACTGAGCACAGAAGATCGTCAACCGTACCTGGAGAAAACGAACACAGAGAAAGCCGACCGCTCACTGCCCCGCCCCTCCCCGGCGGGGCAGTCCCATGTCAGCTCGGGGTCAGTGACTGCTCCGCCCACACGGTCTTGCCCACCCGGTCGTGCCGGGTGCCCCAGCGCTTGGCGAGCTGGGCGACCAGCAGCAGGCCCCGGCCGCCTTCGTCGAAGATCCGGGCGCGCCGCATGTGCGGGGTGGTGCCGCTGGAGTCGTAGACCTCGCAGATGAGGGTGGAGTCCTGGTGGATGAGCCGGAGCTGGATGGGCGGGCGGCCGTAGCGGATGGCGTTGGTGACCAGCTCGCTGACCATCAGCTCGGTGGTGAAGGCGGCCTCGTCGAGTCCCCAGCGGCTCAGCTGGTCGCTCGTGTGCTTGCGGGCCCGGGCCACCACGGAGGGATCGCTGTCCAGCTCCCAGGCGGCGACCCGGTCGGCGTGCAGTGCCCGGGTGCGGGCGACGAGCAGGGCGATGTCGTCGTCGGGGCGGTGGCTCAGCAGCTCGGTCAGCACCCGGTCGCACACCGCGTCCAGCGTCGGCGCCGGGCGGCCGAGCGCGCCGAACAGCTTGTCCAGCGCCTCGTCGATGTCGTGGTCGCGGGCCTCCAGCAGCCCGTCGGTGTAGAGGGCGAGCAGGCTGCCCTCGGGAATTTCGGTCTCGAAGGCCTCGAAGGGCAGGCCGCCGAGCCCCAGCGGCGGACCGGGGGGGACGTCGATGAAGCGGACGGTGCCGTCCGGGGTGACCACGGCGGGCGGCGGATGGCCGGCCCGGGCGAGCGTGCAGTGGCGTGAGACCGGGTCGTAGACCGCGTACAGACAGGTGGTGCCGATGCCCCCGGCGGTCTCGGCCGCCGGGTCGGCGCTGCCCTCGTCGGCGGCCAGCCGCAGGACGAGGTCGTCGAGGTGGGTGAGCAGCTCGTCCGCGGGCAGGTCGACGTCGGCCAGGGTGCGCACGGCGGTCCGCAGCCGGCCCATGGTGGCGGAGGCGCGGATGCCGTGGCCGACGACATCGCCGACGACCAGGGCGACCCGCGCCCCGGACAGCGGGATCACGTCGAACCAGTCGCCGCCCACACCGGCCTTGGTGGCCGCGGGCAGATACCGGGTGGCGACCTCCAGGGCCGCCTGGTCGGGCAGCGTGTGCGGGAGCAGACTGCGCTGCAGGGACATGGTGGTGGTGCGGGCGCGGGCGTGCCGGCGGTCGCTGTGCAGGCCGGTGGCCGCTTGTGCCGTGAGGTCCTCGGCGATCCGCAGATCCTCCGGGCCGAACGGCTCGGTGCGCCGGTGGCGGCCGAAGAGGGCGACCCCGAGGGTGCTGCCCTCGGCGAGCACCGGCACCAGCATCAGCGCGCGCGTGGCGTACGCGCGCAGCCACGCGGCCGCCGGGTCCACGGCCGCCCACGCCGCGACCACCGGGTCCGAGGTGTCGTAGAGGACGGCGTTGCCCGAGGCCAGGCAGTCCGCCGGGGGCGAGCCCGGTTCGTAGGCGATCGCCTGGCCCACCCCGGTCCCGGAGGAACTCACGGCGTCGTCCGGGACGGCGCGCAGCACGGCCCGGCGCAGGACCACCGGGCCCATGTCGACGGAGTCGGCCGCGGAGCGCGGGGCGTCGAGCAGGTCCACGGCCATGAAGTCCGCGAGCCGGGGGACCGTGGCCTCGGCCAGCTCCTGCGCGGCCCGCCCGAGGTCGGGAGCCGTGCCCGGGTGCGCGCCGGTCTCGCCCCCGGTGCCCCGGCGGGCGGACTCCGCGGCGTGCCGGTGCGCCGCGAGGCAGACGGCGCGCACCCTGCCGGTGCCGTCCTTGAGCGGGGTCAGAACGGTGGGCAGGTCCAGATCCGGGACGACGCCGGTCCGTACCTCCTGGGGCTCGCCGGTCTCCAGCACCTGGTGCATCGACCGGTCGGCCTCCTCGCTCGCGGGACCGGGCGAGATATGGGTCAGGCGCAGCCCGCGCATCGCCGCCTCGGGCAGGGACAGGGCACGTTCCAGGCGGCGGTTGGCACGCATCAGGCGCTGCTCGGTGTCGAAGATCGCCAGCGGGAAGGGGGACTGGATGAACGTCCACTCCTCCAGCGGTTCGCCCCGGGGCGGCTGGGGCCGGTCCGCCACGGCGGTCACCACGAGCCAGTCGACGGCCCCGGTGCCCGACGTCCGGCGGTGGGCGAGGAGCCCCTGCTCCAGGCGCCGGCCGTCCTGGTGCCGCAGGGGCACGGTGCCGTTCCACCGGTCGCGCCCGGCCAGGATCCGGCGGGCCGATCCGGCCTCCGCGGCGAGCAGCGCGGACGCGGGCCGTCCGACGACCTCCGAGGCCTCGTGGCCGAGCAGCCGCTGGGCGCCTTCGCTCCAGCCGGTCAGGATGCCCTGCTCATCGATGGTGGCCGTGGCCGTGTACGTCGACTGTCGCTCCATCGCCGCTCATCTCGCCCTTGCTCGGCAGGCTCCTCTCCTGACCAGCATGATCCCGGCCGGCGCGGAGCACCAACGCAGCGCACGGCGGCCGCCCGCGGGGACGGCCGCCGCACCCGCTCAGCGGCGGCTAGCCGTTGGCCAGCGCCACCACCCGGTCCAGCGCTCCATTGAACTTGTCGTGGTCCCCGACGGTCGGGCCGGAGGAGGTGTACTGCCACATCGTGTAGTACGACCAGCCCGCGGGCAGCGTCCCCGGGTCCGAGGCGTAGCGGGCGATCCACAGCGGGTTGTTCACGGCGAAGCCGCCGTAGTTGCCGGTGCACTGGGTCCACCAGCTGGTGGCCGTGTAGATCACGGGGTACCGGCCCGTCCGCGCCTTGTAGGTGTTCAGGAAGTCGGCGATCCAGCCGACCATCGCACTGGCGGACTTGCCGTAGCAGGCGGCGCCGTACGGGTTCCACTCGATGTCGAGGGCGCCGGGCAGGGTCTTGCCGTCGCGGGACCAGCCGCCGCCGTGGTCGACGAAGTAGTTCGCCTGGGTGGCGCCGCTCGTGGTGTCCGGGGTCGCGAAGTGGTACGCGCCGCGGATCATGCCGACGTTGTACGAGCCGTTGTACTGCTGCGCGAAGTAGGGGTTCGTGTAGTACGTGCCCTCCGTGGCCTTCGTGTAGGCCCAGCGGACGCCGCTGTTCCACAGCGTGCTCCAGGCGACGTTGCCCTGGTAGCCGGCGACGTCGACGCCCTCGGTCTGGGTGGCGTCACCGGTGGACGGGGTGCCGTTCTGTCCGTCGTGGGCGAGGACTCCCATGCCCATGTACGCCGAACCGCGGCTGGGCGTGCTCGCGGCCTGGGCGGTGGTGAGGGGGAAGGCCAGGGAGACCGCCGCCAGCACGGCGGTGACCAGAACGGCGAGGGGACGCGGGCGGGGGGAACCGGGTCTGTGCACGGGCATGACGTGCCTCCGAGGAGTGTGGTGGGGGGACCGTGGAGTGACCGCTGATCCACTGGCGTGGGCATGCCATTGATTGCCTGCTAAAGAAGCTACGCACGTAGATGACGGCGTGGGAAGGGGGTCCGGAGGCTGCCGTTGGTCTACGCCTGCGAAATACTTACGGAGCTGCGGCAACGGCGGCGTTCGACAGAAACTTTCAGGACAGCGAAACCGATCAGGGGTGCTGACGTGCACGAGGACGGAAACGGCGGCGGGCATCGGGTCACCGACCAGGTGACGCCGAGTGGTGCAGACCAGGAATTCCTGGCGCTGGAGCGCGAGTTGACCGTGTTGCTCCGGCGCGCCCGGGCGAACCAGGGCGAGATGGCCCGCGAGGTCCACCCGGACCTGGAGTCCTCCGCGTACGGCCTGCTCATCCGCCTCGACGAACTCGGCGGCCAGCGCGCCACCGAGCTCGCCGCCTACATCGGCGTCGGCAAGGCCACCATGTCCCGCCAGCTGCGCGCCCTGGAGGAGCTGGGCCTGATCGCCCGCGAGCCCGACCCCGCCGACGGCCGCGCCTGGCTGGTGACCCTGACCGACGAGGGCCGCGGCCGCGTCGGCAAGGTCCGCGAGGCCCGCCGCGCCCGGTACGTCAGCCAGCTGGCTCACTGGGACCGCCTGGAGGTGGCCGAACTGGCGCGCCTGCTCCACCAGTTGAACACCGTCATGGAGAAGTAGCCGGCGCTCCGGAGGTCCTGGGGCCTGTCCGGCAGTCCCTAGAGCTCGACGTACACCGCCGTCGCGTCGTCGTGCGTCTTGCTGCGGCCGAGGAACGCCCGCTCCTCCCGGTCCGCAAGCTCCAGCTCCCGTACCCGCTCGACCAGGGCGCGGGGGCCCTCCTTGGCGACGAGGCCGAGCAAGGCCGTCCAGTCGCCCTCGTGGAACTTCTCCGTCCAGCGGGTCGCACCGTCCGTCAGGGCGGCCAGGGCCCGCACCTCGTGCCGCGGAAGAGTGCCGGTGACCGCACGGGAGGCGACCGAGGGGTCGGCGGCGGCCGTGAAGAAGCCGCCCTCCTTGTTGCGCAGATGCGCGTCGATCAGGGCGTCGGTGGCCAGCGCCGAGCGGGGCAGCCGGTCGAGCCGGTCGTCCAGGACCGGGGTGACCGCGCCGTCGGGGGACTGCAGGAGCAGGACGGAGTCGGACAGGACCAGGTACTCCACGGTCTCGTCGGACCAGCGGGTCAGGACCACTGTCGCCTGGGGGGTTCGCGGGTGAGAAAGCTCACAGGTGCGCGCGTGGGCCTCCGCGGTCCGGGCGATCGCCCCCGAGAGAATCTCCGGGAGCGTCAGATCTCGCCCGGAAACGGTCAGTTCGGTCAGCGCGCCGCCGAGTCGCGCCGTGAACCAGGGGACCGAATGCAGACACCCCGTCCCGTCCCGCGGTGGTGTCACTCCGTCCAGCAAGATCACACAACCCCCCTGACCGGACGCGGGTAGTCCGACTCCGGCGAAGTCCTCGTTGGGTCGGGTCGGGTCGCCGGCTTCCGAAACGAGATCAGTGCGCATTCGGCCAGTCTGCACGACCCCTTCACAGGCTTCGCCAAAGGCTGGCAAGCACCGCCGAATTGGCACGGCTCCGCAGGTCAGGCGCCTGGTTTGGGGGTAAATGACACGCTCTGGAAAGACGTGGTGGCGAATACTGCCAAAGCCTGACCCGCGCGTCCAACCGGCCCACCGCACAAGGGCCCTGCACACGCCACAGGAACTTGCCCGTCAACTCCCCTCCGATGTTCACTCCTTCGGGTGGCGGGTCAGGTGATGGACGGCCCCTGCCCACCGGCGCTGGGAGGGTCGGGAACCGTACGAACCGGGGGTGTACGCACCACTTGGTACCGAGATCACGGGGCGCCACCCGGGCCCTTGGGTAGACGAGTTCAGGAATGCGAGCACCGGTGCAGATGAAGCGGCCTCGGCGCACAGACAAGCAGACGGCCCCCGAGGGGGCCGCCGAGCAGACCCCCGTGGGCACCGGCCGCCCCACTCATGTGCGCACCCGGCTGATCGTCGCCGTGGCCGTGGTCGCCGCGGCCATCGCAGGAGCGGGAGCCCCCGCGCTGCTGACCGCCTCCCAGGACCTGGGCGACTCGCAGGACCTGGTGACGCTGGCGGCCCGCACGCAGGACGCGCTCGCGCTCGCCCACTCGCTCGCCGACGAACGCGACGAGGTCACGGCCTACATCGCCGCCGGCCGCCCCAAGGCCAAGGCGCCCTCCGAGCAGCGCAGCGCCCGCGTCGACCGCCAGGTCGACGACCTGCGCGCCGACACCGACGCCCCGGCAGCGCTGCGCACCGACCTCGACGCCATCGCGGCCGTCCGGCGCGCCGCCCTCACCGGCAAGACGAACGCGCTGCAGACCCACCAGGCGTACTCGGCCACCGTCAGCGAACTGCACCGGCTCGCCGACGACCTCGCCGACCGGCTGCCCCCGCGGGCCGGCTCGGGCGCCCACTCCCTCGCCGAACTGGACTCCGCCGTCCAGCAGTCCGCGGCCGCCCGCGGCCTGCTGCTGGCCGCGCTGAACATCCCGTCCACCACCCAGACGGTGATCAGCCCCACCACCGGTCTGCCCGTCACGACCACCACCCCGAACGAGGCGGACCGCAAGCAGCGCGACGCGCTCACCGCCGCCGCCCAGCAGGCCCGCCTGCGCGCCGACGCGGCCCTCGCCGACTTCCGCGAGACAGCCCCCAAGGCGGCGGTGGCCTCGTACGACTCCACGGTCACCGGCCCCGAGGTCAACTCGGCGGAGAAGTACCTGGCCGCCCTCACCGACCAGCCGACGTTCACCGGCAGCGAGTCGACCACCAGCGTCAAGAAGCTGGACGCGGCCCTGTCCGCCCGTGTCGACCTGATGCGGGGCGCCGAGTCGGCCCTCTACGAACACCGCACCAAGGACCTCGCGGGGCTCCGGGACGACGACGTCACCGCCCTGGAGATCCGCATCGCCGCCCTCGGTGTCCTGATGCTGGTCGCCGTGGGCGTCGCCACCGCCATGGCCCGCACCCTCACCCGCCCGCTGTCGGTCCTGCGCCGTGGCTCGGCCCGGCTGGCCGAGGCAGAGGACCCGGTCACCCAGGAACCGATCGCCTTCACCGGCCGCAACGACGAGTTCGCCCAGGTCGTCCGCTCGGTCAACGCCCTGCACGCGCACGCGGTCGCCCTGCACGAGCAGACCGCCGCCGCGCACGAGCGGGTCACCACCCTGGAGACCGACCGCAAGCACCTGGTGGGCCAGCGGCAGAAGATGGCCGACGCCCGCGAGGAGCTGCGCGCCGAGCTCGACGAGTCGGCCGCCCAGCTGGAGCGGCTGCGCGGCAGCATCGGCGGTACGTTCGTCAACCTCGCCCTGCGCACCCTGGGGCTGGTTGAGCGCCAGCTGGCGGTCATCGAGGGCCTGGAGGAGCGCGAACAGGACCCCGAGCGGCTCGCCACCCTCTTCAAGCTCGACCACTTCGCCACGGTGATGCGCCGCCACAGCGAGAACCTCCTGGTCCTCGCCGGCACCGAGCACGTCCAGCAGCACCACGGCCCGGTCCCGCTGGTGGACGTCGTACGGGCGGCGGTCAGCGAGATCGAACGCTACGAGCGCGTCCGCATCGCCGCCCTGCCCCCGCACGCCCATGTGGCGGGCTTCGCGGCCGACGACCTCTCCCACCTGCTCGCGGAACTCATGGAGAACGCCACCTCGTTCTCCCCGCCGGACCTGCCCGTCGAGGTCTCCGGCTGGCTCCTCGAATCCGGCGAGGTCATGCTCTCCGTCCAGGACGAGGGCATCGGCCTGGCGGGCGACCGGCTCGACCGCCTCAACGCCCGCCTCACCGACTTCGACCCCGCCTCGCCGTACGACCAGGAGGGCGAGGCCGGCCTCGGTCTCGGCCTGTACGTCGTGGCCCGCCTCGCCCACCGGCACGGTGTCCGCGTCCAGCTGCGCGAGCAGAAGCAGGGCGGGGTGGCGGCGGTCGTCGTGCTGCCGCAGTCCCTCCTGGCCGAGGCCTCCGCGGCGGCGGTCCCGCCCTCGGCCGGACTCCCGGACTCCACCCAGACCGTCTCCTTCCCCGGCGCGGACGCCGAGGCCAACTCCAACGTCCTGCCCGCCCGCGCCAAGGACCCGGACAAGGACACGGACCCGCTGGTGGCGCTGGCGGAGAAGCTCGCCCGCGAAGCGGAGGACCTGGAGGCCCAGGCCCACACCAGGCCGGAGCCCGACGAGCAGGCCACCGGGGAATCGGTGACCCGCCCGAAGGAGCCGGTGGAGACCTTCGCCGAGACGACGATGGAGCTCCTGCTCCCGGACACACCGCCCGACTCCGAGACCTCCCACGCCACCGAGCGGCCCGAGGCCGACGACGCGCCGGAGTCCCGCGGTGCCCGTGCCGCCTCCGGGGCACCCGAGTCCCACGACGCATCCACGGCTCACGGCGCACCTGAGTCCCGTGGCGCCCGTGCGGCCTCCCGCGCACCCGAGTCCGACGCGCCCGAGGCCCGTGGCGCCCGTGCCGCCTCCGGGGCACCCGAGTCCCACGACGCATCCACGGCTCACGGCGCACCTGAGTCCCGTGGCGCCCGTGCGGCCTCCCGCGCACCC
>NZ_JBWKFN010000010.1:265203-302497 GCF_056434245.1 Streptomyces sp. NPDC044064
CCGAGTCCGACGCGCCCGAGGCCCGTGGCGCCCGTGCCGCCTCCGGGGCACCCGAGTCCCACGACGCATCCACGGCTCACGGCGCACCTGAGTCCCACAACGTCCGTGCGGCCTCCCGCGCACCCGAGTCCGACGCGCCCGAGGCCCGTGGCGCCCGTGCCGCCTCCGGGGCACCCGGGTCCCACGATGCGCCCGAGGCTCACGGCGTACCTGAGGCCCGTGGCGCCCGCGCCGCCTCCAGGGCACCCGAGTCCGACGACGCGCCCGCGGCCCACCGCGCACCCGCCGCCCACGACGCGCCCGCGGTCGCCGACGGCGGGTACGCCCAGCCGGGGCCACCCGCAGTCGACGACGAAAGCCGCACGGGTGGTGCGGGTGGGAGCGAGGACGCCGAAGGCGAGGCCGAGGCGCTCACCAGCAAGGGTCTCCCCAAGCGCACACCCAGGATCACCGCGCCCACAGCCCCGCCCCGCCAGCGCAGCGCATCCGTGGACGCCGAAGCCCTCCGCCGCAGACTCGGCGGCTTCCGCCAAGGAGCACAGGCCGGCTACAGGGACGTAGAGGCAGAGATCGCCGCACACACCGAACACGCCACGGGGGGCACAGCCGAGGAGGCAAGCAGTTGACCGCGCCCAGTACCTACGGCCTGAGCAGTGAAGCCCGCAACCTGCACTGGCTGCTGACCAACCTGGTCGAGGAAGTACCCGGCATCCAGTCCGTCGCAGTCGTCTCCTCGGACGGCCTGCTCCTGCTCTCCTCCGACCCCGCCCGCACGGCCGAGTCCCGCCGGAAGAAGGCGGCGAAGGGCCCCCGGGGCTCCTCCGCCGACCTGGCGACCATCGTCTCCGGCATCGGCAGCCTCACCATCGGCGCCGCCAGCCTCATGGAGTTCGGCGGCGTCAGGCACACGATGATCGCGATGGACGAGGGCAGCCTCTTCGTGATGTCGATCAGCGACGGCTCGCTGCTCGGCGTGCACGGCTCCGCGGAGTGCGACATGAGCGTGGTGGCCTACCACATGGCGCTCTTCGTCGGCCGCGCCGGCCACGTCCTGACCCCCGAACTCCGCAGCGAGCTGAGGAAATCCCTGGAGGCCGAGTCGACGGGGAGCACCCGATGAGCGGCCCGGCCGAGAAGCGGCACCTCCCGGTCCGCGGCGGCGACCGCAAACCCGCCCGCGTCCGCCCCTACTCGCTCACCGGCGGCCGTACCCGCTTCGGCCACGTCCTCCTCGTGGAGACCTTCGTGGCCGCCATCGAGGCCCCCGAGGAGCGCAAGGAACTGACGAACGGCTCTCTCGCCACCCGGGTCATGCCGGAGCTGCGGGCCATCGTCGAACTGTGCCGCCGTATGCGCACGGTGGCCGAGATCGCCGCGCTGCTGAGGATGCCGCTCGGCGTGGTCCGCGTCCTGCTGAGCGATCTCGCGGACCAGGGAAAGATCCGTGTGTACGGCACCGGAACGGGGCACGGCACCGGCCGCCCGGACCGCGTTCTGCTGGAAAGGGTGCTGAGTGGACTCCGCCGTCTCTGACGCCACCGGCGTCACCCCTCTCGTCGCCGGATTCGCCGAGCCCGACGAGGATCTGAAGGCCTGGCAGAAGGACCGGGACCGGGCCCCCGTCGCGACGAAGATCGTGGTCGCGGGCGGCTTCGGCGTCGGCAAGACCACGCTGGTCTCGACCGTCTCGGAGATCACCCCGCTGCAGACCGAGGCACTGATGACCGAGGCGAGCGAGGGCACCGACGACCTCTCCGCGACGCCCGGCAAGCTGACCACCACGGTGGCCATGGACTACGGCCGCATCACGCTCGACGACGACCTGGTGCTCTACCTGTTCGGCACGCCGGGCCAGCAGCGGTTCTGGTTCATGTGGGACGACCTGGTGCGCGGCGCGATCGGCGCCGTCGTCCTGGCCGACACCCGCCGCCTGAAGGACTGTTTCCCCGCACTGGACTACTTCGAGAGCTGCGGACTGCCGTACGTCGTCGCGGTCAACCACTTCGACGACAGCGAGCTGTTCGAGCCGGAGGACGTACGCGAGGCGCTGACCGTCCCCGCCCACGTCCCTGTCATGATCATGGACGCGCGGCGCCGGATCTCGGTGATCGAGACCCTCCTGGCCCTGGTGGGCCACGCGCTGGACGAAACCCCCGAGTAGTCCCCAGCCCCCGTAGGAGACACACCCGCATGCGGAAGATACTCGTCGTCGGAGCCGGTCAGTCCGGACTCCAGCTCGCCCTCGGTCTGCAGTCGCACGGCTACGAGGTCACCCTGATGTCGAACCGGACCGCGGACGAGATCCGCTCCGGCCGGGTCATGTCGACGCAGTGCATGTTCGACACGGCACTGGAGCACGAGCGCGATCTCCAGCTGAACTTCTGGGAGTCCCAGGCCCCGAAGATCGAAGGACTCGGCGTCTCGGTCGCGGCCCCCGGCTCGCACGACCCCGGTCCGACCCAGCGGGCGATCGACTGGGTGGGCAGGCTGGACGGGTACGCGCAGTCGGTCGACCAGCGGGTGAAGATGGCCGGCTGGATGGAGACCTTCGCCCAGCGTGGCGGCCAGCTGGTCATCCACGGCGCGGCCGTCGGCGACCTCGACTACTTCTCCCGCACCTACGACCTCGTCCTGGTCTCGGCGGGCAAGGGCGAGCTGGTCTCGATGTTCGCCCGTGACCCGGAGCGCTCCCCGTACAGCGAGCCGCAGCGCGCGCTGGCCGTCTCGTACGTCCACGGCCTCGGCCCGCGCCCGGAGCACCCGGAGTTCGACGCGGTCCGCTGCAACCTGGTCCCCGGGGTCGGCGAGCTGTTCGTCATGCCGACGCTCACCGTCTCGGGGCGCGCCGACATCCTGTTCTGGGAGGGCATACCCGGCGGCCCGCTCGACGTCTTCAACGGCGTCAAGGACCCGGCGGAGCACCTCTCCCTGACCCTGGAACTCATGGAGAAGTTCACTCCGTGGGAGTACGCGCGGGCCACGAAGGTCGAACTGACCGACGCCGGCGGCACGTTGGCCGGCCGTTACGCCCCGACCGTGCGCAACCCCATCGGCCGGCTGCCGTCCGGCGGTCTGGTCCTCGGCGTGGCCGACGTGGTCGTCGCCAACGACCCGATCACGGGACAGGGTTCGAACTCCGCGTCCAAGTGTGCGGCCGCGTACCTCGCCTCGATCCTGGAGCGCGAGGACAAGCCGTTCGACGAAGAGTGGATGCGGGCCACGTTCGACCGGTACTGGACCACGGCTCAGCACGTCACCAAGTGGACCAACGCCATGCTGGCGCCGCCGCCGGAGCACATCCTGAACCTCATCGGTGCGGCGGGGCAGCTGCAGCCGGTGGCGGATCGATTCGCCAACGCGTTCAACGATCCGGCCGACTTCGAGAACTTCTTCTACGAGCCGGAGAAGACACAGGCCTACCTGGCTTCGGTCACCGGAGCCTGACGGGTCTCTGACCTGCGCTTCAGCTGTCGTCCTCTGTCGTTGTCGGTCGACGTCGGCTGGCCTCGGACGGCCCACAGACGGCCCACAGGCGGCCCCGGATGTGGGGCCGCCTGTGGCCTTTGACGTTCAGCTACCTCGCCGTGAACCAGGCCCTGCCGCTGGTTCCATCGGGGTGTCCGTGGGCCGGATAAACGTTCATGAGCAGAAGAACAAGTTCTGACATCGCACCTCTGCGATCTGCGGCTCCGTCATTGGTCAACCTTCTGACCAGCGGCGGAGCCGTTGACGTTTGTCAGTGTTGGTTGTCGTTGAGCGCCCCCGCACGGCCCGGAGACGGCCCGAGCGGGGTGCTGCGGCGCGCTCCTCGATGCGAACTACGGGCGGGAGGGTTGCTGAGGCTTGAGGGGCTGATCCGGGGGGTTGCGAGGATCACCAATGGTCGATGCCGGTCGCCACGGTTGCTGTACTTCTCTGCTGTACGGCCCACAGCTCGGCCGCGGCAGGGCAGGCCCAGAATCGGCAGATCAGTACTGAGGCAGCGTTGCTGTGGCCTTCTTCCCGGCCTGGACCTGCGCGATCCGCTCGGCGAACATCGTTGCACCCTGCGTCAGCATCGGTTCGCTCGCACCCCCCTCTACGAAGGTTGTGGCGACCACCGTACCGACGCGCATGGTGATGTACTCGCCCGTTAGCCCGCCGCCGTCTTTGGTGTAGGCCTGGCTCTCGTTCCCGAAGGTGGGCTTCGACAGAGGAGGATTGTCACCGACCTCGACCTTCAGCCCGTTTTTGGCGTCCTGCCTGCTGGTGTAGGTGGTGATCTCGAAATTGACGTAGTGCGTGTCGCCGGACAAGGCGAACTTGTCGTGGCCGTACCACTTGCCTTTGCACTCCTGCGGACTCGGACAGTCGAGGTGTCCGTCCGCGGTGTTGACGTCACCACTCACGCCCTCCAGGCCGCCCATCGCCCCGAGGTCCGGAAGCGCGTTCTTGACCTGGGCCTTCTGACTCAGCACTGCGTCGGAATCTGGTACGGCGGACGACTGTTCCGGCGTAGGGCTGCTGGTCGCACCGACGCGCCGGCCACCTTGCCCAGAGTCGTCGGCACCCCCGCCGCTGCATGCCGTAAGGGCGGCGCACAGCACACTGGCCGCGACGGCCGCCGGCAGCGTGAGACGCCGCGTCGTCTGGTTCGGGTCTGTCACGGTCGGTCTCCCCCTGTAGCGATCAACTCGTCGGGCTGATCATAGAGTTAGGGCGGATCTAGATCACTAGGCGTTGCGACGCGACGGCATCGCGCGGTCGGCGGAACGGTTTGGCCGGGAGCCTCAATGCCCCAGTCAAGTGGGTCACCTGAAGGTCAATGCCCTAGTTTGGAAGATCGCGTAACTGGATCTGGGCTGAGCTGGCAATTCACTGACCTGCGGTTTCCCGGGCTGCTGTCCGGTGTTCCCCGCTACTCCCCGCCGCTCGCCGCCCGATCGGGCACGTGGGAGACACGGTGCGTGCTCGCCGCTCGCTGCTGCGTGACCTATGGCTCACCCCACTCAGGGACGCACATCATGCTGTGAGCCGGCACCACGGGTTCGCTCGGCAACGGATCGATTCCACGGACCCGTACGGCCACGATATCGGCGGGGACGGATCGGGCCGGGAGCCTCGTCAAACGCCACCTGAAGGTCTCTGGGACGTCTTTAGCGGGCAGTTCCACCATGGCGAGGCTCACCCATCGGCCGTAGTTGGTGGGGTACACGCGGATCGAGGCGCCGCATTCAGGGCAAACCGGTGGCTCGATCCATGCCGCGTCGTCGGGGTCGAGTTCGGGCCTGGGGGTGGCTGTGGCCCCGTCGGCCTCGGCCATCTCGTTGGCGAGGATGTTCCAGCACTTATCGCAGTACCTCGCCATGAGGCTGATCCGCCCGCGCTCGCGTACGGAGCCGCCGGCCTCCCCGCAGCGAAGGCATATGGACTGGTCACCATCCCGCGTCGCCCCCATGTATTCGAGTGTGGGCGAATCTGGCGGGGTCCCAGTAGGTCGCGATTTAGCCTCATTTGGCGATCACGTGTCTGTGAGGTCGGTGGAGCGCTTCAACGGCGAGTCATGGTGCTACACCGACCTACCCTTTCGATGCGAACCATGGGCGGGACGGTCGCTGGGGTCTGCTCGGCTGGTCAGACGGTCATGCAGGGCTGCCGGCGGTTGGGTCCGGTCGCGATGGTTGCTGTACCTCGCTGCTGTACTGCGAAGGTCCAGGACCGATCGCCGCCCTAACGAGCTTGCGTGTGACGCTCAGCCCGTCGTGCTTGGAGACGATCCGTCGGAGCAGTGGCCGTACGCAGACTTCACCGAGGGATACGACGGGCTCAGAACTATCCGACTGCCTGAAGTGTCATCGCCGCACACGTATCCCTCTGGGCCTGAGGCGGGCGTGATCCGCAGCAGTACTTCGTAGGACGAAATCTGTACGTGGTGAGTGCCACCCGCGGCGATTCGTCCGAGGCTGTTTTGCTCCGAGCACTCGTTCTCTCCATCGCCGGCACACCAGAAGACACGCAGGGCGTGGGACGTGTTGTTCGTCAGGGTGATCGGGGCGACGTTCTCGGGATCGGTCGGATCCGGGTTACAGCCAGCAAGGCAGAGACAGGCAAGACTCAAGAGGGCCGGCGTCACGCAAGGAGCGACACGGTTGATCAGAAACTGCACTGCCCCTCCCGAAGGTCGTCACGCGAATCCGCACCGTATCGCAAGATCGAGTATGCGGGTGCGGCCTGACCTGGCAAAACACCGGCCGGAGCCTTCGCAACTGCCCCTACCCGCGACCCGCCCCAGCTCCCATCCCGTCTGCTCGGCTCTGCCTGGGTCGACGGCAGACGGGATGAGAGCATCCCACGCACGCCACACTCGGCCGGCACTCGCGAACGCCGCCCCCGCCATCTCGGAGCCTGAGCGCCCCCGCCGGAGGCATGTTCTGACCGGGGCACTCCGTGTCCAGGTCTCTACTCATGGGCCGTAGCCCGCTGCGGCCCCAGGGGCCAGCCCGCGCTTGCGCGGGCACTTGATGAGGTAGAGAAACCTGTAACAGCTCATGGCCGGTACGAGTCTGGAGCTGGTGGCACCTCCGTGATGATCTGGCAGCAAGGCGCAGGCACGAGGGGGCATGGTGCATCCGCCGTTAGACGACTTGGCACGGAATCGACCGGGCGATGCGGTGCGGAGGAAGATCCAAGAGTTACAGCCGAACCCGTTGCTGAGGTTGATCGGCCGATGGGCGCCCGGTTCGGAGATCCGTAGTTGGGCGGACGGACTCACCGGCGAACGTGCCACGGCCAAAAGGCTGGGCAGGCTGAAGGGCAACGGCTGGTTCACCCTCCATGCCATCGAGTGGCCGAGCGGCGCGGACATCGATCACCTCGCCATCGGCCCCGCCGGCGTCTTCTCCATCAACTCGAAGCGGCACCGAGGGAAAGCCGTTTGGTACGGCGACACTGCCATCACCGTGAACGGGACCGCGACCCGGCACATCGCGATCAGCCAGTCCGAAGCGCGCCGCGTATCCCGGGCCCTGTCTCGCCGGTGCGGGGGCGAGATCCCCGTCCGGCCCGTGATCTCCGTCGTGGACGCGTCGAAGATTACGGTCAAGAACGCGAATCCGCCGGTGCTTGTCCTGGCGGTCGAGCACCTCGATCGGGCCCTGTCGGGACTCACACCGACACTGCCGCCCGCCCAGGTAGCCCGCATTTACGGCGTAGCACGAGAGGCGCGCACATGGACCGGTTGATCAGGCGTCGAAGTCGTACTCCAGGATGTACGAGGTGGCATCAAGCGTCATTTCGTTGATCTCCACGGGGCGCCCCTCCTCCGCGAAAGCGGTTCGGCAGATCAGGATGACCGGTGTACCCGCAGAGATGCCCAACTCGGCCGCCTCCTCCTTTGAAGGCATGCGCGAGCGGATCTCCTCACAGAAGTGCACTGGCTTGTAGCCAAGTTCGGCAAGACGGGCGTAGATCCCGCCAGCACCCGGATCCGCCTGCGTGCTGGCTGAGCCACCGGCGCTTGAGCCCAAGCGTGTGCTGCCCTGGTCAATTAAGCGGGTGTTCGCCGTACAGGCAGCGATGCCGGAACGGTACCGAGCCATGGTCGATCTGGGCGCGGGTTGCGGCATGCGCCAGGGGGAGATCCTCGGAATCGCCGTGGATGCGATCGACTTCGACTCCGACACGCTTCACGTGGTTCAGCAGCTCAAACTCAGTCGGAGTAAGCCCGTGTTCGCACTGCCCAAGGGTGGCAAGACCCGGGACGTGCCGCTTCCCGGTCCCGTCACCGACGCGCTCAGGGCCCACATGAAGCAGTTCCCGCCGGTTGAGATCACGCTGCCCTGGAAGTCGCCGGAGGGGCCGAAGGTGACCCGGCGGCTCATCTTCATGGCGCCCGGGGGTAACCATGTGTGGCGCACCTCCCTGAACGAGGAAGCGTGGAAGCCTGCGCTCGGCGCGGCCGGCGTCATCCCGGAGCCGGAGACCAAGTCGGCCGGTTACGTGGCGGCTCGCGAGCACGGCATGCATGCGCTGAGGCACTTCTATGCGTCTGTGCTCCTGGACGGCGGGGAGAGCATCAAGGCAGTCAGCGAATACCTCGGGCACAGCAACGCCGCCTTGACGCTACGGATCTACGCACACCTCATGCCGAGTAGCCAAGAGCGAACCCGTACGGCAATCGCGACGGTCTATGCCAAGGCCCAACGTTCTGTCTGACGGCCCCCAGACGGCCCACCGCCCCGCGCAAGGTGTCCAGCTCGGTACAAACCGCTGGTAGAAGCCTCGTAGGGCCGTGGTCTTGCTTCTCCGAGCCGGAGAAGACACAGGCCTACCTGGCTTCGGTCGCCGGAGCCTGAGCGCGGGAGCCGTCAGGGCGTACGGCACCGAGTACGGGATTGGACGCCAACGGGGAGACCTTGATCTTCTCGCCCGGTCTCGGTGCCTGTACGACCTTTCCGTTCCCCACGTACATCGCCACGTGCGTCGCCTCCGGGAAGTAGACCACCAGGTCGCCCGGGCGCAGTTCGGTCAGCGGGATTCTCTTCAGGCGGTCCCACTGTTCCTGGCTGGTGCGGGGGATGGGGGTGCCCGCGTGGTCCCAGGCCTGGGAGGTGAGGCCCGAGCAGTCGTACGACTTCGGGCCTGCCGCTCCCCACTGGTACGGCTTGCCGATCTGGTCCATGGCGTAGCGGACCGCCCGCTCGCCCTCGGCCGAGGAAGGGGCCGCGGCCCTGCCGAGGGCGCCCGAGGTCACGAGCTTGTCCTGGGCCTTTGTGACCCCCTGCTGTTCCAGCCGGGCGATCGCGCTCAGCTGGTCAGGGGTGAGGGTGGCGAGGAGCCGTTCGACGTCGCCGAGCCTGGTCGTCACGTCGTCGCGCTGCTTCTTCTGCCGCGCGGCGAGGGTCTGCCGGGTGTCCAGGGCCTTGCGGGCCGCCCTGGCCAGCGCGTCCTTCTCCCTCTCGGTGCCGGCCAGCCGGTCCACCGTCTCGGCGCGCTCGCGGGCCAGCTGTCCGATGACATGGCCCTCGTCGAGGGCGTGCTGGGGGTCCGGGGCGAGCAGCAGACGTACGTACGGGGAGAGGTCGCTGCGGTTCTGGTACTGCTGCCGGGCCAGGCGTCCGGCGTCGGTCCGGCTGCTCTGCAGGGCGAGCCGGGCCCGGGCGAGTTCGCCGTCCAGGCGGTCCACCTCGGCCTGCTGTTTCCTGAGCTGCTCAGCCGTGGCGTTGTAGGTCTCGGTGGCCTGTTCGGTCTGCCGGTAGAGCTGCTGAAGGTCTGTCAGCAGCTCGGAGACGGGCCGCTGCGGATCGGGTGCGGCCACCGCCGCCGACGGCGCGAGGACGGCCTGGGCCGCCACCGCGGCCGTACAGGCCAGGCGCAGAAGCACTCCTGACATGTCATCACCTCCGGTGCGGAACGGGCGGACCTTCCACCCGTCGTCTCACGGCGATAATCAGACATGTAGGGAGATGTGTGTGCCCTGCCTACGCGGTTCGGAGCAACCCTGTCACCCGGAGGTGTCACCCGGCTTGCGGGACGGGCTCTCGTCCGGCTTGGACCAGGGCCACCGGACCTTGCTCGCCGGCTTCCCCTGCGGGGCGTACTGGTACTTCCACCCCTGAGCCAGCCCGAGCCTCTTGCTGTGCCCCCTCGGCACGCGGAGGTACACGAGCACGGTGGGCGGGCCGCCGGCCGCGTCCGGGACGGGGATGCGGTACGTCTTCGGAGGGTGGCCGGTCATGCCCAGCAGGACGGGCAGCACGCGCCCGTCCATGGGGCCGCCCTCGAAGGGGGTGTCCTGACTCTTCACGGTCTCAGTCTCGGCCATCCTCGGCGAGCGTGCCGACGAGGTCCGCCGTCTGCGGGTCGCGCCCCGCGGTCACCGTGAGGATGGCCACGAACTGCTCGACCAGCCAGTCCCGCAGCTCCTCGACCGGGGGCTGCTTGCCCTCGTCCAGCCAGATCAGGGAGGCCGCCTCCACCGCCGTGATCCACATCCGGACGGTCATGCGCAGCCGCGGGCCCGGTGCGGAGACGCCGAGGTGGCGGAAGATGTGCTGCGCGGCGGCCCGGCGCACCCCGTCCACCGTGGCGGTCGTCCGGGACGTCTCCACCACGCTGCCGCCCTGGAGCAGTGCGCTGAAGCCGGTGTCGTGCTCGTCCACGAAGGTCAGATAGCGGTCGAGGGCCCGGGACAGCCGGGGCAGCAGGGCGCCGTGCAGCGGCTCGTCGAAGCAGAGCTGCAGCTCCTCGGCCGCCGATCTGAGCGCGGCCTCGTACAGCTGCTGCTTCCCTCCGGGGAAGTACCGGTACACGAGCGGACGGGAGACCCCGGCCGCCTCCGCCACGTCGTCGAGCGAGACGTCCTCGGGGGCGCGGTGCGCGAAGAGCGAGAGGGCGGCGGCGAGGAGCTGGCTGCGCCGCTCCTCGACGCTGAGGCGGCGATAGGCGGGGGAGGCGGCCGGGGTCATGGTCAGCAGCCTAATCGCCGCGGGCGTTCGGGGCGTGGGCCGCTGCGGGTCGGCGGGGCACTGCGCGAGCGGCCCACGGCCACCCGCAGCCCGCGTCAGGCCAGCAGCCCCGAGGACCTCCACAGGCGCCGCCCGACCCCCTGCAGCACCCCGATGTCGTCCAGGAAGTCCGTCAGCCGTTTCGCACCCGTCTGCATGACCTCCCGCCGATGCCCGCTCGCCTTCACCTGGGCCATCGCCTCCCGCCTGTCCAGGCCGACGTTCGTGTAGACCTCGGGATTGATGAAGGCGATCGAGAAGACCCGCGCGAACTCGCCGGACGTGACCCGGGTGAACTCCTGGGACCACCTGGGAGCCGTCAGCATCTGGCGGCGCAGCTCCTCGCGGGCGTAGCGGACGTGCCGGGCCTCCTCGACCACATGGATCCGCGTGACCCCCCGGATCAGCGGCTGCACCCGCTCGTCCGGGAACGTCAGCCGCTGCATCCAGTCCAGCACTTCCTCGCCGAGCAGCGTGGCCGTGAAGGAACCGGGGGTCGTGGAGATGGTCTTGAACACGCGGCCGAGGTTCTGGTGCGCCCGGCTCACCGGGTACCAGGGGGCGTCGCCCCGCGAGATCAGCCGCGCGAACATCTTCGAGTGCCGGCACTCGTCCTCGATCTCGGTGAGGGCGTACCGGACGTGTGCGCTCGTCGCCGCCTTGTCGTAGATGTGCCGGACGAGCAGCTGCATGAGGATCAGCTCGAACCAGATGCCGAGCGAGGCCAGCGCCGCCGCCTCGTGCTGGGACAGCAGGATCCGCTGCTCCTCGCTCATCCGCTGCCACATCGGCGTGCCGTACAGCGAGACCAGCTCCGGCGGCCAGAACCACTTGCCCTCCTCGAAGGGCGCGTCCCAGTCCAGCTCCTTGTCCGGGTCGAAGGAGTGCTTGGCGGAAGAGACGAGCAGCCGTTCGGCCACCTGTTCGCGGTCCTTCAGCAGGCCGAGCGCGTCGCGCAGCCCGTCGAGCGCGTCCGCTTCCGTCAGGGTCGTCATGACTCTTTCACCTCGTTACCCGGGGTACGTCGTCCGCCTCTTATGAGACTGCTTGTCAGCAAGGCCGTCAATCCCCTGCGCATGACTTGTTGACTCGGTGTCTACGTGTGAACCTGCGAGGTATGCCGACGCATGACCTGTACACGAATGACCCCGGAGACCCCCTCTGGCAGGTACCCGCCAGTGGCGCGGCCCGGTTCAGCTGGGAGTACGACGAGGGCCGGGACCGGCTGCTCGCCCTGTACCGGAAGGGCAAGGACAAGCAGTGGGACGGAAGTACGCGCATCGACTGGGACCTGGAGGTCGATCCGTTCGACCCCCTCGGCACCCCCGAGGAGTCGATGTCGCTGTACGGCACCCCGTACTGGGCCAAGCTCTCCGACCGGGACAAGGGTGAGCTGCGACAGCACTACGCCTCCTGGCAGTTCAGCCAGTTCCTGCACGGCGAGCAGGGCGCGATGATCTGCGCGGCGCGGATCGTGGAGTCGGTGCCGGACATGGACGCCAAGTTCTACTCGGCGACCCAGACGATGGACGAGGCCCGGCACGCCGAGATCTACGCCCGTTTCCTGCACGAGAAGATCGGGATGGTCTACCCGATCAACGACAACCTCCAGTCGCTGCTCGGCGACACCCTGCGCGACAGCCGCTGGGACATGCCCTACCTCGGGATGCAGGTCCTCATCGAGGGGCTCGCCCTCGCCGCCTTCGGCATGATCCGGGACACGACCGACAAGCCCCTGCCCAAGCAGATCCTGGCCTACATCATGCAGGACGAGGCCCGGCACGTGGCCTTCGGACGCATGGCCCTGCGCGACTACTACAAGCAGCTCACGGACGCCGAGCTGCGCGAGCGCGAGGAGTTCGTCATCGAGGGCTGCTATCTGATGCGCGACCGGCTGCGCGGCGTCGAGGTGCTGGAGAACTTCGGCATCTCCAGGGCCGAGGCCGAGCGGATCAGCGCGGACTCCGAGTTCCTGCAGCTCTTCCGGCGCCTGCTGTTCAGCCGCATCGTGCCCTGCGTCAAGGACATCGGCCTGTGGGGCAAGCGGCTCCAGCAGGCCTATGCCGACATGGGGGTGTTCGAGATGGGCGACTCCAACCTGGACCTGCTGATGGCCCAGGACGAGGAGATCGCCGAGCAGCTGGACGCGGAACGCTTCGCCGCCGAGGAGCGGGAGCGGGTCGCCGAGGTGCGGGACGCGATCGAGTCGGGGGCGGGCGAGGCCTGACCCGCCCGCCGGGTGCAGTAGCGTTCTGGCGTGTCCATGCCTCCGCCGCCCCAGCAGCCCCAGTACCCGTACCAGCCCCAGCAGCCGCAGTACCCGTACGGGCAGCAGCCGCCGCAGGCCCCGCCGCCTCCGGGGCCCTACGGCTCCCCGTACCCCCAGCAACAGCCGTACCCTCCGCAGCCCTACCCGGCCCAGCCGTACCCCGGCTGGGGCGCGCCGCCCATGGGGCCGCCGCCGAAGAAGCGCGGGGTCGGCCTGGCGCTCGGGATCGTGGGCGGGGTCATCGGCGTGTCCGTGCTCGGTGCCGCCGGCGGGTTCGGGGCACTGCTCGGCACCGACTTCCCCGCGGCCGAGAACAAGCTCACCCTGCCCCACGAGCTGGTGGACGGGAAGTACGTCCTCGCCGACGACCTCTCGGACAGCGAGGGGCGGAAGGTCGAGGACGGGGCCGACGGCGCCTGGGACGCCAAGGACGTCCACGCCCTGGTCGGCCGCTACAGCCCGGGCGGCGACGACTCCAAGGGCATGCTGCTGGTGTCGAGCATGTACGGCCGGTTCAAGAACGAGGACGACGTCCGCAGCAACATGCTCGAAGGGGCCACCGAGGCCGGCGGCGTGACGGTGGTCCAACCCGAGAAGGACGTCACCCCGTCCGGCTCCGACATCACCGTCAGTTGTGAGGTGCTCACCCAGAAACAGGCGCTGGTGACGATCACCTACCCGGTCTGCGCCTGGGCGGACGGCAACACGGCGGCCGTGATCGGCGAGGTCGACCTGCAGCGCAAGAGCTCCGCCGACGTGGATCTCGACGCCGCCGCCCGGAACACCCTCAAGGTCCGCGACGAGATGATCAAGCCGATCGGCTGACCGCCTCCGCCTCCTGCGCGGGGAACGACGTCCGCAGCGTGAAGGCGTACGGCGTCGGGCCGTGCTCCCTCAGGTGCGCCAGCCGATCCTCCGCCTCGGCCACGGTCGGGCGGTGGCCGGCGGGAACCCACCACAGGGTGGCCATCGCCTCGGAGACACGCTCGAACCATTCCCGGCGCCGGGCCAGCAACTCCCGGTGCTGCCCCTGGTACATGAATGCGGTCAGCGTGTCGGTGTCCCGCCACACCGACATGTTGACGATCAGCCACTCGTCGCCGAAGACGGCGATGTCGGTGGCGTTGCCGGAGTCGCTCTCCAGCCGCCAGACGAACCCGTTCGCGGCGTCCGCCGTGGCGTTCACCGGGTCGAGCGCGTCGACGAAGTCCTTCAACTCGGGGGAGTCCAGCGGGAACTTGAGGCGGGCGATGTTGACCTGGGCGAGTTCGTGGGAGGCCGGCTCATACGTCATGACCGAACGGTAGGTCGGGCGGCGCGGGTCGCGGTACCCCCCGTCTCACAGGCCGAGAACCGCCCGCATCACCTCCCGGGCGATCGGCGCCGCGTCCCCGCCGCCGCTGATCTCGCCCCGGTCCGCCGAGGCGTCCTCGACCACCACCGCGACCGCGACCCTCGGCTCCAGGTCGTCGTCGGCCTGCGCCCAGGAGACGAACCAGGCGTACGGCACACCGGAGTTGCCGACCCCGTGCTGGGCGGTACCGGTCTTGCCGCCGACCACGGCCCCGCGGATGGCCGCGTTGGTGCCGGTGCCGTCCGTGACCACGTCGGTCATCAGCTCCCGCAGCTGGAGGGCCGTGGACGCGCGCATCACCTGCCGGTCGGGTCCCATGCCGCCGCCGGTGAGCGTCTCACCCCCGTGGCGGGTGGTCCGCTCCACCAGGTACGGCGTCCGCAGCCGGCCGCCGTTGGCGACCGTCGCCGCGACCATCGCCATCTGCAGCGGGGTCGCCCGGGTGTTGTACTGCCCGATCGAGGACAGCGCGAGCTGCGCCTTGTCCACATGGGTGTCGAAGGTGCTGGGGGCGGCCTCGAACGGGACCCGCAGCCGGGTGTCGTTGAAGCCGAACGCCTGGGCCGTGGCCGACATGTCCGCCGCCCCGACGTCCACCGCCAGCTTGGCGAACACCGTGTTGCACGACCACTCGAAGGCCTCCCGCAGCGAGGCGTCCGCACAGCCGTCGCCCTCGTTGGTCAGCCGGGTCCTGGTCCCGGGCAGCCGGTAGGGGTCGGGGGAGTCGGTGGACGCGTCCAGGTCCGTGACCACACCCGCGTCCAGCGCCGCCGCAGCGGTGACCACCTTGAACGTCGACCCCGGTGGATAGGTCTGCCGCACCGCCCGGTTGAGCATCGGCTTCTCCGGGTCGTGGTTCAGTCGCGCCCAGGCCGCGGCCGTCGCCTCGCTGTTGCCGGACAGCTCGGCGGGGTCGTACGACGGGGTCGACACCAGCGCCAGCACGCGGCCCGTGGCCGGCTCGATCGCGGCCACCGCGCCCCGCCGCCCGTGCAGCCCCTGGTACGCCGCCCGCTGCGCGTTCCGGTCGATGGTGGTGACGACGTCCCCGCCCGGACCGGATCCGCGCGTCAGGTCGTTCCACAGCGGGAACGGCGACAGCAGCGGATCCGTGCCGGAGAGCACCCCGTCCTCCGTGTCCTCCAGGAACGTGCTGCCGTACATCTGCGAGGCGAAGCCGGTGACCGGCGCGTACAACGGCCCGTCCCGGTAGGCGCGTTCGTAGCGCAGCTGCTCGCCGGTGTCGTTGGAGCCGGTGACCGGCTCGCCGCCGGCCAGGATGTCCCCGCGCGGCTGCTGGTAACGGGCGATCGTGGCACGGCGGTTGGCCGGGTTGGCGTCGTAGGAGCCCGCCTGGACCACCTGTACCCGGGCGGCGTTGACGAGCAGGGCCGCCAGCAGCAGGGCGCAGAACGCCCAGGCGTGCCGGATGTAGCGGGCCATCGGCCGGCCGCTGCCGTACTCGGTCACGGGGCCTCCCGCCCGTCGTACTGGCTGCGGGCCGAGTCGCTCACCCGGATCAGCAGGGCCACGATCGCCCAGTTGGTGACGACCGAGGAGCCGCCCTGGGCGAGGAACGGCATCGCCATGCCGGTCAGCGGGATCAGGCCGGTGACGCCGCCCGCGATCACGAACACCTGGAGCGCGACGATCGAGGCGAGGCCGACCGCGAGGAGCCGGCCGAACGGCTCGCGCAGGGCGAGTCCCGCCCGGTAGCCGCGCTCGACGAGCAGGGCGTAGAGCAGGAAGATCGCCGCGAGGCCCGCGAGGCCCAGTTCCTCGCCCGCCGTCGCCAGGATGAAGTCCGACTTGGTGGCGAAGCCGATGAGGATGGAGTGGCCGAACCCGAGCCCGGTGCCGAGGACCCCGCCCGCCGAGAAGGCGAACAGGGACTGCGCCAGCTGGTTGGGTCCCTGTCCGGCGTCGATGGTGGCGAAGGGGTGCAGCCAGTCCTCGATCCGGCCCTTCACGTGCGGCTCGAAGTGGCCGACGGCGAAGGCGCCGAGGACGGCGAGCACCAGGCCGACCGCGATCCAGCCGGTGCGGCCGGTGGCGATGTACAGCAGGACCACGAACAGCCCGAAGAACAGCAGCGAGGTCCCGAGGTCGCGCTCCAGCACCAGCACCCCGACGCTCAGCAGCCAGATCGTCACGATCGGCCCGAGCACCCGCCCGGTCGGGAACTGCAGCCGCCACAGCCGGCGGCCCGTGTAGGCGAGCGCGTTGCGGTTGGCGGCCAGGTAGGCGGCGAAGAACACCGCGAGCAGCACCTTCGCGAACTCGCCCGGCTGGATGGAGAATCCGGCGATCCGGATCCAGATGCGGGCGCCGTTGACGGCCGGGAAGAGGATCGGCAGCAGGAGGAGCGCCAGGGCCGCGACCACGCAGACGTACGAGTAGCGCTGGAGCACCCGGTGGTCGCGCAGCACCAGGACGACCACGATGAACAGGCCCACCCCGAGCGTGGACCACACCAGTTGGGTGGGGGCGGCCCGGTCGCCCGGCGTCTCCAGGTCGAGCCGGTAGATCAGCACCAGACCGAGGCCGTTGAGCAGCACCCCGATGGGCAGCAGGAGGGGGTCGGCGTACGGCGCCCGGATCCGGACCGCGAGATGCGCGAACAGGGCCAGCACACCGAGTCCGGCGCCGTAGCCGGCGGCACCCGGCGGGACGGTGCCGGCCCTCGCCAGGCCCACGGCGCAGTAGCCGTACACGGACAGCAGGACGGCCAGCACGATCAGGGCCAGTTCGATGCCACGGCGGCGGGGAAGGCGTACGGCGGGGGAGGGCGTCCTGGGCGCCGCCACGGCTGTTCCGGCCTTGGTCATGTCCGGAACCTATCCAAACAGGGCGTGTTGTGCGTGGTTTGCCCGGGTTGTCGGCATCAGCGTGGCGCGGAACGGGACGGTGAACCGTCCGAGCTCTCGTCCGGAACTACTGGAGGTACAGCGTGGCCACGGCGCCCCCGCCCAGCGCGTTGCCGAAGAACAGCCGCGCCCCCAGGACCTCCGCCTGCCCCACCGCGATGGTCAGCCCGAGCCCGTGCCCCTTGGCCCCGCCCTCCGTGCGGAACCGCTGCGGCCCATGGGCCACCAGGTACTCCGGATACCCGCCCCCGTGATCCCGCACGGTCACCATGGGCCCGTCCACGGTCAGAACCACCGGAGCCGCCCCGTGCTTGTGTGCGTTCGCCACCAGATTCCCCAGCACCCGCTCCAGCCGCCGCCGGTCGGTCTCCACCCGGGCGTCCCGCACGATCCGCACCTCGGTGTCCGTCCCGGAGGCCCGCACCACCCGCCCGGCCAGCGTGCCCAGCTCCTCGGTGTCCACCTCCAGCCTCTCCCGCCCGGTGTCCAGCCGGGAGATCTCCAGCAGGTCCTCGGTGAGCGTGCGCAGCGCCGCCACCCGGTCCCGGACCAGCTCGGTCGGCCGGCCCGGCGGCAGCAGCTCGGCCGCCGCGTGCAGCCCGGTCAGCGGGGTGCGCAGCTCATGGGCCACGTCCGCGGTGAACCGCTGCTCGCTCAGCAGCTTGCTCTGCAGCGAGGAGGCCATGGAGTCCAGCGCGGCCGCCACCGCGGCCACCTCGTCCTGGGGGCGTGTCGCGTCCTTCGTCCGGGGGTCGTTCACGCGGGCGTCCAGGTCGCCCGCGCTGATCCGCCGGGCCACCTGCGCGGTGCCGTGCAGCCGCCGCGTCACCCGGGTCACCGCGAACGCGCCCACCAGCAGCGTCGCCCCGATCGCCAGCGCCGACGACCACAGGATGGACCGGTCGAGCCCGGCGATCGTACGGGCCTGCTGCGAGTAGTCGACCTCCACCGCGAGCGCCCGGTGGCCGTTCGCCGGCCCCGCCGCCCACATGATCGGCCGTCCCTGGTGCGAGGAGACCATCGTGCCGCGCTCCCCGGCCACGGCGAGCACCCGCAGCCGTTCCGGCAGCCCCTCGGGGTCCACCCCGGCACCCGGCAGCAGCGCGTCCCCGGCCTCGTACGCCTCGGTGGCGTCCTGCAGCCGGGACAGCGCGAGGTCGCGGGTCTGGCCGACGGTCTGGTCGGTCACCGACACGTGCACCAGGACGCCGAGCAGCGCGGCCAGCGCGCAGCACATCACCGCGATGAACGCGGCCGACTTCACCGCGAGCGTCCCGGCCCACCGGGGCAGCGCGGGCCTCATCCCGTGCTCACCGGCGGGGTGGTGCCGGCGGACGGGGAGGGCGCGTGGCTGTGCCGGCCCTTGCCGGTGCGCAGGAACTCGTCCCGCGAGAACACCATGGCCCGCTGCTCCGGGTCCCAGGCCCAGGTGGTGCGGTACTCGTACCCCGAGATCCCGGCCGGGGAGCGGACGATCACCGCCCGGCCGGCCAGCTCGACGCCGAGGATCGCGTCGTTGTCGGCCAGCACCTGCACCAGCTTGTGCTTCTCCACCGTGTAGACCCGCACCGCCGTCTGGTTCGTCGGATACAGCCGGAAGCCCAGCGTCAGGTCGGCCCGCCCGTCCCCGGTCAGATCCCGGTAGTACGCCTTGAGCAACGGGCACCGCGCCCGGTCCCCGCCCGCGCCGCACTCCTTCATCCGCTCGACGGTCGCGTGGTACGCCCCCTTCGACCCGTAGTCGTCCGGGTGCGCGGCCATCTCGGCCCGTACGACGTCCACCGGATCGACCTTGCGGATGTCGTCGCCCGGCACCTGGACGCCCTTGACGGTCTCGGTGCTCCCCTCGTCGTAGGGGTAGGCCGGGCTGGACGCCGGCCGGAGGTCCGGCCAGAGCTTCGCCGGGCTCACCGCGGTCGGGGTCGCCCCCGCGCCCCGCAGGTCGCCCCGGTCGCCACAGGCCGCCGCCGTCGCCGACAGCAGGGCGACGACGGCCGCGGTGAGCGCGGTGCGCGCGATGCGACGGGCTGACACGGGGCTCCTGAGGATTCGGGGGCGAGAGTAGCCCCGTACACCTTATTCGTAGGGAAGTCCTTTTTGCGCACTCGGGGCGGTGCTGGGGGAGAGGCTACTCGGCCAGTTCTTCCAGCAGCCGGGCGGTGGCCAGTCCAGCGCGCAGGTACTCCACGAACAGGTCGTTGTGCAGCGCCCACGGGGAGCGCCGGGCGCGGATCAGCTCGATCGCCTCCTCGGTGCTGCGGCCCCGCCGGACCAGCGTGTGCGCGACGACCAGGCCCGAGCGGTTGTAGCCGTGGTAGCAGCGGACGAGCACCGAGTGGCCGGTGTCCAGCGCCTCGTGCGCCGCGCGCGCGAGCCGTATCACCCCGGCGAGCTGCGTGCCGTCCAGCGGTCCGTCCGGTATCGGCCACACGTGATGCTCGGTCCCGGGGCCGGGGCCGTACCCCGGCAGCCTCAGGAGCGACTGCACCACGTCGAACTGATCTCGCACGACGGCGGACTCCAGCCGACCGGAACGGCCCCGGAACTCGTGCCCGCCCATCCACAGGCGGGGCTCTATCTCGTCCCAGGGGCTCTCCGGAGCCGGTACGTCGGGCTGCTTTCCGCGGGTCCGCAACGGCGCCTCCCCAACTCCCCCTCGCAGGGCCGCTCTCCAAGGTAACCGGGTTCTTGCGTGCGAGCACCCCGCCTGTTCCCATGGTCGAGGGGTGATGGCGCATGAGCGGTCTGCGCGTGGTGCCGACCTGGCGGCACGGTCACGAACGCCTGTACGTCTGCGGCCGGGACGGAGGGAACATCGCCTGGTACGACCGTGAGACCGGCCGGGTGAACCTGATCGCCGAGGACCGCGAGGCCGATGTCCTGGAGGCCCTCAAGCCCTTCCTGACCGGCCCGGTGACCGTGGGACCGCCCCCGGTGCCGACACCCGCGGAACTGGCCCGGCTGACCCTGCACCCGGACGACGACCTCGCGCCCAACCGCCCCGGCGAGGCCCTGCTCGTCGCCCTCGACCGGGACCCCGCCCCCGCCCACCGACTCCGCCCGGACCCGCGCAGGCGCGCCCTGGCCGCCGAGCAGGCCGCCGGCGACGCCCTGGACCAGCTGGAAGGGGCGGGCTGGCACACCCTGCACTCCATCCCGCTCCCGGGCGGCGACCGCATCCACCACCTCCTCATAGGCCCTGGCGGCCTCTGCGTCGTGCACGCCCTGTACGCCCGTAAACAGCGGGTCCGGGTGACCGACCCGATGGTCACCCTGGGCCGCCACGACCCGGAGCCCCTGCTCCGCCGCCTCCGCGCCACCACCGACCGTGCCTCCTACGCCCTCACAGCCGAGGTCCACCCCGTCCTGGCCCTGGTCGACCCCGCCGACCTGCGCGTCACGGCCCCGCCCCGGGGCGTCCGCATCCTCCGGCACACCGACCTGCCGACCCTGGCCCGCCTGGGCGCAGTGCTGAAGCCGGCGGACGTGGAGGCGCTGCAAGCGATGGCACGGGACCGCGGGACGTGGGGGAAGCTGTGAGGCGGCCCGTACCGGTCGGCCCGTCCTGCGTTCGAGGACACGGCCCGTCCGGCACCGCTCCTCAGGGCAGCGCCACCGCCCGCCCGGAGTCCAGCAGCGGCGCCAGCAGATCCCCATGGTCCTGCAGGCGCGGCGCCATGTCCCCAGCCACGAACTCCAGCTGCCCCGCCACCCGGCACCCCGCGACCTCCTCCCACGTCACCGGCGCCGACACCAGCGGAACCCGCCGCGCCCGCAGCGTGTAGGGCGCCGCCGTGGTCTTGCGCCCCGCGTTCTGACTCCAGTCCACGAACACCTTTCCCGGCCGCAGACTCCGCGTCATCCGGTGCACCACCAGCCGCGGCATGGCCCCCTCCGCCTCCACCGCCAGCGCCTTCGCGTACTCGCTCGCCCGCTCGGAAGAGCCCCCGCGCACCCCCGCCAGCACATGCAGCCCCTTCGACCCCGCCGTCTTGGCGTACGCCTCGATGCCGTCCGCCGCCAGCCGCTCCCGCAGCCACAGCGCGACCTCGCAGCAGTGCACGATCGTCGCGGGCGCCCCGGGATCCAGGTCGAACACCAGCCGGTCGGCCTCGTCCGGTGACTGGACCAGCCACTGGTGCGTGTGGAACTCGGTGACCAGGTTCGCCGCCCACACCAGACTCGCCAGGTCCTGTACGACCACCATCCGGGCCGGCCCCTCCGACCGCGGCACCTCGGCGGTCGTGACCCACCCGGGCGTACCCGGCGGCACGTTCTTGGTGAAGAACACCTGCCCGTCCGGCCCGTCCGGATAGCGCAGGAAGGACACCGCGCGGTCGCGCAGATGCGGCAGCAGCACCTCGGCGCCGGTCGCGTAGTAGTGCACCAGCTCCCCCTTGGTGAAGCCGGTCTCCGGATACAGCACCTTCTCCAGGTTGCTGAGCGCGACCCGTCTCCCCTCCACGTCCGTGATAGGCGTCATAGGATGACCATTCCAGGCATAAGGTCACACAACACCAGAATCCGGAAGGAACGGTGCTGCACGTGCGATCCATTTGGAACGGCGCCATCTCCTTCGGTCTCGTCAGCATCCCTATCAAGCTGGTGAACGCCACCGAGAGCCACTCGATCTCCTTCCGCCAGATCCACACCGAGGACAACGGCCGTATCCGCTACCGCAAGGTGTGCGAACTGGAGGACCGCGAGGTCAGCCAGGCCGAGATCGGCAAGGGATACGAGGACGCGGACGGATCGATCATCCCGATCAGCGACGAGGACCTCTCCCACCTCCCGATCCCGACCGCCCGCACCATCGAGATCGTCGCCTTCGTGCCGGCCGACCGGATCGACCCGCTCCAGATGGACGCGGCCTACTACCTCGCCGCCGGCGGAGCCCCCGCCGCCAAGCCGTACACCCTCCTGCGCGAGGCGCTCAAACGCAGCAACAAGGTCGCCATCGCCAAGTACGCGCTGCGCGGCCGCGAACGCCTGGGCATGCTGCGCGTGGTCGGGGACGCCATCGCCATGCACGGCCTCCTCTGGCCGGACGAGGTACGCGCCCCCGAAGGCGTCGCCCCGGACGCGGACGTCACCGTCCGCGACAAGGAGCTGGACCTCGCGGACGCCCTGATGGACACGCTCGGCGAGGTCGATCTCGAGGACCTGCACGACGAGTACCGCGAGGCGCTGGAGGAGGTCATCGCGGCGAAGGCGGCCGGCGAAAGTCCTCCCGAGGCCCCCGAGCCCGCCGCCGGCGGAAAGGTGCTCGACCTGATGGCGGCCCTGGAGAAGAGCGTGCGCGCGGCCCGGGAGTCCCGGGGCGAGGCACCGGCAGCGGAGGCCGAGGTCAGGTCCCTCGCGCGCGGCCGTGCCACCCCGAAGGAGACGGGCGGCAAGAAGTCGACGGCCACGGCGGCGAAGAAGACGGCCGCGAAGAAGACGACGCCGGCCAGGAAGTCGACGTCCAGGACGACCGCCGCGAAGACCACCGCCGCGAAGACCACCGCCGCGAAGACGAACGCGGCGAAGACGACGTCCAAGTCCACGGCGAAGACCGCGAAGACGGCGTCCAGCGCCAGGACGACCGCGAAGAAGACCCCGGCCAAGAAGGCGGCGTCCCGCAAGCGCTCGGCCTGACCCGGCCGCCCCGAAGGTCACCGGCCGGGACAGCGGCACGGCCGACGGCCGAAGACGACCCCCCGATTCCCTCCCCCCAGGTGGGACGACTCGGGCACGATGAGGGGGTGACATACATGGTGACCGTGGCCATGGCCCCTCCCAAGGGTGCTCCGGAACTCGACGCGCTCCAGCGCGAGGGCGTCATCTTCCTGCTGAGGAAGGGGTTCGACTCGCTCGAGGCGATCGAAGGGCCCGACGGCATGGAGATAGAGCTGATGGACGACGTCATCGCCGCCCATCCCGGAGGCGTCCTGCTGAAGCTCTTCGTCGACGCACCGGCGCTGGAGTTCGCGGAGGACGCCGCCCGCGAGGTCGTGGCAGAACTCCTGGAACGCACCGAACCGCTCGCCGACTGGCAGATCACCCGGTGCGCGGTCGAGCTGAACTCCGAACTCCTCCAGGAGAGCCTCGACGCGGCCGACGGCCCCGACGCCCCGCCGTCCGACCCGGCCGAACGAGCCCGACGCCACCGGGCCACCGAGCCCGCCCCGGCCCAGGGCCGTATCGACCCGGCCGAGGTCGAGGCCATGCGCTCCAGACTCCGCGCCCTGGCGCCCCTGCTCGCGGCCTGCCCCCTCGACCGTTTCGGCTACTCCGACGATCCCGGGGAGCGGACCGTCGGCCGGGAGGCCGCGGAGGTCGCGGCCGGCGCCCTCGTGTTCGCCATCGACCTCCTGGTGGACGAACTCTTCACCGACCTCGCGAGCCTGGAGGAGGACGGTCCGACCGTGGCCGAGAGCGACGCCACCTTCATGCTCCTGGACGACCTGCCCCCGCAGTTCGCCGACGAGTACACCGTCCTGTTCGCCCGCCGCCTCACCGTCACGGCGGTGACCATGACCGCCCGTCTCACCCAGCCGCACCCCGCCCGTCCGACCTGCATCGCGGAAGAACTGCTGCTGAGATTCCTCCTCACCCGGGCCGAGGTGACGGCCGACCTCTACGACCTCCTCACCGACGAGGTCAGCGCGGCTCTGGAGACCTTCGCCGACAGCTTCGAAGGGGACCTCACCGAGGACGACCTGGACATCGACCCCAGCGGAGCGGGCGACTGGTTCACCCCCTACGACGCCGAGGGATTCGTCCACCCGTACGCCGCGAACGACGACGAGGAGTCACTGCAGGGCCCCGGCGCACGGTAGCCGCGGTCCGGAAGGGACCGGCTTCGCCGCTGCACCCGATCCCCGTGAACCGCTGCACCCGGCCGACGGTACGTCCTAGGCCGCGTTGCGCCACACCTTCACGTCCAGATCGGCGTACGTCGTCCCGGACGAACCCCGGAACGTCACCAGCCCGACGTGCCCCGTCCCGCTGATCACGCACATCTGCCGGCCGACGGTCAGGTCCTTGATCCAGATGTAGCTCTTGTAACCGGTCGCCGCCCTGCACACGTCCAGGCTCCCCTGCCGGCCCACGGGCAGCAGCGCCAGAGAGCTGCCGGAAGTGGTGCCGGGAGCGAGGAGCGCGCCCGAGGAGTAGACCGCGTAGGTCAGATCCTCGTCGGACGTACCGGTGTCGGCCTTGGCCCGCACCGGGTTGTCCGCCAGGTACAGGTCATGGCTCTTGGTCATCCGGATCCCGGCGTACGTCACCGGGACGGGCGCCTTCGGAGCCGCGGGCTTGCTCGCCGCGGTGCTCGGCGGTGCCGAGGACACGGTTCGCGTGGGCGTCGGGGGCCCCGAAGGGCTGGGCGGCACTGCGGACTTGGTGGCCTTCGCCTTCTTCGAGGCCTTGGCGGAGGGGGAGCCGGACGACGACGGCGACGGCTCGGTGGTCGTGGCCGAGTGCGACGCTGCCACTTCCCGAGCCTGCGTACCGCCCTTGTGGCCGTCCCCCGGAACGAACAGCAAGGTGACGGCGGCCCCACAGGCGACGAGTGCGACGGCGGCCGCGGACAGCAGCCACACTCGCCCCTTGCGTCCCTTGTGCTCCTTGCCGCCGGCGGCCACCGGCGCGGTCTGCGCGTCGGCCGGCACCTGCGACTGCGGCCCACCGACCGGAGCGTACGCACCCGGCACGCCCCCCGGCGCCATGACGAAGGGCCCGGGCAGCGCGGTGTGGGACGGCGGGGTGGGGGCGTAGGCGGCCGGCGGCCCGAAGGCACCGGGACCGGCAGGTCCGGCGGGACCGGCGGAGGGGAAAGCGCCAGGAGCGCCCGGCGCATACGGAGCACCGGGACCGCCGGGAACATGGGGACCGCCGGGAGCATGGGCGGCACCGGGACCGCCGGCTTCCCCGAACGCCCCGAAAGCGCCCGCGTGGGGAGTGGCCCGAGCCGTCGTACCGCCCGTGTCCACCACCCGCCCCCGGGCCTGATCGGCGTCCGCGGCCCGCGCCTCGATCCCCGCGGCCAACTCGCCCGGCAGCCACGCCCCGGACGCGAACCGCGCCTCGTCACCGCGGTACGCCTGGATCTCCTGGACGGAGCGGATGACCTCCTCGACGGTGGGCCGCTCGGCGGCGGGCTTGCGCAGACACCGGGCCACCAGATCCTGAATCTCGGCCGGCACCCGGCTGAGATCGGGCTCCGCGTGCACCACCCGGTACAGCACCGCGTGCGGATCGCCGTCGCCGAACGCGGCGCCGCCCGTCGCCGCGAACACGGCGGTCTGCCCGAGCGCGAACACATCGGCGGCGGGGGCGGCCTCCGCGCCGAGCACCTGCTCCGGTGCCATGTAGGCGACCGTGCCCAGGGCCGTACCGCTCTGGGTCAGTGACGTGGCGTCAGCCGCGCGCGCCACACCGAAGTCGATGACGCGTGGGCCGTCGGAGGCGAGCAGCACGTTCGACGGCTTGAGGTCCCGGTGCACGATGCCTTCGCGGTGCACGGCCTGAAGCGCCTCCGCGACACCGGCGATCAGCCGCAGCACGGTGTCCACGGGCAGCGGCCCGTGCTCGCGAACGGCCTCGGAGAGGGAAGGCCCCGGCACATAGGCGGTCGCACACCACGGCACGGCCCCCTCGGTGTCGCTGTCCATGACCGGAGCGGTGTAGATCCCGTGGACCCGGCCGGCCGCGGCCACCTCGGCCTGGAACCGCTTGCGGAACTCGGCGTTCTCGGCCAGCTCGGGCCGGATCACCTTGACCGCGACGGCCCGTCCACCCGGCGTGTGCGAGAGATAGACCCGCCCCATGCCGCCGGCCCCGAGCCGGGCCACCAGCCGGTAGCCGCCCACGGTCCGCGGATCGCCGTCCTCCAACGGCTCGAAACTCCCCGTATCGGGCCCACCGTTACTCAACACGCCCCACCCCACACCGAGATCTGCTCCGTCGGGCCCCATTGCATCACGGGCCCCATGCGGCCCGTCCCGGCACCGTGGTGACGCGGCGACAGCGGCGGCTGCGACGGTTCAGAAGCCCCGGGAAGCGGCCCGGGCGAAGCGCACTTCGCTGCCACTCCCGAGCAGGCTCCCATACGGCGCACGGCTCGCGGCGGCCTCAATCGGACAGCCGCACACCTGGGATACGGCGAACGTCCTCTCCTTTTGCCGGCGTCTCCTCCACGGCGGCGGGCCGTCCAAGCCCCTGCGCAGCCGGGACAGGAGGCGAGAGCGGCGCCGCCGCGCCCGTCCAGATGCGGTAGAGATGCCGGATCGCCGCGACATCGGCGTGATCCTTCGGCCTGGCAGCCGCGATCTTCCACCGCAGAACGTCTCCGAGCCGCATGAAGGGGACGCCGTCGATGACATCGGCGTCGTCGATCAGCCGGTCGGTCGACCAGCCCGGGGTCCAGCGGTCCATGATTTCGATCGAAGCCGTGGGGTGGACAACCCTCAGGCCGTATCCCGAGACCGTCGACTCCGGAGCACCCAGCCTGAGGGCCCGCTCCCAGGCCTCGCCTCGGGCGAGAACGTCCAGGTCACCCATGCGCGCACGCAGACCCCGGACGTACAGGGCGGCAGACCCGCACACCACGTACTCGCCACGCGGCAGTTTCAGGGCGGCCAAGGCGGCGAAGAGGCCATCCGCATCGCTCAGGAGCACACGTTCTCCCAGGAGTTGAGGGCACGCTGTACCGCTGACGCGGCGACAGCAGGTGACGCCAGCATGTTGTACGCCAAGGCACTGTCCGTTGTCATACGCGCGAGCCGCGCTTTCGAGCTTCGCAAACGGGTTCGCTCGGGCGCGGGGGAGTCGGTCGCCGCGCATTGCACCGGCTCCCCCTCGGAGTGACAAGGAGCCGCAGCCCGCTTGCGCCACGCACCGCACCCTGCCCGCGTGCGCTGCGCACCGCACCGTCGCAGTCTGGGCGTATGACCTGCCGGCGCGGAACGAAAGGTGACCAATGAAGTTCGCAGTCATCGGCGGTACCGGCCTGATCGGGGCGAAGGTCGTGAAGAAGCTGAACGAGGCCGGGCACGAGGCCGTGCCGCACTCCATGTCCACAGGTGTCGACGTGATCAGCGGCCAGGGCCTGGAGGAGGCGGTGGCCGGCGTCGACGTCGTCGTCAACGTGACGAATTCCCCGACCTTCGACGACGCCTCCCCGGCCTTCTTCCAGACCTCCATGGACAATCTCCTGGCCGCCGGCCAGAAGGGAGGGGTCGGGCACGTCGTCATCCTCTCGATCGTCGGCACCGACCAGGTGCCCGACCTCGTCTACTACCGGGCCAAGGCCCTCCAGGAAGGCATTCTCAAAGCCGGGACGATCCCCTACTCGATCGTCCGCGTCACCCAGTTCATGGAGTTCATGGACGCCGTCCTGTCCTGGACCACCGAGGGCGACACCGTGCACCTGCCCACCACCCCGATCCAGCCGATCGCCGCCCAGGACGTTGCCGACGCCGTCGCCGACGTCGCCGCCGGCAGCCCTTTGAACGGCACCCTGAACGTCGCCGGGCCCGAGGTCTTCCCCCTCGACGAACTGGGCAGGATCACGCTGAACGCCCGCTCCGACAGCCGCACAGTCGTCACCGACGACACCGCCGGCATGTTCTCCGCCGTCCCGGGCGACGCCCTCATCGCCAAGGGCGACACGCGCATCGCCCCCACCCACTACAGGGACTGGCTTTCCTGAACCGCCCGGCCCACCCACCGGAGGCCTCGCCATGTCGAACAATGATCCGGCGGCAGGCAGCGGTGAGAGCTGGCCGCGCTCGGAAGCATGGAAGACGGCGCTCACCGTGCTGCAGTCGGCGAAACCGCCGTCCATTCCTGCGGGGGCAGAGGCGATGACGGTCCTCGTCGAGTTTCCTCCCGGCGACCCCGGCACCCCTGCGCACCGGCACTCGGGGCCCGCTTTCGGCTACATGCTGGAAGGGGAGATGCTCTTCGAGCTGGAAGGCGAGCCCGAGCGGGTGATCAAGGCCGGAGAGACGTTCTGGGAGCCGGGCGGCGATGTCATCCACTACCAGGACGGGAACAACCGGACCGACTCCTGGAGCCACTTCCTCGTCACCATGATGTGTGCGCCGGGTCGGCCCATGCTCACCCTGGTCGACGACGAGGAGCTGGCCCGGCGTCAACACCTGCGTGCTCCCCGGCCAGGCGCATGATCCGCCGCTGATGGCAGATCTGGATGCCGGACCCCTCGGACCATGATCGAAGCGGTTTGATCAAGGCTGCGAGCTGCGATTCAGCTGTCGGTGGCCGTCAGCGCCGGACGTCCGGGGAGTGCGGCAGCCGCCGCAAAAGTGCCCCATATCACATATGTGACATATGTGGCAGTATGGGCCGTGCGGCATGTGACGCTGAAGACAGGCGAGAGGAGTACACCATGATCGCCAAGCTGCTTGGCAAGCTGTCCTTCACCCGTCACTACGGCGCGTACGGGGCCCACGAGTGGGATGCCTACGCCGGCGACTAGGACTGACCGCACTGCCGGCGCGCGCCCACGGGCGCACGCCGGCTCCCGTCCACGCTGCCGACGACGTCGGCCCGGACAGGCGCGAGAGTCAGGGACGATCTCATGGGCCGGACGAATGAGCCGCCGCGGCTGCCCGAAGGCGGCTTCGCCGCCTGGAACCGCGACCGGCTGGGAGTGGCGCGACGTGGCGCCGACGAGTGCGGGGACGTCTGGCAGCTGGAGCCAGGTGTCTACGTAGCAGCCACGGCGGAGCCGTGTGAAGCGGTCCTGCGCCGGGCGAACGACTTCCCCAAGGCGCCCTCGCCGCTCTTCCCGCCGCCGAAGCGGTCGGGCGGAGCACCGACACCCGAGGAGCGTGCACACGCTCACGCCGCCCGCATGCGCGGACTGCGCGCCCAGGCGGTCGCGGCCCGGATCGGTGAGATCGCGCCCGGGACCGCTCGATTCGTCGACCAGTGGCCCACGGACCAGGACGTCGAAGTTCTGCCCCCGGTCCGGCACGCCCTGGCAGAGATCGGCGTGCGCTACCTCTACTCCGAAGACGCCCCCACCCTGCTGCCCCATGCCTTCCAGCTCTTCCTGGCCCGCGAGGTGCTCGCCCGCCCCTCGCGCTGGGAATGGCCGCGCTGGGTCCCCACACCGGCACGGCGGTTCCGTACCCGCCAACAGGTCGCCTTCACCGACGCGTTGCGGCCCATCGTCCGCCGGCGCCGTTCATCGGGCCGACTCGGTGACGACACGCTGGGACAGATGCTGCGGCCCTCCCCCCGCTACGGCCTGCTGCCGGAAGAGGCCGTCCTCGACACCCTCCCCGGAATCACCGTCGCCACCTTCGAGACACCTTCCCGCGCGGCCGGATGGATCCTGCTCCACCTGGCCCGGTACCCCCAGGCAGCGAGCCGGGTCGCGGCCGAAGCCGCGCTGCTGCCCGCAGACCCCGCCGCGACGACCAGCACCCACCTCGACAGCCTGCAATACACCCAGGCACTGGTACGCGAGGTGCTCCGACTGCGTCCCCCGAGCTGGCTGCTGACCCGCCGCACAGCGCGAGAGACCCAGCTCGCCGGCTACACCATCGATGCCGGGTCCACCGTTCTCGTCTGCCCCTACACCGCCCACCGCGACGCACGGGAACACCCGGACCCGGACCGGTTCCAGCCCGAGCGCTGGCTCGATGACGAGGGCTCGTCGGCCGGACCCGGGGCCTTCCTCTCCTTCGGCACCGGACCGCACGGCTGCGAGGGAACCGCCCTGGCCATGGCGATGCTGACGCTCCTGACCGCGCAGACCGCCCGCTGCTACCGGTTGAGCGAGCCGCCCGGACCGGAACCCAGCCACCAGGTCGCCACCTACGAAGGTCTCGCAACTGTCGGCCTGCGCCTGCGTGCCACTTCGCGCAGCCGAGGTCAGTCCTGGGCGACGAGCGAAAGTTGATCAAGCGCGCGTGCTGTTCCGCACACCCTCGGACGACCAGCTCATCATTGGCTCATCGTGTGCCGCTGGCCGAACTCCTCGGCGAGCATGCCCATCATGACGAGGTCGTGGTGCCGCCCGGCGAAGAAGACGTGTTCCCGCAAGCGCCCCTCCTCGGTGAAGCCGAGCCGACGCATGAGTGCCAGCGACGCCTCGTTGTGGGCGAAGACCGCAGCCAGGCACTTGTGATAGCGCCGCTCGGCAAACATGAAGCGCATCAACAGCATGACGGCTTCTGCCGCGTAGCCCTTGCGCCGGTGGTCGGCGCCGATCGTGACATCGAACTCGAACCAGCCCGAACGACGGCCGGTGCGATGTGAGCCGACTGTGCCGACCAGCTCTCCCGAGACCGTCGCTTCCACCGCCAACCGGAAGCGGTCGTCGTCGCACTCGGCAACGGCTTGCTCCTTGGCCCAGGCACGGTAGCTCTCGGCGGACCTCGGAAGCTCCAGCCGGCTCCCGCGCCGCCCGTCGCCGTCGGCCAAGCGCATGAACGCCGTCCAGTCGTCGGGCTCGACAGCGCGCAGGCGTACCCGATCACCCGTCCAGGACGATGCCATGCCCCATTTGATCACGCTGCCGCAAGCGCGGGGCCTGGAGGCACGCCGAGGTGGGCCGGCCTGCCGGGTTCGATCTCGGCCTACGCACCGGGAGGTCGGAAGTCGACCTGGCGGCGGGCAGCCTCGTCGATCTCGTCGAGGGTGAGGAGGGGAGTGGCCCGGGTGCGGATCGCGCCGCTGGCTTTGACGCTGAGACTGACGGCGGCCATGGAGACCGGGTCGGGGAAGTCGAGAATGCACACCAGGTCGTCCTCTCCGAAGGAGAAGTACATGGCCTCGACGGTCCCGCCGAGGCCGGCGACGACGTGGTCGACGGCGGCGCGGCGGCCACTCGCACCTTCCCTGAGCAAGCCCTTCGCCCCCTCGGGCGTGTAGGTGGCCTGGATGAGGAACTTCGGCATAGGAGCGCTCCCTGCCCGTGACGTGTCCGGCGTGCCGTGCAGAATGACCTTCCCGCTGCAACGCCGGCTGCCAATCAACGCACGACTGGATTCACCCGTAAGACACATCGGCCATGCACTCAACGCTGCGGCTGATGCCGAGTGCCGGGAATCAGGTTGGACTCGTGCAGTGCGGCGAGTTCCCTCAGGTCGTTCGCGACCATGACCTGAGCGAGGCGCCCGGCGACACTCACGCATCAGAGCGACCTCTTCCTCAGTTCTCGGACTGACGCCGAGGTACCGGTCGGGCTCGTCGGCGTCACAGAAGCCATCGAAAGCGTGTGAAAAACGTGGTCCAGGTTCTGGAACACCGATGGGGCCATGTCGTGCCTGTGGTGAGTCCGCGCCTCGTGGCGGCTCGCCGGCGCGTGCCGACGACAGGGCTTCGCGGAATGGACCGTTGTGAGAGACCACACGAGGTCTTGAGCTGGCCCCCCTGCCTCCATGCCTCGAGGATGCCCGTATGAAGGTGCCGATCGGCCGCCCGAGTCTGCGGCCCTACCTGCCGTACCAGCAGCGCGCCGCAACGCACCAGGAGGGGCTGATCGCTCACTTCCTCGGCACCAGTTCAGTGCTGCTGTCGGACGGACAGACTTCGTTGCTCAGCGACGGTTTCCTCACCCGCCCGGGGATGCTGCGAGTGGGAATGGGCAAGATCGCCCCGGACCGTGCGCTGGTCCGTGCCGCCATCGAGCGGCTGCGCGTGGACACCCTCGCCGCCGTGGTGTGCGCGCACTCCCACTACGACCACGCCCTCGACGCACCGGTGTGGGCTCTGGAGACCGGTGCCGAACTGGTCGGGTCGGAGTCCACCGCCAACATCGGGCGCGGCCTGGAGGTCCCCGAGTCGTCCCTGCGGGTGGTCGGCCACGGGGACACCGCCACCTACGGCAGCTTCACGCTGACCTTTCTGGACTCCGTGCACAGCCCGGGAGATCACTACCCAGGCACCGTCGACGAGCCCTTGGTCCCGCCGGCCCGCGCCGGTGCCTGGAAGACCGGCACCGCCTATTCCGTGCTCATCACCCACCCCCACGGCCGCGTGCTGCTGCAAGCCAGCGCCAACTACCGGCCGGGCGCACTGCGCGGTCACCATGCCGACGTCATCTACCTGGGCGTGGGCATGCTGGGCAGACAGCCCGCCGAGTTCCTCCACACCTACTGGGACGAGGTAGTCGTCGCGACCGGGGCCAGGCGCGTCATCCTGGTGCACTGGGACGACTTCTTCCTCGGCCTGGACGGGCCACTGCGCCCGATGCCCTACCTGCTGGACGACCTCGGCACCACGATGAGCCGGCTGCTGCCCCTGGCCCGCCGCGACGGCGTCGATGTGGTCCTGCCCGTCTCCTGGCAACCCAGTGCTCCTCTGGCCGGTATCGCGTGAACTCGGCCATGCAACTCGGCGCTGCCGACGTGGCCAACGGGTTGCGTCGGATCGTTCAGGTCCTGGGGTGGTGGCTGCCCGGCGTCCTACCCGATTCCGCTTGCCCCTTGGTACGGAGCACCTCCCTGGCAGCGCCCACCAGAAAGCCCGCCGCGAGCACCCCGATCACGATCGCCCCTTGCCGAATTCCGTCGGCGTCGCGTCCGTCGAGGTAAGCAACGTGGCGGACCTCAGTAGGGCGCACCGGGTTGTACGCGACGGGTATGCGCGCTCCCGGCCTCGCATCGCTTCCTGAGCCGGGCGTGACGTCGACATCCGCACTCACGGGACCGGCCGGTGTGTCGAAGCGCACGGTCACGGAGGTCGCCCGGCCTTCCTCCGACCGGCCGGTGATCTCGACGACGGTCGCGTCGGTCCGGTGGCCCTGGTCCCGGAGGTTCGCCAGCACCTGGTACTCCTGACCGGCTTCCCACCCCATGACTCCGGCGATGGTGGCGAACACCAGGAAACCCCCGGCGGCCAGCCGGACTCTGCCCCAGCGGGGGGCCACCAGCCACGATTCCGGCCCGAGCCGCAGCAGCCCGGCCACGAGATGGCCCGGCGAAGGAACGGCCCAGCCCTGGCGGCGTACCAGCCTGGAGACACCGTCCGTCGCGGCCAGTGCCACCGCCCAGCCGAGAACATAGAGCCACAAGGGCCCCAGCGGGCCGAACGCCATCCACACCACGACGGCCACGACGACCGCGAGCGCCCTCCACCGGACGGGAGAGCCATACTGATCCCGGCCATCGCTCGGCACGGACGTGCGCTCGTCCATGTGCGCCTCCCCACCCCGTCACGAGCTGAGACTCACCGGCTGCCGCGCTGGTTGTAGCAGTACGGGCCGCCCCATGCCAGAGGCCTCGCCCGTTTCCGGGGTTCACCCGTGCCGACGCCCCAAGATCCCGCCTACAGCGCGTGTCCGTGTCAGCGGGGGCCCAGCGGCACAGGCTGTGTCGGAGGTGTGCCGGGCGCCCACCGCACGAGGACGCGAACCGCCTCTGTTGCGCTCCCTGGCAGGGCGGCCACGACACTGTCAGCGCTTGAACGAGTCCTTGGCCCTCTCTTTCGTGCCCCGCATCCTGCCCCGCGCTTCGAGGGCGGCACCCTTTGCTGCGAGGGTTTCCTTGTGCACGGCGTGGGCCACCTTTCGCACAGCTTTTCCTGCCACCTGCTCGGCCTTTGCCTTGGCTTTCTCTCCGGTACTCATCTCGGTACCTCCGCGCTCACTGGGCGGGTGCCCTTGAGGCAGGGCGAGAAAACCCTGATCAGGCGGTGTCCTCCTGGCCCACCGCGCCTTCCTGGGATGACCAGTGGCGGCAGCGGCACTGGTGATGATGCCAAGCAGACAGCGGGGACCAGTGTGAGCGTGTCGGCTGCTTCTCCGGTGTTACGCATAGGGTCCAGCACGATCTGCCACCCCTGCGATTTGTATCGGCCAGTATCACAACTGACCTCTGGAGGCTTCCTGTTCGTCTCCGGTTGCCGGGTCGGCCGGTGGGCTATGAAGCACTCATGAGTCTGACTGGTCAACTGGCGATACTTTGCTCGGCGTGGCGCTGGGTGCAGTCGTGTCGATGACGACAACCATGATCGTGGAAAGGGCCCGATGGCGTCGCGAGCAGTCTGTCCGGTGGGATGAGCGTCGGCTCAACGCGTACACCGAGTACGCCTACGCCGTGAAGGACCTCGCGCACCGCTACCGGCGCATCGCGGTTGCCAAGGGGATGACTGCGAGCGGAGCCGCGCCACTGGTGCTCAGCGAAGAGGTTTTCACCGAAGCGGCGGAAGCGATCTGCTCCGCGGTGACGAGCGTGTCCAGCTTCACGCACTTGGCTTGGCCCAGCACCACGAGGCTCGTGCCGGCCAGGCCGCTCCCTAGGTCGATACGGCCCACGAAGTCGGCGCCGCCGTCTCCGGAACGCCGTGTCAACCAGCCTTCGACGTAGCTGTGGCCTGAACCTCGAAAGACGCGGGCCGCCACCGCGGAGGCCAGGCCTTCGAAGTCGTGCTTGCGGCCGTCGAAGTGCTTGTAGATCAGCTCAAGGTCGGCATGCTCCCTGCTGCCTGGCTTCGGCCGTTGGTCGCGACCCTTGCTGACCTTGGCACGGGCCACACGGCGCCGGAGCCGAGGGAGAGCTGAGATGCCGTGCTTAACCCACTCGCGCCACGCTTCGGCGCAAGCTGAAGAGCCTCGCTGTCTGTGATGCTCCCGTCCCTGCGGGCCTCGATCCACTCCCAGGCGACCTCTTCGTCCTCGGCTGTGAGATCGAGCAAAGCGATGTCGTAGACGTAGTTGACGAACGTTGTGTGCTCATGTCCTCCCCACTGCACCAGCCGTTCGGTGCGCTCGATTACACCGAGTCCGCAAAACTCGACGTGCCCTTTGGGCTGCCCGTTGCGGGAGACAGATCGGAACAGTAGAAGGGGAGTTGCCTTACAGCGGCTAACAGAATGAGGTGGATGGCTCCTGGTAGGAGCAACCGTGGAGCGAGGTGTGCGTTCGGCGGGGAGTGAGGGTCGCAGTGTGTCGGGAGGGATTGCTATCTATCCTGTGTGCTCTGCGGTCTACCTCGCTCAGCGCGGAACTCATCCAAGAGGAAGAAGAACATCTCCATCGGTGGCGTACCCGCCGACTCGGCTGCCCGTTCGATTTCGACAGCCCAGCCCAGGTTGCTGGGGTACGCCATGTTCATCCGCTTCCACAGCCACTGGGAGAAGGGGCCACCGTTCCAGAGGTCGAAACTCTCATCGCTGTCGTGGATCTCGCAGGCCACTGCGTAACCGACAAGCATGGAGTCCAGATGCTGAAGAGAGCCGCGGCGAACCCACATTCCCGGGCGGAGCCGCACCTGGTCCAGGAACTCGTGGACATCACGCAGCTCGCGCGGCTTGCGCAACCCGGGCCTGCCGGCCGCCAGCTCAGTCATGCCTGCAGCCTACTGACAACAGCTAACAGAGGAAGCGGATCTGTCGGTGAGTGATGAGGCAGCAGGCGAGTTTGAGGAATGCTTCGTGGATGTCGGCTCTACGTTCCCAGCGGATGCGTAAACGGCGGAAGCCGTGGAGCCAGGCGAAGGTCCGCTCGACCACCCACCGGTAGGTGCCCAGTCCGGTGCCGTGGCGGGTGCCACGGCGGGCGATGGCCGGCACGATGCCGCGGGTGCGGACCTGGTCGCGGTAGACGTCGTGGTCGTAGCCGCGGTCGGCGAACAGCGAGTCCGGCTTGCGGCGGGGACGGCCGACACGGCCGCGGATCGGCGGGATCGCATCGAGGGGAGCTTCTGATGTTCCTCAACTTGCCTTCGGGGATTGGCGCCTGCGACGGTACCCAGCGCGCCGTCTCTGAGCAGAGGGAGAGCGGTCGGCAACTGTCGTCGTCTGTCGTCGTTGACTGCCCTCGGACGGCCTGCAGACGGCCCCGGCCGCACAGTGCGCCAGTTGCGCTAGGTCCGTTGCCGGACGCAGGCCAGAAGCCGGATGGCCCACCCTCGCCGCCTTGGGCTCGGAGGTGTGTGTATGACTTGGCGAGCGGCGCTGAAGAACTCTGTGCGTGCTTCATCGGCGCGGTCTCGCAGCTCGTGCAGCTCCTCAATGGCTGCCTCGTTCAAAGGGAAATGGACCCGACGAACCCTTTGGACTACCGCCTCCGCAGTGTCGGCGAGGGTGGCACACGCGGCATCAACGGTGTCGGGGCCCAGCAGCTGTACCCGCTCAAGGTGCTGTTTGAGGTCCTCCTTGATCTGGAGGGACTCATTCCAGATGCTCTCTTCCATCGCCTCGACTGGATCTCCCTGGTATGTGGCCTCCAGGTGAGCCCAATATTCTCCGTCCGGGGGCAGATCGATGAGCTTCAAGACGCTCGCGTCCCAGGCAGCGAGAAGCGCTGTATACGCCTCCCGTCGTTGCCCTCGGAGCCATTGCTCGTGCTCCACTACCGCCTCGGCCCGAACCTGCCAACGCCCGATGTAGACGCCGGCAAGGCCACCCACGACACCTATAAAGGCGGCGACCACAGTCGCCTGCTCGGCAGTCATGCCTGAAGTGTGCCGGGTGCTCAGCAGGTGGGTGGAACTTCTGACGACTCGCCCCGCGGGTTCTCGCTCGCGCGGGGTTCATGGCCCCGGAGACGTGTCGCTTGAGTCGCTGCCGCGTCGGGTCCGTGGCGGTCACCACGGACCCCGTTTGGAAGATCGCGTATGCGCATGTCACCTGACCTGGCGGAACGTTGACATGCGCTTACCCGAGTCGGTTCCCGGCGTTCCCTGCTGTTCCCCGTCAGCGGCTGTTGCTTCGGGCACGCTACAGCAGCTTGATGATCCACGGAGCAAGCACCGTCACCAGGCTTACCGTTGCTGTGATCAATTGGACGACTTGGGTTGTGGACTCCGTACGCGTCTTGCGCGCCGGGCAAGCCTTGCTCGCGAGCAAGACTTCGCTGTACGGTCCAGTACCGTCTGGGGCATTGCTCAGCAATGCTGGACGCGGTACAGCGGGCTCACCTGGTTCCACGTGAGTTCCTTCCGTTTTGACGCCATGGGGCACGAGAGATCCTTGGCCGGGTCCGTGCCCAACGGCTGTTTGTGTTGCGCAAATTGGCCGAGAGTGTAGTCGGCATGAGCGCGTGGCTTCCCAACTCGCCAACGCCGCACCCTCGTTGCGTTCGCCTTACGGTCCTACCTTGGCGCTGCTTGCGTGATCAGATCAATTGCCGCAAACAGCAGTGACCTGCACGTTCAGGACCCTGGGGGGTGGAGATTTGGCAACAAAGCAGACCAAAGCCGCTTACCCTCTCGGAGGGTGGGGGTCGGGTCCCAACGCGGTCGGTGTAGCGACTTTGGCCGGGAGCTGCTTTGGCGCGAGTGATCATGGCCCCGTAAGCTTCCGGCGCGTCGGGCAGTCTGTGGACCTGCCCGGTAAAGCACGACGTTGGGGCCAT